>OMVI01000040.1 GCA_900314455.1 uncultured Prevotella sp. | reverse complement strand
GCGGAAAACGACCCCGTCCGCATTGTAGACACCATAGTGGACCAGCTCAAGCTGGGTAATTTCCGCAAGCTATACCGAGAGCGCGGGCGCAGTCCTTACCACCCCAAGATGATGCTCAAGGCAATTCTTTACGGTTACATGAACAATATCTATTCATGCCGCAAGATAGAGAAAGCCCTGAAGCGTGACATACATTTTATATGGCTGGCAGGCTACGAACAGCCGGACTTCAACACCATCAACCGTTTCCGCAACAGGGTGAAGGATGAGATAAACGAAGTGTTCACCCAGCTTGTGGTCATGCTCGCGGACAAGGGCTACATCAGTCTTGACGTAGAGTACATAGACGGAACGAAGATAGAGTCAAAGGCGAACAAGTACACCTTTGTATGGAGGAAGTCGACAGAGAAGAACCGTGCCAAACTCATGGAGAAGATAAAGGTCCTGTTGGAGCAGGTGGATGATTCCATTGCACAGGAGAACGGCAATGAAGACGAGCCGTTGTGTTTCACTCCAAGCGACCTGCGTGACATGGCCGAGCGTCTCAACAAGACCCTGGAGGCCAACCCCGAGCCTTCTACAAAGGAAGATAAAGAAAAACGCAAGGAAGAGCGGCAGCAAGTCAGACAGCTCCGTCAGCACGCTGACAAGCTGGAAGAGTATGACCGGAAGTTGGAGACTCTCGGCAAGCGCAACTCCTATTCCAAGACAGACAAGGACGCGACATTCATGAGAATGAAGGAAGACGCGATGATGAACGGACAGACAAAACCGGGCTACAACCTGCAAATAGGGACAGAGAACCAGTTTATCCTTGACTTCGGGCTGTTCCAGACACCTGGCGACCCGCTTACGATGATACCATTCCTGAAATCATGCCATGAGCGCTATGACAGGCTTCCCTCAACGGTGGTCGCCGACTCCGGGTATGGCTCAGAGGAGAATTACCACTTTATGGACAGGGCCGGGATTGAGGCTTACGTGAAGTACAACCGCTTCCACATAGAGCAGCGCATGCACTACGAGCCGGACCCTTTCTCACAGCAGGCCCTGTACTACAACGCGGACGAGGATTACTACGTATGCCCGATGGGACAGCACATGGTGAGGATAGGGACATCGCGTGAGAGGACAGAAAGCGGGTATGTCGCGGAGAAGGCGAGATACAGAGCCCAAAGGTGCGACGGATGCCCGCTGCGGTGCAGATGCTTCAGGAGTAAGGGCAACAGGATCATCGAGGTCAACCACCGTCTTGCCAAATACAGAAAGCAGGCCGCGGAAAGACTTACTTCGGAAGAAGGAATAAAGTATAGGGGGGAAAAGATGCATAGAGCCAGAGGCCGTCTTCGGACAGATGAAGTACGACATGAACTACAAACGCTTCAGGCACTTCGGTATGGACAAGGTCAAGATGGACTTTGCCTTCTTTGCAATTGCTTTCAACATAAAGAAAATGTGCTCGAAAATCAACAAAAAAGGCAAAGGAAAGCCTTTTGGAGCCGCTAAAACGGCCAATTTCTGCCTACTTGTGGTCCTGACGACTCTAGAAACAATGAAAAATGGAATTTTAACTAAAAAGTCGGCCTAATCCTAATTTTACGACAATCATTGCAAAAGAAAAGAGGATACACCATAAAACTTAATTATGATACACCCTCTTTTTCTTTCTGTATTCTTTAAGTGATTATTTCCGAATCCTTTTGGTTTAAGATAAATTACGTTGCATTCAGCAACACATTAACGAACGCTTAAACCGGGTTGTCCTCAACATTCTCATTGAAAAGGTCGTCGGCAGCCTTCTGTTCATCCTCATCAAACCATTTTGAGAGCTTCGAGTGCGCTTTGGCCTTTACATCGTCGCTTACCTCGTTCCACACCTTATGTATAACGTACATCAAAACGGCAAGGTCGTCGCCCAGACCTGCTATCGGTATGGCGTCAGGGATTACATCCAACGGACTGATAAAGTAGCCAAGGGCACCAATTATTATTGCTTTGTCCTTAACGGACACCTTGTCGCTTTCAAGTGTATAGTACAAAATGAGAGCGGCATAGACAAGTTTAGCACCTGAGCGCTTTGCTATTCGTGATATTTTCTCTACAAAAGCATTCTTTGTGAAATAGTCTCTGTATTTGAGGAAGTCAGGCAAGTCCATATTCTATTGTTCGTATTTGTAAAGTAATTGGTCTACATATCTCTTGGCTTCAGGGCTGTTTGAGTCCAGTCTCGACAGTCTTCCCTTTATCACAGCCTTCTGAATGGCAAGATAGAGGAGAAACAATCCCACACCGATTGCAACCGCAACAAGCAAGCTCCAGTCACCCCATGGAAGGCTGGTCTCGGGGAATGCGGAGATAACAATTACCGGAAGAGCTATCAGTACTCCTGCTACGGTATATCTGCTACGCTCGCTTCCCTTGCTGTCAAGTATTGCCTGACGTTCGAAGAGATAATCGTCAAGCTCATCGGGCAGCAATTTGAAGTCTTCCAACAGTGGAAAATCGACTTCTTCTTTATGCTCGCGCATAAGGCGTTCTATCTTATGCTGGAAATCATTAAGGTCCGTCTCCAACGATTGAGACTGGTTGAGTTTGAACATATAACTACTCATAAACCTGATATTTAATGTCAAATGAAAAAGCAGAGCCACTGTAAGCCGGGTTCCGTTCCAACCGTAAACATATGTCAACGGTTGGTGCCTGCCATTTATCTAGACTGTGAGTCGCCCCACAGCTCAAGCGTTCTACCCTCCATCGTCAGCCCAAAGGACTGTCAGACGGGCAACCTTCATACGATGGTTTACATGAACTTGCAGCCTCCTGAAGACACGGCCAGACGATCACCCGCCTGCCGGTGGTCTCTTACACCACCTTCTCACCCTTACCACATGTCGTGGCGGTTGTTTTCTTCTGCCAACTCCTATCGTCGCCAATAGCTTCTATTTTCGGAAGAGGAGTGCCCTATGCTGCCCGGACTTTCCTCCTGCACCTTTCGGATACAGACGGCAGAGCCGTGGCACTGCTTTGAGTTTACAAAGATACTGCAAAACAAAGAGATTGCAAAATAAAACATTCAAAATTTCGAAAAACGCTACCAAGTTATACAACTTTTTTAGAATTATTAGGTATCTGAACGAATGTAAAAACATGACAGTAGGTCTTTAAGAGCATTTAAATTGTTAATTTAGATTGTTAAAAGGGGATAAAACAAACGGACAAATTGACAGATTTACAAAAAATGCGCTTACTTTTGCATCAACGATTAAACAGAACGGTAATGTATCCGTCAGTTTGAAAGAACACAGAAAGTAAATTTAAAGATAAGTCAACATGAAGATGAAGAATTTATCAAAGTATCTTATGGGTGGTGCTTGTGTTGCAGCACTTGCCCTATCGACCGTTACGGCGATTAAAGTATATGCAGCACCGGCACAGACGACAGTAGCAGGACAACCTGTAGACTTAACTTATGCTGCGGAGAAAGCCGTACCTGCTGTTGTTCATATCAAGTATGTTCAGAACTCAAAGGTACAGACCGTTGATGTTCCTGACGACCCATGGGGTGGCTTCTTCGACCCATTTGGCTTCTTTGGAAGTCCAAATGACGGCAACGGAACACGCAAGCAGCAAATCCAAACTCCTAAGAAGCAGGCTACAGGCTCAGGTGTCATCATCTCACCAGATGGTTACATCGTTACCAACAACCACGTTGTTGAAGGCGCAGATGAGCTTACCGTAACCTTGAACGACAACCGTGAGTTCTCAGCGAAGATTATTGGAACTGACAAAACGACAGACCTTGCACTTATAAAGATAGACGGCAAGAACCTTCCGACACTTCCTATCGGCGATAGCGACAAGCTTAAGGTCGGCGAATGGGTAATCGCCGTGGGCAACCCATACAACCTTAGCTCTACCGTTACTGCAGGTATCGTCAGCGCAAAGGCACGTGGCATTGGCGCCAACGGTATCGAAAGCTTTATCCAGACTGATGCTGCCATCAACCCGGGTAACTCCGGCGGTGCTCTTGTCAATGCTCAGGGAGAGCTCGTAGGTATCAACGCAATGCTCTATTCACAAACAGGCTCATACAGCGGCTATGGTTTCGCAATTCCAACATCTATCATGACCAAGGTCGTCAAGGACCTTAAGGAATACGGAACAGTACAGCGTGCAGTCCTTGACATCAAGGGTATGGATGCTCATTCATACATTGACAGTCAGAAAGACAAAGGCAAGGATGTCGATTTAGGCACAAACGAAGGTGTCTACGTTGATGAAGTCAGTGAGGACGGAGCAGGTGCAGCAGCTGGTTTGCAGAAAGGTGATGTCATAACGAAGATTGACGGACGCGAAATCGATAAGATGTCAGAGCTCCAGGAGTATCTTGCGAGCAAGAAACCGGGCGATAAAGTCGCTATCACATACCTCCACAACAAGAAGAGTGTTACAAAGACTGTAACTCTGAAGAATGCTCAGGGCAATACGAAGATTGTCAAGACAGCCGACATTGATGTTCTCGGCGCAAGCTTCCGTGAAGTAACAGCAGAGCAAAAGAAGCAGTTGAACATCGGACACGGTCTCGAAGTACTCAAGGTTAATGCAGGTGCATTGAAGGACGCAGGCGTTCCTAAGGGCTTCATCATTCAGTATGTCAACGACGAACCGGTAAAGACCATCAGCGATTTGCAAGATGCCGTCAAGGCAGCATCGACAAGCAAGAACCCGGTACTTTGGATACAGGGTATCTTCCCATCAGGAAAAAAGAACTACTACGCCGTTCCCCTGTCTGAGTAACATTCAGGACAGTAGCACAAAACTATAATTTCATAAAGGGCTTGATGCATATTTCTTGTATCAAGCCCTTTTTGTTACATTTCGCGAAATAAATTTGTGCAGTTCCAAAAAAATAGCTACATTTGCACTGCTTAACTACTGGACTGAATGAGACAACTGAAAATAACCAAATCTATAACGAACCGGGAGAGTGCATCACTTGACAGATATCTCCAAGAGATAGGTCGTGAGAAGATGATTTCTGCCGAAGAAGAAGTGCGACTAGCGCAGCGAATCAAGCAGGGCGATGAGAAAGCACTTGACGAACTGACGAAAGCCAATCTACGGTTTGTTGTCTCTGTGGCGAAGCAATACCAGAATCAGGGATTGAGTTTGCCTGACCTTATCAACGAAGGAAACGTCGGACTGATAAAGGCGGCACACAAATTCGACGAGACCCGTGGGTTTAAATTCATCTCATACGCAGTCTGGTGGATACGGCAAAGCATCTTGCAGGCACTGGCCCAGCAAAGTCGCATGGTGCGGTTGCCCCTCAATCAGGTTGGTTCACTTCACAAAGTGAGCCGCGCGGCAAAAGAGTTCGAACAGAAAAACGAACGTATGCCAAGCATAGAAGAGCTTGCTGGCGACGTCGATTTACCAGAGGAGAAAATCGTAGAGGCAATAAAGGCCGACACGAGACATGTCTCCGTTGACGCTCCTTTCACGTCGGACGACAGCAATTCCCTGCTCGATGTCCTTCCGAATGGCAATTCTCCGAGCGCTGACAAAGATCTGCTGCGTGAGAGTTTGCAAAAGGAAATAGAGCGTGCGCTGGAAACTTTGAGTCCAAGAGAGCGTAATGTCATCAAAGCTTTCTTTGGAATAGGACAACAGGAGATGACCCTTGAGGAGATTGGCGACAAATACGGACTGACGCGGGAGCGTGTCCGCCAGATAAAGGAAAAAGCAATCAGACGGCTGCGGCACAACACCAACAACATGCTGCTTAAGTCGTTCTTAGGACAATGATACAATAAAGGCATCAGATATCTTATGAAATATATCAAGATTTACCTATCAGCCATATTGCTCTGCATAGCAATGACGTCTATGGCAAAGGGAAGCGTGAAGCAGAAAGTCTATATCTTCGGTTTCTCAGCTTCTTTCAACGACTCCATAGTGTACTTCACCACAGTACAGGAAGTTGAAGGATACCTGTCAAAAGACCGTAATCACTTTCTCGTAAATCGTGAGGAATATTCCAATCAGCTGCGCAATTACTTCGATAACCGTGGTCAGTTGCACAGAACATGCGTAACATTCTACGCATTGGAGAAGGACAAAGCCGAGAAGAGATACGAGAAACTGAAGGCGAAATACACTACAAAATCGAAGAACAAGTTTGATGTCACATACCTCACTAACGACGATTTCACTTTCAAGACTGTAACTCCTGACGAAGGAACATACTTCGTCGACCCTACGGAAGCAGAGCGCGCAGCAGAGGAATCAAGCAAAACCAAAAAGAAATAGCATGTCACAAGTCAACGACTTCATAGTAGCTGATTTCAATTTCCGTGTAATTTTCGCCGACACAACCTATAATAATATACGTCTTGTAGAGTCCCTTAGTGGCTTCGAAGTAGAGCATACCGACGGCGAAAGGCTATTTCAGCTGACCGTTGACGACACCTTGAGTCCCATACCACGGGAGCGCAGGAAGCGCATTCGACGTTTTGAGACCGGCAACGGAGACACGATTGTTGATAGAATTGACAACGGCGGATACCAATTTATCATTAAGGACATCAACGGCAGAGACTGTTGTCTGCTCGAAACCAATAAAGATTTCACCGACTGCAAGTGTGCCTTGAATGGCAATATGAACATGCGAAGCATCGGATTGAACACCGCTTTGATGATAACCTACGCCTTCGCAGCAGCCAACAAAGACACTCTACTTATCCATGCGTCACTAGTCAGATGCGACGGATACGGCTATGCGTTCATAGCAAAGAGCGGAACAGGAAAGAGTACGCAGGTAAGCATGTGGCTGAGATACATTCCCGGCTGCGACCTGATGAACGACGACAACCCAATTGTACGCATTATCGACGGCAAGCCGTACATTTATGGCGGGCCATGGAGCGGCAAGACGCCATGCTACCGCAACACCCGCGCCCCGCTTGGAGCCATAACACGCATCGACCGGGCTAAGGTTAATTCCGTTGACAAGCTTAATCCCATCGAGGCATTCGCGAGTCTGCTTCCTAGTTGCTCATCGATGAAATGGGACATAGACATATACAATCGCATCTGCGACACTATAACAAAGATTGTAGAGACAACGAACATATACACACTTCATTGCCTTCCTGATAAAGAATCGGCAGAAATATGCCACAAGACAATAGCCAAATAACAGAGATACATTTCGACAACGCTACCCTGCTGCCACAAATCGTGAAGCTACTCAACGAAGGTCACACAGTGACACTGCGTCTCAAAGGTTTCTCCATGCGTCCTTTTCTAGAGGACGACCGCGACAAGGCACTGCTGACAAAGCCCGTTAACCCGAAGGTTGGAGACCCAGTGCTCGCCGAAATATCCAAAGGCCGCTTCGTCCTACACCGACTGATAAAGATTAACGGAGACAATGTTACGTTGCGTGGCGACGGCAATCTTGGCGATGAACATTGCAAAATGAGTGATATTTGCGGAGGCGTAATAGGCTTCTACCGCAAGGGACGCAACAAGATAGACCTTATAAGCGGAAAGAAGTGGAGAATTTACTCATTCTTCTGGACGCATCTCTACCCTATCCGCCGTTACCTCCTTGCAGTTTATCGGAGAATTTGGATACCATTGTTCGGAACAATTTGAAAAATACAATAATATAAAATAAGAGACAAATGAAAGTCAAACCAAATTTTGTTATTAGAGAAGTTTGAGGTCAAAACATACTTGTCGCTGAAGGAGAAGAGAATATTGACTTCAGCAACATAATAAGCATGAATGAGACCTCTTCATACCTGTGGAATAAAGTCGAAGGTTTGGATTCGTTCACTGTTGACGATATGGTCGACTTTTTGCGCCAATCGTATGATGTCGATATAGAAACGGCAAAGAAAGACTGTGAGACTCTTGCTGCGCAATGGGGCAAAATCGGAATTATAAGTGGTGATGACATACCTCAGATTGATGTCGAAATCTACTACACACAGCAGTATGGGGATGACGACAAACCAAAAGAAACAAAAAAAGAAAAGCCAAAGAAACACAGCTTCCTTGGCAAATTATTCCATAAGTAAGCCGCCTCTAAAAAGGCGGCTCGCTTTTTATAGATTCTCAAAGAACCACTGCGACACCTGCCTTAGCAAGTGATTTCTCGTGTTTCCGCCATATATGCTATGGTTGCGGTTAGTGTAGTAGTTCTCCTTAAAGTCCTTATCAGCCTGCACAAGAGCCTCGGCATACTCAAAAGTGTTCTGCGGATGCACGTTGTCATCGGCAACACCATGGCAGATAAGCAGTTTCCCATGCAACGCCTTCGCACGGTTTATCGGGTTGATGGCATAACCGTCAGGATTCTCCTGCGGAGTTCTCATGTACCGTTCTGTATAAATAGTATCATAATACTTCCAGTTTGTTGGTGGAGCAACAGCCACACCGGCCTTGAAGACAGGACGTCCCTCACTCATACTCATCAGCGTATTGAAGCCGCCATAGCTCCAACCCCATATTCCTATGCGTGTTGAGTCAATGTAACTTTGCCTTCCGAGCCATACGGCCGTTTCCACCTGGTCGTGCGACTCAAGCTCTCCAATCTTAAGATAAGTGCACTTCTCGAAGTCAGCGCCACGACCGCCGGATCCGCGCCCGTCAACGCAAACGACAATGTAGCCGTGCTGTGCGAAGTAATAATCATAAAGACCACCGTTGCCCATAGAACCTACGCCCCAATTGTTGATGACCTGCTGGTTGCCCGGACCACTATACTGGAACATCACGACAGGATATTTCTTAGTAGCATCGAAGTCCGCCGGCTTTACCATCCAGCCGTTCAGCGTCACTCCGTCAGCAGTTGTCAACTGGAAGAACTCTTTCGGACGAAGCTTGAAGGCAGCCAGTTTATCCTCAAGCTTCTTGTTGTTAAGAACCTCGCGAACCTTCCGTCCGCTGTTATCCATAATGGTGTAGACATACGGATGATTAGCATCGCTCCATGTATTCATAAAATACTTGAAGTCACCAGAGAAATAAGCTGAGTTCCAACCCTTTGCCGGAGTAAGCAATTTGCTGTCTGATGCGCTGGCAATCCGAACCTCCCTATCCATCGGAGTATTGCCAACCGTCTGCACATATGCCTTTCCCGAGGCTTCGTCATATCCATAGACATCCGTCACCTCCTTGTCAGTCTTAAGCTTATTGAGCAGCTTTCCGTTGCTGTCATAAAGGTACAGCCCCATGACACCATCACGGTCGGAAGGTAGCAGGATATGTTTCTTGCCAATGATGACGCCCTCCATTGCCTCTTCCTTTACATACTTAGGATTGGTTTCACTGATAATCAGTTTGCAATCACCGGTCTTTACGTCGGCAGTGTATATCTTCAGCTCATTCTGATGGCGGTTCATTGTGAAGAGAATTATCTTCGATGCATCCGCAGTAGTGCGTATACGGGGAATATATCCGTCAGCATCGAGAGGCAGATGATACTGCATTGTGCTGCCGGAAGCAAGGTCGTACCTCCATGCCGATACCTTCGAGTTGTCCTGACCAGCCTTAGGATACTTGTAACTGTACAGTCCCGGGTAGTCGGAATACTCATCGAGCTCAGGGTTCGAGCCCTTGAACAGCTGGAGAGAATACGTCTTCACGTTGCTTTCGTCATACCGAATCCAACTCAGCGTCTTAGAGTCGGCACTCCATGCCAGTGCGTTGTTGAAGGAGAACTCCTCCTCGTTGACCCAATCAGGCAGTCCGTTTATGACCTTGTTGAACTCTCCGTCGGTTGTAATCTGCTTCTCTCCCGATGCGTCAACTATATAAATATTGTTCTTTCTGACAAATGCTATCTTCTTGCCGTCGGGCGAGAATGTCGGTATCTGCTCCGCTCCGTTGTCCGAAAGTTTGCGGAGAGTTTTGTCCTCCACATTATATATATAGAAGTCAGCTGTAAAAGAACGACGGTAAATGCGCTTGTAGTTGGTCTCGATAAGCAGATATTTGCCGTCAGCCGTCATTTCGTAGTCGTCAAAACCGTCAAGTTTCTCGCCCTTGACATTGTCAATATTGAAGACAACTCCTGTTTCCTTGCCCGTCTTGAAAGAGTATTTCACGACCTTCTTGCCATCCTGGGAAATCTGGGCATATTCCGACGTGCCGTTAATCGGCGTCATTCCGGAAATGCGCTGAGCCGCGAAGTCGCCGTCGGTGAGCGACTTTAGTGAGATAGAATCACCGGCAAACATCATCGTTGCCGATACTATTGCTGCACACATAAAAAGAAATCGTTTCATTTTATTTATCATTTTATGTTTGCAAAAGTACTAAAAATTAGTATTTTTGCAAAGCAATGGAACAATTATATAATGATTTTGGTCACTGGATACGCAGGCAATTCCCTTTCCGGGTGCAGAAAATATCGATTGACGCGGGCTTTACCTGTCCCAACCGCGACGGCACTCTAAGCACTGGAGGCTGTATCTACTGCAATAATTCTGCCTTCAATCCGTCCTACTGTGACGGCAGAAAGACCGTCACGGAACAGCTTCGCGACGGCAAGGAATTCTTTTCACGCAAGTATCCCGATATGAAATACCTCGCCTACTTTCAAGCACACACCAATACATACGGAAATATCGATAGGCTGAAGTCACTATACGAGGAAGCACTGAGTTGCGATGACGTTGTCGGAATCGTAATCGGCACGCGTCCGGATTGTGTCGACAACGAACTTCTTGATTATCTCGACCGACTTTCACGCCACACTTTTGTCCTCATAGAATACGGAATTGAAAGTGCGAACGACAACACCCTACGTTACATAAACCGTTCTCACACTTTCGATTGTGCCAGAAAAGCCGTTGAGGCAACTGCTTCCCGCGGCATTGTCACTGGTGCTCACATCATTCTTGGGCTACCCGGTGAGGATGAAAACGAAAGCCTTCGGCAAGCACCCATTATTTCCTCGCTTCCGATTGACATACTTAAAATCCACCAGATGCAGATAGTCCGTGACACCCGCCTTGCTGAGATATACGCCGAAAAACCGTTCCATGTCTATACAGTGGATGAGTATATCCACCTCATAGGTAAGTACATACAACGTCTGCGACCGTCCCTCGTACTTGAGAGGTTCGTTAGTCAGAGTCCTGCTGACCTTCTTATCGCGCCGAAATGGGGATTGAAGAATTACGAGTTTACAAATCTTCTGAATAATTACCTTAAGGAAAACAACATATCGCAAGGTCAATTAGCGGATAAAGGGGCATAAGCAGTATGTCAATTATTTTCAAATAGCAATACTATTCGAAACGTATCTGTATCTCATTGACTGTCAACGTCTACGCAAAAGGGCAGCTTTGGGCTTGCAGTACATCAACTTTTGAGCGATAAAAGATGAGCTATTACAACGCAAAAGGTGTCCTTTCGCACTGCAAAAGGACACCTTCGGTTTTGATGTAAATATCTTTCTTAAAATCGGATGAATATTGGAGCAGCTCCCAGCACTGCTTTACTAGACATTCAACTTCATAATATCATCCATCGCCAGCATTTTGGATACACTCAACTTTCTATTTGTCTTCATGAACTTATCGACCTTATCGATATTCTTTCCTGTGAAGAAATGACGGTTCATAGCCTGATTTGCAACCCACTGGATACGCGCCAGCTGCAAGTCTCGTTCCATTTGGCTCCGCTTTTCGAAACCTCGAAGCGGATACTGGCTCATGAGATAGAATACGATACAGTCCGGAACGATGTACTCACGGGTCATAACCTTGCGCTGCTCGTAGGGGTAATACTTCTTGTAAGCGGGGTAATCGGCTCCGAGATACTTGTCGAGGGATATGCCGATGGTCTGGTCTCCGACAATGACACTTTGGTCGAGCGCCGACAACTGGGCATAGATGCGCGGTATCTTGAGCTCCGGTATCATCTTCTTAAGCTGAGTAAAGGTAGTGTTGAACTGAGAGTTCAGCGAGTCCATGTCGGCATACATCGTCTCAGCGTATGTCATGAGACTTTGCAGACGGGTATCTTGATAAAAGTTAATGAACTTGTTGTTGATGTCGGGGTCAGTGGCATCTCCGAGTTGTAGGACGTCTTCAATAAGGGTTCTGGTTTCCATTGGGTACTCGGTGTTCATCTCCTGAAGTGCCGAATAGTCTGCGGTAGTAAGATAACGATATTCCAAGCGGTCGTAACGCTCTATCTTCACCAACGGAGCCTCTCCATCTTCATCGGCCTGGAATTTCATCTGACAGCCAACGCAGAGGACTAGCAATAGAACCAATATAGAATAAACTTTTTTCAACAGTACAATGTTCCCGTTTGGAATAACAGTTGCAAAAGTACTTAAATTTATTTTAAAACACAAATATTTTGCTAAAAAAGTTAAATTCAACGGCATTAAAATTTGCTTTAAACTTAAAATAGTGAAAAACTGACTAACTTTGTAGTGGAAACAATAATTATACTTACATGAGAAATTTAGCAACTATCTTTATGCTGGCAGTTGCTTCGGCGTCGTTCGGACAAGCCCAGATGCAGATGTCAGTTGAAGTCACAAATCCTACAAAACAAGCACGCAAGGACGCGCCGGTAGTAGTACAGGTGCCTAAAAACGATGCATGGCAAAATGCCGTGGTAACCCTTAACGGTAAGGAAATACCGTCGCAGCTCGACGATTTGGACCAGGACGGCTGGAAGGACGAGCTCGCTTTCACCACGGATATTGACAAGAAGGAAACTCAGAAGTTCAATATCACGCTGAAGAAGGAAGCCGTCGACTCGGCATATCCTAACCGCACGTTCGCCGAGATAGTACTCCGCAACCCGAAGATTAAAATCAAGAATAAGCACAACTACTATCTTCAGGAACTCAGTTTGGACAAGAACTGCTTCGATCCGTATCACTTGCCGCACCACCACGGTGTAGCATTCGAAAACGAGCTCATAGCTATGCGCATCTATTTCGACGAGCGGCAGACCATCGACTTATATGGAAAGTACAACAAAGGCTTGGAACTCAAAGCTACTCAGTTCTATACGGACCCACAGCAGAAGGCTGCCGGATATGGCGACGACATTCTTTGGGTTGGCAACACCTTCGGCTTCGGAGCTCTCAGAGGATGGGATGGAAACAAGCCAACGATGATTTCAGACGTAAACAGTCGTGACCAGCGCATCATAAGCTATGGACCAGCACGCACAATAGTAGAAGTTGAGGACAGAGGATGGAAGCCTGAGGGCAGCAAAATCAGGATGAACCTCCGCATACGCTATACTTTGTGGGCCGGACATCGCGATATGGACGTTGACGTTCACCTCTCTCACCCGGCTGAGGGCATAGGATTCTCAACGGGTCTCATACACATGAAGAATTCAGAAGAATTCTCCGACCACGACGGACTGCGCGGACAGTGGGGCTACGACTGGCCTGCCGGAGCAAATGACACTATTGGAAAGAAACAGGAAACAATCGGAATGGGTATATATATCCCTGAGAAGATACGCGTGAAGGAAGTCCCTGCCGACAAGGACAACTATACTTTCGTCATTGGAACACCAGGAAACGACATGCACTACACGCTGACGTATAGCAGTGATGATGAGACGTTTGGCTATCATAACTCCAAGGATTGGTTCAAGTATCTCAAAGAATGGCGCAAGGAGGTTGAGACTCCTGTTATCGTCAAGGTATTAAGTCCAGAGCCAATGGCAACAAACAACACGACTAAGTAATGATATTCTACTTCTCAGGAACGGGAAACACCAAGTGGGCGGCTAAGGACTTAGCCGCCTCTACTGACGACAAGCTCATCAACATGGCTG
Source organism: uncultured Prevotella sp. (assembly GCA_900314455.1). GTDB lineage: Bacteria > Bacteroidota > Bacteroidia > Bacteroidales > Bacteroidaceae > Prevotella. The sequence goes on along the minus strand of OMVI01000040.1, from coordinate 92,503 downwards.
ATGCCATACCGGGAGACTGTAGCTATAATCTTACCGACGACGAGCGGCTGGGGTTCGCATTTCCTATTCACGGCTGGCGAGTACCGATAATCGTAATCCGGTTCATTGAAAAACTGAAGTTGAACTATACCGGACAATATTGCTACGCTGTGGTAACGGCAGGCGATTCCATCGGACTTGCCGACGAAAGACTCGACAAGCTGCTTGCATCAAAGGGCATCAGGCTCGACGCCTGTTTCTCGCTCATCATGCCGGAAAGTTATGTCGGTCTGCCGTTCATGGATGTTGACACGCTCAAAAAAGAAAATGAGAAAAAGCAGAAGGCTGCGTCTGACCTTGATACATATATAAAATGTATAGTCAAACGAGAGAAAGGCGTGAGTATGGTGACACACGGGCCGTTGCCTGGGTTCTTCTCCGGACCCGTCGGCGCTTTCTTCTTGAAGCACCTCATAACCGATAAGCCGTTCCATGTCGACAAGGACAGATGTACGGGATGCGGCACATGTGAGAAGCTTTGCCCAGTAAACGACATCGACATTGCCGACGACGGAGAGAAGGCAACACCACAATGGAAACACAACGGCAAGTGCCTTACATGCTTTTCGTGCTATCATCACTGTCCCGTCAAGGCTATTAGCTATGGGCACAGAACAAAAGGCAAGGGGCAGTACTTTTACAACAGAAATCATATAAAGTAGAAAAGGAAACATCATTTCATAAAGAATATGAAGAAAATACTACTCACTATTTGCGCCATAATGGCTGCAATAAGTTCCTTTGCAGCAAAGGCGAATTCATTTCCATTCACCGTCAGTCAGCCTGACGGTACACAGTTGACCGTCATTCTGCATGGTGATGAGAACATAAACTGGTACACTACGACCGACGGGATGCTCGTTCTGCAAAACGGCAATGGCTATTACGCTGCCGTAGTGAACAGCGACGGAAGCCTGTCGGCAACCAATCAGCTTGCCCACGAGGCTCTCACGCGTTCGACTGAGGAACGTAACATAGCGTTAAGTCAGGACCGCACCGCCTTTGCAAAGTATGCAGAGGCACGCCTCGGTCAGCCTTTTGAGTTGTATAACGCCACCAACAGCAACCCGCTCACAAAGGAAATGCAGATTAGAAACTTAAGCACGCTCTTCCCGCACACGGGTAGTCCGAAGGCTCTCGTCATACTCGTAGAGTTCTCCGACACAACTTTCACAATCGGAAATCCAAAGCTCAGCTTCAACGAGTACCTCAACAACGACAGCGGCGGCATTGTTTCGCACGGTTATGGTGAGCAGAACAACCCGAAAGGTGTCCGTGGCTACTTCAAGGATGTCAGTTTCGGACAGTTCACACCGCAGTTCGACCTTGTCGGACCTGTACGTCTCGCCAATCCGCTGGCATACTACGGCAAGGGCGGCGACAATATGAAGGCACTCTTCAAGGATGCGTGCACTGCCGTTGACGACAGCGTTGACTTCAGTAAGTACGATGCCAACAACGACGGATATGTCGATTTGGTTTACATTATTTATGCGGGACACTCTCAAAGTGAGACCGGCAACAGCAGCGACGATATTTGGCCGAAGTCGGGAGGTCAGGCTCTTGACACCTGTGATGGAAAGGTTATATACCGCTATGGTGTCAACAATGAGCTATCAGGTTCTGAAAGGTCAAGAACAAAACGTATAAACGGCATCGGATTGTTCTGCCATGAGTTCTCGCATACCATGGGTCTGCCTGACATATATGCTACATCAGGTTCTACCGGCTACAATAAGGACGACTTCGGAATGGAGTATTGGGACCTGATGGATGGCGGAGAGTATGTCCGCAGTGGCAGATATCCAACAGCATACACGGCCTGGGAGCGCGAGGTCATGGGCTGGATGAATGTTGATACGCTTTCGGACACGACTCATGTGGACATGGCTTACATCGATAAGAAAGCCCCGAACGCCAAGGCTTATAAGGTTTTGAACGACAGTGTGAGGAATGAGGCAATGTATTTGCAGAACATTCAGAACAAGAAATGGAACACTTATCTGCCTGGTCATGGACTTCTTGCATATCGTGTCAGCTACGCCAAGGATGACGTCAACTACTCCGACCGTCCTAACAATGGCACGAAGCCGCGCGTGGTAGTTATCCCTGCCGACGGAAAACTTGGTGCCATGGCATCTTACGCGCATGATTCAAGTCCGGTAAACTACTTTGCTGACATGGCCGGCGACACATACCCGGGAACGACGGGGGCTGACTCTATCCTTTCGTTCACGACTTTCAGCGGAACAACCGTCAACAAGCCAGTTCTGAATATCGCTGAGGACAGCGCGGGAATTGTATCATTCGACTTCCTCGGAGTCAAGAAGGTGGTTAGTAATATTAATAATGTAGAGAAGCCTCTTGATATCAAACCTGCTGACAATCGTATCTTCTCGATAACGGGTGCTTATCTTGGAACTGACAAGACACGCCTGCCAAAAGGCATATACATCGTCAACAAGAAGAAAATCATTATTAAATAAAGAAATGAAAAAGGCGCTGCGGAAATCCGCAACGCCTTTTTTCAATAAACTCTCGGTCCGAAAATCGAAGTTCCTACACGCACAAGAGTACTGCGGCACTGCACCGCTATCTTGTAGTCGTGGGACATTCCCCAAGAGCGTTCTTTGAATTCAGGGTCGTCGGCGAAGTACTTTGCCTTCACCTCGTCGAAGAAATCGGCAGCCAGAGTCATCTCACGGCGTATCTGTTCCTGGTCATCAACGTTGGAAGCCATCATCATCAGTCCGCAGATGTGCACGTTCTGCAAGTCATGCCATTGTCCGTCGTCAAGCAAATGACGGCAGGCGTCGAGTGTAAGACCGTACTTTGTCTCTTCTTCGGCTATGTGCAGCTCAAGCAGAACCTTTATGACACGGTCATGCTTAGCAGCCTGCTTGTTTATTTCCTTAAGCAATTTCAAACTGTCCACAGCCTCAATCATTGAGATATAAGGAGCTATGTACTTCACTTTGTTGGTCTGCAAGTGACCTATGAAGTGCCACTCGATGTCATCAGGCAGCTCCGTCACCTTCTTGGCGAGCTCCTGCTCGTGGCTCTCGCCGAAGATGCGCTGTCCTGCGTTGTATGCAGCTTCGATGTACTCCTTTGGGTGGAACTTGCTGACAGCTACCAACCGGACACCTTTTGGAAGGTTGTCAAGGACCTCACGTAAATTCTTTGCTACATCTACCATATTGCTTTTTATTTTGCTTCCTGTGCCTTATGCTCAAAGACATCCATTATCTTAGTTTCAGTAATGGCTGCTATGACATAGTCAATCATAGTCGATTTCATTACTTCTTCAACATTCTTGACTGCGGTCTGTACGGAACTGCCCTGTACGAGATAAGTAACGGTTGACCGTTTCTCCTTTTCTGTCTTCTCATCGATAGTGATGAACGACAGCTTAGCTTTGTACCAGCGGTCGTCTGTGCCTGCATCGCTGAAGAAAACCTCACCGTATGGGGCGGGGGTGATTGCCTTCACGTCGAAATCACCACTGATATAGTGGCTCATCTCGCGTGTAATGCTTTCTTCAGCCTCGCCAAAGCTAAGTGCATCAACGACATATTGCTCTGTCACCTTTTTCTGTTGACCATCCTCCATGGTCTTGTCATAACGTACGCGGGTTTCAAACCACTGTGCTGTTCTTGTCCTCATATTTCTTAGTTTTTCTCATTTTTTATTTTTCAACGTGCAAAGATAATAAAAAAATCTGTACCTTTGCAATTTAGTTAGAAAGAATAAGATTATGCCAGAAATATCAGTTCGCGGACTGGAAATGCCCGAATCGCCTATCAGAAAGCTTGCGCCGCTTGCAGCAGACGCCAAGAAGAGAGGCATAAAGGTGTACCATCTCAACATTGGACAGCCAGACCTCCCTACCCCACAATGCGGTTTGGATGCCCTGAAGAAGATTGACCGCAAAATACTAGAATATTCACCGAGTCAAGGTTACCTAAGTTACAGGCAGAAGCTTGTACCATATTATAAGAAGTTTAACATCGATGTCACTCCTGATGACATAATAATCACGTCGGGAGGGTCCGAGGCTGTGCTCTTCGCATTTATGGCTTGCCTTAACCCCGGTGATGAGATTATCGTACCGGAGCCTGCATACGCCAACTACATGGCTTTCGCAATATCAGCCGGAGCGAAGATTCGTACAATCGCAACAAGCATCGAAGAGGGCTTCGCACTTCCTAAAGTCGAGAAGTTTGAGGAACTTATCAACGAGAAGACGCGCGCCATTATGATTTGCAACCCTAACAACCCGACGGGCTATCTGTACACCAGGCGCGAGATGAATCAAATCCGTGACCTCGTACGCAAGTACGATTTGTATCTCTTCTCGGACGAAGTTTACCGCGAGTATATATACACCGGCTCTCCTTATATAAGTGTATTGAATCTCGAAGGACTTGAGGACAATGCGGTACTGATAGATTCTGTATCAAAGAGATACAGTGAATGCGGAATTCGAATCGGAGCTCTTATAACACGAAACACTGAGATTCGCAAGGCTGTCATGAAGTTCTGCCAGGCTCGCTTGTCTCCTCCGCTTATCGGACAGATTGTTGCCGAGGCATCGCTGGATGCGCCGGAGAGCTACTATCGCGATGTTTACGATGAGTATGTGGAGCGCCGTAAGACTCTCATCGACGGTCTGAACCGAATTCCAGGCGTCTATTCACCAATTCCTATGGGCGCTTTCTACACTGTTGCAAAGCTGCCGGTTGACGACAGTGAGAAGTTCTGCCGTTGGTGCCTGACCGACTTCAACTATGAAGGCGAGACCGTTATGATGGCTCCAGCCTCTGGTTTCTATACCACACCGGGCGCCGGAATTAACCAGGTACGTATAGCATACGTACTGAAAAAGGAAGACCTGCAACGGGCTCTGGTAGTATTGAGAAAGGCTCTGGAGCAGTACCCGGGTCGCACAATGGACGATTAACAGTTTAAGAAAAGAAATATTATACGTGAACTTTCCTCTGTTCATAGCACGACGAATACACAGCAATTCTGACAAACGTCACAAAGTCTCTAAGCCTGCTATAACTATAGCAACTCTGGGCGTTGCCCTCGGCTTGGCGGTTATGATTGTTTCGGTAAGCGTTGTGCTCGGTTTCAAGCACACAATACGTGATAAGGTAATCGGTTTCGGCGGTCATATCACCGTCGCCGACTACATGACGCTCAACACTTCTGACCAATATTGCATTCAGATGGACGACTCCATGATGAGTGTTCTTAAGAAGTTGCCGGGCATAAAGCACGTGGGCAGGTATGCAATGAAGCAGGGAATACTGAAGACGGATGATGATTTCCTTGGCATAATGTTAAAGGGTATCGGCCCGGAATACGACGATACGTTCATAAGGAACAACATTGTGTCGGGTAGTTTGCCAAATTTCTCTGATAAGAAGAGCCAGAACGAGATTGTTATCTCGAAGTACATGGCTGACAAACTCAATGTCAAGGCTGGTGACAAGATATTTGCCTATTTCATAAACTCACAGGGTGTCCGCACGAGAAAGTTCACTATAGCCGGCATATACGAAACTAACTTGCAGCGATTTGACCAGACCCTGTGCTTCACAGACCTTTATGCGTGCGTGAAACTTAACGGATGGCCTGACGGAACGGCTAGCGGCGCAGAGCTGGAGGTGACCGACTTCAGCCAGCTAAAGCAGATTGCCGATAATGTTGCGTATAAAATAAACCGCACAACAGACAAGTATGGTAATACATACTCTACCATGACAGTGCAGGAAATGAACCCGCAGATATTCTCGTGGCTCGACCTCATGGACTTAAACGTATGGATTATACTTGCTCTGATGGTAGCCGTCGCAGGCGTAACGATGATTTCCGGACTTCTGATAATCATCCTCGACAGAACGCAGATGATTGGTATTCTGAAGGCGCTCGGTGCCCGCAATAAAACCATAAGGCACATCTTCTTGTGGTTCTCAACGTTTATCATCGGCCGCGGACTCATACTTGGCAATGTAATAGGTTTGGGAATACTCTTCCTGCAGAAGTATACAGGGCTTGTAAAGCTTGACCCTCAGACTTATTATGTTAGCACTGTGCCTGTTGAAATAGACTGGCTTCTAATACTTGCGCTCAACGTTGCTACATTATTAATATGTGTATTCGTACTCATCGCGCCAAGTTACCTCATTTCAAACATACACCCAGCTAAGAGCATGCATTACGAATAGGGTTTTCATTGATTTTGCACAAAAACGCTCCCGTTGAGCAAAAAACTGTTCAAAAGGTTTGCGTAAGTGTAAATAATGTAATAACTTTGCACGAAATTAACGAATGTGTGCAAAGCATGAACTCAAAAAACAGCTTTAACTCGTACATAGAAGAAAGCATTAAAGGTAATTGGGACTTAGACGCTCTTACAGATTATAAAGGCGCGACGCTGCAATACCACGATGTAGCCCGCAAGATAGAGAAACTTCATATTCTATTTGAGCACAGCAATATAAAGCACGGCGACAAGATAGCACTTTGCGGACGCAATTCTTCAATGTGGGCGGCTGCATTCCTGGCTACGCTTACGTACGGCGCAATAGCTGTTCCTATCCAACACGAATTTACTACGGAGCAAATATATAACATTGTCAACCACTCTGAAGCGAAGCTGCTCTTCGTAGGTGATGTAGTGGCAACGACAATCGACGCGACGCAGATGCCCAACTTGGAAGGCATCATATACATCCCAGATTTCTCGCTGATAACATCACGCTCGGAGGACCTCACGTACGCAAGAGAAAACCTTAACGCCCTTTACGGGCACAAATATCCGAAGTATTTCCATCAAGAGAATGTCAAATACCATATGGATAAGCCGGACGATATAGCTATGATTAACTATACCAGCGGCACCACCGGATTCTCTAAAGGCGTGATGCTGCCTTACCGTTCGCTTACAAGCAACATCGAATGGGCATTCCAGTGCATCAAGCCACATGTCAAAGACGGTAGCAATGTACTTAGTATGCTGCCAATGGCGCACATGTATGGCCTTACCTGCGAGTTCCTTTCAGAGTTCATCTTTGGCAATCACCTGTTCTTCCTGACACGTCTGCCGAGCCCAACGCTTATCGCTGAGGCTTGTGCGGAGATACAGCCAGCTATCGTAGTTGCCGTTCCAATGGTCGTAGAGAAGATAGTCCGTAAGAAAATCTTCCCGAAGATACAATTGCAGCACATGCACTTCCTGCTTAACATGCCTATGATAAGCAAGAAAATCAAGGCAAAGATATGCCAGGAGATACGCAACGTGTTCGGCGGAAACGCATACGAAGTACTTGTTGGAGGTGCTGGTCTGAATCCGGAGATAGAGGAATTCCTCACCAGTGTTGGTTTCCCGATAACCATGGGATACGGAACGACAGAGACGGGGCCTATGATTACGTACAGCGATTACCACGATTTCGACAGCGGTTCGTGTGGAACGCCGGTTGTAAACATGGAAGTCAAGATACAGAGCAGCGACCCTGAGAACGTTCCAGGCGAGATAATAACCCGCGGCGACAACGTCATGACAGGCTACTTCAAGAACCCTGAGGCCACAAAGGCTGTGCTTGACGAAGAAGGATGGTTCCATACCGGGGACTTAGGAACCATGAGCAGCGACGGTCACGTTTATATCCGGGGACGCATAAAGAACATTCTTCTTGGCGCAAACGGGCAGAACATCTACCCCGAAGAGATTGAGAACAAACTCAACTCGATGATGATGGTGAACGAAAGCTTGATAATACAGAAGGGCGACAAGCTCATCGGACTCATACATCCAGACATGGAAGAGGCTCATTCGTTAGGTCTCAACGAGAACGATGTAGAGAAAGTGATGGAGCAGAACCGCCTTGAGCTCAACAAATCACTGCCTGCATTCTGCAAGATATCAACCGTCAAGATTCACCCGGACGAGTTTGCCAAGACTCCTAAGAAGAGTATCAAGCGTTACCTCTACCAGGATGCGGTTTAAGAGTAATCAAAATCGCGTTTAGTAGCGATAGAAATCCAATATAATAGTAACATAAAGAAAGAGCCGTTTAAGTGTTTTACTCAACTTAAACGGCTCTTTCTTTATGTCTAAACGTCAACGACCATTCCCTCGTTGGTAAGGAACGTATTTGGGAAAATCGCCTTCGCCTCCTTCAATAGCTTTGTCTCATCATTATACCGGGCGCTATAATGACCCAGCAGAAGTTTCCCTACATGAGCGTCACGGGCAACTGTTGCAGCCTGTTCAGCGGTACTATGATAGTACATACGTGCCCTATCCTCATAGTCGCTAGCGTAAGTACTCTCGTGATAAAGCACCGTCACGTCCTTAACAACCTTCCATAAGTCCGGTATATACTTCGTATCAGAACAGTAGGCATAGCTTCTTGGAGCATCAGCGGGCGTCACCAGTCGCGAGTTTGGTATCTCATCGCCATCTTCAGTTGTCCATCCGGCTCCGTTCTTAATGTTGTTAATCTGACTGTAGGGTATGCCATAGAAGTCTATCATATCCCTGCGGATATGCGGAAGCGTTGGTTTCTCACGTAAGATATAGCCACAACACGGTATGCGATGTTGCAAAGGAACACTCTCTATAGTAACGCTTCTGTCCTCATATACGACTTTATTCTTCGTCGTATCTACAGGATGGAAACACACTTCAAAGCTGTAATCGTTGCAGAACGTATGCAACAGCATATCGAGAACCGGTCCGAGCTCTTTCGGTCCGTACACATGAAGGGGAGCAGTACGCCCCATCAGACCGAAAGTTGATATCATTCCTATCAGCCCGAAGCAATGATCGCCATGCATGTGGCTTATGAACACCGCCTGCAAACGCTGGAAATTGATTTTGCTCCGACGCAGTTGCATCTGGGTTCCTTCGGCACAATCCAGCATAAACATCTTTCCGCGGATTTCTACTATCTGCGAAGAAGCATTATGTTTGAGCGTCGGCAGAGCACTGCCACAGCCGAGAATGTAAACCCTGAATGGCTCCATGACGATTATTTCTTTATTACACGGGAATAAGCATAGATACCGTCACGGTTCTCAAGGAACAGAGAATCATCGTCAAGACGGTCTATATCGAATGTGTCTTTGTTGAGAACAAGATGACCATTGAATATGCGCCATGAAGTCCAAGGCTGCGTTTCACCTTGCTGATGCGACTGTACGGTACCGCCCTTCTGTATTTCGAAGTTCTTGTCAAGGCTCGACCAGTTTGCCTCAAGAGTCGTAAGGTTAATCACCTTAGTAGCTATCGTGTCTTGCATGTCATCGACACGGTATGTGACAGCCATCTGGTCGCCTTCAAGAATACCGCCCATGACTGTTATGGAGTCATCCATGTCAATTTCAAAGGTATATACCTTCCCGTCCTCCGCCTTCATAACGAGCGTGTGCATTGCACCTTCGGTACATACGCCGTAAACCGTTGAGTCTTGCTGCGCAGCACTTTCAGAAGTCTGAGTACTGTCAGCATCATTATCATTGGCTTTAGTTGCCGATGGCTTACAGCCTGCGACGATACCTAAAACAGCTAAGAAAAATAGTAGAATTGTTGTCTTTTTCATTATAAAATTGTCTTTAGTTTATTATCATTTGCACTTTGTCCTGTCATTGAACTTGCTATTTGGAAGAGCCATTTTCCTTTTCAAGTTCCTTAGCTTTATCCCAAAGCTCATCCATTTGAGCTAAAGTTAAGTCAGAAATGCTTTTTCCCTGTCTCTCAGCCTCCTGCTCTATATAAGTAAAGCGATAGATGAACTTCTTATTTGTCTCCTCCAATGCGTTGTCCGGGCTAAGATGATAGAGACGTGCCGCATTGACAACGGAAAATATAAAGTCGCCAAGTTCCTTGGTGGAGTTTTCCTTGTCGTCCTTTTTCAGTTCCGTTTCAAGCTCGCCAAGTTCCTCACGCACCTTCGCCCAGACATCATCCCGGTTCTCCCAATCGAACCCGACGTTGCGCGCTTTGTCCTGAATGCGATAAGCCTTGATAATCGACGGCAATGAACTTGGCACACCGGAGAGCACCGTTTTGTTTCCGTCGCGCTCCTTCTGCTTGCGCTTTTCCCATGAACTTTCTACCTCAGTATCAGTTGTTGGAATAGGGTCATTATTCTCGTCAACCTCATCTTTGTAAACTACCTGTCCCTTACTGTTGATGGTAAGATTCGAATCGGTAACATACCACTTAGGATCGGAACCCGAAGTATTGGAGTTTCCCCAGTCAATAAAGTCGTGACGGAACATCAACTTGTCGCTCTGATGGTTGCAGACGTCAGCAATGTCGAAGTCGCCGGTCTCCTCCCCCATTATCGAATACAGAACGACATGCTCCATTACGTCACCAAGCTCCTTGCAAATCTCCTTGTGGTCGTCATGCATTATGGCGTCGGCAAGTTCGTAAACTTCCTCTATAGTATTCGGTCTAAGGCTTTCGAAGGTCTGCTTCCTGTCCCAAGGGCACTCCTTACGTAGGCGTTCCTGAATGTCAAGAAGCCGCTCAAAAGCTTTAAGTTTTTCTTCTTTGCTGTGTTTCATCACTGCAAAGTTAATGGAAACAAAAGACAATACAAAATAAAACGCCAAGTTTTATTCATTCCACAACTAGCAATCTATGTATCATAAAGTTATGAAAAAGATTGGTGGAAACAGTGTTTTTTTGTAATTTTGCAACGTTTTTATAGGACAACAACAATATAATTATAGCTTAACAATGGAATTAGCAAGCAAGTATGACCCCAAAGAGGTAGAGTCAAAATGGTATAAGTTCTGGCTCGACAACAAGTTATTCTCTTCCAAACCCGACGGCAGAGAGCCGTACACGATAGTCATTCCGCCACCAAACGTGACCGGAGTACTTCACATGGGTCACATGCTGAACAACACAATACAGGACATCCTCGTCCGCCACGCCCGTATGGAGGGCAAGAACGCATGCTGGGTACCTGGCACCGACCATGCCTCGATTGCTACTGAGGCAAAAGTCGTAGGCAAACTGGCAGAGCAAGGCATTAAGAAAACCGACCTTACACGCGGGCAATTCTTAGAGCATGCATGGGACTGGACCCGCGAGCACGGTGGCATTATCCTCAAGCAGTTGCGCCGTCTTGGATGTTCATGCGACTGGGACCGCACCGCCTTCACCATGGACGAAACCCGCAGCCGTGGCGTCATCAAAGTGTTTGTCGACCTGTACTACAAGGGCTACATCTACCGCGGTGCCAGAATGGTCAACTGGGACCCAAAGGCACAGACGGCATTGTCCGACGAAGAGGTTATCTATAAGGACGAACACTCGAAGCTTTACTATCTTAAGTACTACGTATCTGCCGACGACCAGCAGAAGGTTAGCCGCAAAGACGAAGGCAACGTAATGCATAAGGACAGCAAGGGATACTACGCCGTTGTCGCTACAACACGTCCGGAGACTATCATGGGTGACTCTGCAATGTGCATAAACCCTGAGGACGTGAAGAACACATGGCTTAAAGGACTTCATGTTATCGTGCCTCTCGTCAACCGTGTGATACCTGTTATCGAGGACACGTATGTTGATATACAATTCGGTACGGGCTGTCTGAAGGTCACACCGGCACACGATGTCAACGACCACGCACTCGGACTGAAGCACCATCTTGAAACTATTGATATATTCAACGACGACGGCACAATCTCTGAAGCTGCCGGACTGTATGTCGGACAGGACCGTATGGACGTCCGCAAGCAGATTTCCATCGACTTGGAGAACGCCGGATTGATGGAAAAAGTTGAGGACTACGACAACAAGGTCGGTTTCTCGGAGCGTACAAACGTACCTATCGAGCCAAAGCTGAGCACACAGTGGTTCCTCAAGATGCAGCACTTTGCAGACATAGCATTACCTCCGGTGATGAACGACGAGATAGAATTCTATCCGAAGAAGTACAAAAACACGTACCGTCACTGGCTTGAGAACATCAAGGACTGGTGTATTTCACGTCAGCTGTGGTGGGGTCACCGCATTCCGGCATACTATTTCCGCGACAAGGAATGCAGAAAACAGTTCGTTGTAGCCGAGGATGCCGACAAGGCACTTATCCTTGCGCAGAAGGTTAACCCTGATGTAAAAGCTGAAGACTTGGAACAAGAGAGCGACTGCCTTGACACATGGTTCTCTTCTTGGTTGTGGCCAATATCGGTATTCGACGGTATCAACAATCCCGACAACCCCGATATCAACTACTATTACCCAACTTCAGACCTCGTAACGGGCCCGGATATCATCTTCTTCTGGGTCGCACGAATGATAATGGCAGGCTATGAGTACCGCCATACATACCCATTCAAGCACGTCTACTTTACCGGCATCGTCCGGGACAAGCTCGGTCGCAAGATGAGTAAGTCACTTGGTAACTCGCCAGACCCAATAATGCTTATCGATAAATATGGTGCTGACGGCGTGCGCATGGGAATGATGCTCTCCGCACCTGCCGGAAACGACATTCTCTTCGATGAGTCGCTCTGCGAGCAAGGCCGTAACTTCAACAACAAGATATGGAACGCATTCCGACTTGTCAAGGGTTGGCAGACTGCCGACATAGAGCAACCGGAGGTGAACCACATCGCCGTTGAGTGGTTTGAGGCCAAGCTGAAGGTCGTCAACAAGGAGATGGAGGAGCAGTTCAAGCAATACCGTATCTCAGAAGCACTTATGACAGTTTATCGTCTCTTCTGGGACGAGTTCTCAGCATGGTACCTTGAGATGGTAAAACCTGCATACGTCGACGGCAAGCAGCAGCCTATCGACAAGAAGACATACGATGCAACGCTTGGCTTCTTCGATACTTTGCTTAAGATGCTGCATCCGTTCATGCCGTTCATCACCGAGGAACTGTGGCAGCATCTCTATGAGCGGAAGGAAGGCGAGAGCATCATGCGCGCCGAACTGCACATCGACGCTCCTACCTCTGACGAGCAGAAGTCGGTTGATACTTTTGAGCACGTCAAGGAAGTTGTCGCCGGCGTTCGTGCCATCCGCAACCAGAAGAACATTGCTCCGAAAGTAAAGCTCGAGCTGGACGCCATCAAGCAGAACCCGTTCGAGGCTTACAACGACGTCATTACTAAGATTGCCAACTTGAAGGTAATTAACGTTGTACCGGAGAAGGCTGCTGACGCAAGTGCGTTCATGATTGGCGTTGAGGAATTCGCAGTACCTGTCGGTGACCTTATCGATGTCAAAGCAGAAATCGAAAAGGCAGAGAAGGAATTGCAGCACCTCGAAGGCTTCCTCGCCGGCGTTGAGAAGAAACTTTCCAACGAGAACTTCGTCTCTCACGCTCCAGCCGCCGTTGTCGACCGCGAGCGCAAGAAGAAGAGCGACTCTGAGGAAAAGATTGCAGCCCTTAAGGCAAGCATCGCCGAGCTCAAGAAGAAGTAAGTCTAAACTTACAGAACACAAATGAAATCACTCACACCCTACTCCACTACGTGTGTAACACGCATACCATCCCCCTCCCGCTCGGGAAGGGGCAGGGGGGTGGGTATTCTCTTTTTACTCATATCTTTATCCTTGTTCTCATGCAGCAGTGACGACGATACCCCTAAAGATACCGACTACGCCAAGACGGTGTTCATCTACATGCCGTGGACTGGAAGCGAGACAAGTTCATTTGGCAGTTTGCTTAACTTCTTCAATAAGAACCTGTCCGACATTCAGTCGGCTATGAAGTCCGATGCTGACAACCACAACGTTAGGGCAATAGTTTTCCTTGCATCTGACAGTAACAACGGCAGTCTCTTTGAGATGAAGCCTGACGGCACAAAGCAAACTATAAAAGAATATGACTCTGGAGAAATGACGACGACACAGGCGCTAAGTTCACTTCTCACAGAAGTTTACTCATATTCACCCACCCCAATTTTCTCAATGATAATCGGCTCCCATGCCGACGGATGGCTGCCTGCCGGAAGTATACCACAGCGTAGCAGAAGCTTTGGCGGACAAACTAAAGCAATGAAAACCGACATTGAGACTCTTGCCGAAGCAATAGAATCATCACCAATAAAGAAAATGCAATATGTCTGTTTCGACGACTGCTACATGGCAAACGTCGAAACAACATACGCTATGCGCAATGCAACCGACTGGTTCATAGCGTCGACTAGCGAGATAATGGGGGACGGACTGCCGTACGGAACAATATGGAAGTACTTGTCGGCCGTTACGCCTGACTACTCAAAAATTGTTGATGGCTATGGCGCTTTCTACTCTACTTTCTCATCACCTTACGGCTCCTTGGCAACTATTGATTGCTCAAAGATTGGCAATCTGGCTGATTTGATGAGGAATTTCAATAAAAAATATGACCAGATAAGCAGCGACCAGCTACGACAGGTACAAGTGTTGGACGGCTACAGCAACCATGTCTTCTACGATTTGGGCAACTACGTCAGCGTTGTTTGCAACGGCGACACGGCTTCCAACAGTGCTTTGTTCCAGGCTATCAGTCAGGTTGCTCCCTATAAGTTCTGCACTCCGGAGTTATACACTGTTTATCAAATTCCGTCGACATACTCCGTCAGCCACTTCTCGGGCATAACCATCAGCGACCCAAGCCAAAATGCCGCCGCCATTGATGCCAAAAAGCAAACGGCTTGGTGGAAGGCCACTCATTAAAAAGATTTATTCGTAATCGTCGACAACACTGTTGATGAAGTCCATCATTGGCTTTGCAGTCTTGGCTATATTAGCTAATTTGCTAATAAAGTCATCCGAAGCGAAGAAGTCTTCGGGCAAACGAACCCAACAACAATAGTCTTTCATCTTGAGATAATCAAGATACTCATAGTCTTTAGGGAAACCTTTAGGGCTTGTCTTTAAAGCACTGAGACCGAAATCTTTAGGAGATATATCATCATCGTACCAATATCCCTCGTTAGGCTTTCCGAAAGTATTCACGAATTTCCGATTTTCCACATCCTTCCTCCACTCGTCAATGCGCGCCATAATCTCATTACGCGTTGATGCAAGAATGTTGGTAGGCAACCAATAGCAGCCTACGGCGAAGAGACAATGGTCGGGTTGGATGTGGAGATAATAGCCACCGCGAAGCGACTTCTTGCCGTGGGCGCAGATGTAAGCTCCGAAATGGCGCTTGTACGGACTCTTGTCTGCCGAGAAACGAACATCACGATAGAACCGATAGCAGCAGTCCTTTGCTTGTTGGTTGGCTATTTCGCAATCAAACTTGGAGAATTTCGCTATCACCTCAGCAACGGTTTGCTGGAAGTCGTCCTTACAAGCAGTGAATTCGTCCTTGTGCTCCTGAAACCAAGGACGGTTGTTGTTAGCAGCTACCGCCTTCAAAAAGTTTATCTCTCTATTTATATCCATTGTACTTTATTCTAGTTTGCTCTTTTTCAATAGCTTAGGGCAAAAACTGTCGAATGGGCATTTGTCACACATCGGACGGGCACTCTTGCAGATGTAGCGTCCGTGAAGCAGGAGCCAGTGGTGGGCGTCGGCAGTGTCCTTCTTCGGTATATTCTTCTCCAAATAAGCTTCAACCTTAAGCGGAGTATTGGCGGTCGGCGGGACGAGTCCAAGCCGATGCGAAACTCTGTAGACATGTGTGTCGACGGCAATGACGGGCTTTCCGAACCACACACCTTGCAGAACGTTTGCCGTCTTGCGTCCCACTCCGGGCAGGGTTATCAGCTCTTCAGTCGTTGAAGGAACTTCCCCACCGAAGTCAGATACCAGTTTGCGGGACATTTCGACCAGATGCCGTGACTTGGCGTTAGGGTAACTGACGGAGCTCACATACTCAAAGACGTCTTCCGGCTCAGCCTTTGCCATCGACTTTGCATCGGGATAATGGTGGAAAAGCTCAGGCGTGACCTGGTTTATTCGTTTGTCGGTGCACTGGGCACTTAGCAATGTGGCACAAAGCAACTGGAACGGAGAAGCGAAATTCAACTCCGTCGTCTTGTGTCCTTCGTTCTTCCTGAAGTAGTCGAGTATGTATTTATAGCGTTCTTTACGTGTCATTGCGAATGCAAAGGTACTAATAAATATCCATATTCAAATAAAACAATCTTCTGAAAAATACTTTACACAAAATCAATAGCTGACCTTTTGACTTGCAAATGATGACCTTTAGCAGCCTGAAAGGTCAACTTTTGCAATCTAAAAGATGACCTTTGGCAAGTCCAAAGTTGTCCTTTTGCGGAGGCATTGACTATCAATGAGTTGCAAGAACAAAACTTATGAAATCATAAAAGGAAAAATATTGACATATTAAACATACAAAAAAGGCACTCTGATAATGAATGCATAGACGCATAAATTAAGAGAGTGCCTTCAGATTATTAATTCTAAGCTTACATAATCGGGAACCTTACGTTCTGCACGCTGTAGCCCATCTGAACTCCGTTAGGAGTGAGGAGCTTGCCGTTCTTGTCATAAACGAAGAGGACAGACGGCGTTGTGTAGCTCGGATTGTCGATGACGTACATGTAACCTGTCATCGGGTCAACGTTGACCTGTGCCGGAGACTTCAGTGCAGAAGTATCAAAGTTGGTACGTTCGCCTGTTGTCAGGTTGTATGCAAAGAAGCCATCGAAGTGGGTTGCATAGCTTGCATCATAATAAGTGTTCAGGCAAACGAGTGAGTTTGTTAAACGACTGTATGCAATAGCAGAAGCATTGAACAGACTGTCAATTTGGTCATTCGACGTGTTAATGCGCTGAACAACATTTGGGTGCTGATTATCGAGACAGCTAACGAAGTAGACTGCACTGCCGTCGGTGCTTGCTACATTCTGGTTATATGGGTCAAGAGCGCAAGGAAGGTCTTTGGTCTTCTTGAATGAAGGGAGGTCTACAACAGCAATTGTACTGCCAGAGCCATAGCCGGAGATGTTAGCATAGAGCTTATTGTTGGCAACGGAGATTGCCTCAGGATGGTCGCCGACATACACACTGTCAACAATGTTTCCAGAGAAAACCTTGTAGACATAGCCGCTATATGCTGAAACGTAAACGTTACTGCCGTCGACAGCGAGGTAGCGCGGGCTCTTGTTTGGCATTGCAATGCTCTTCTCGACCTTGCCCTGATGGTCAAGGATTTCGAGTTTCGACGATGTCGTGCATGCAACGTAGATGTTTCCGCCAGCCAGAAGTATGTCCTGGGCGTCGCCAATGCCACGTCCGTTCTGCTCCTGATAGATGTCGCGGAAGTTGAACTCGCCGATGGTGTTCTCCATTATAGCGCCAACGGTACCGTTGTTCTGGTTCCAGTTGCCGGCACCAGCTGTGTAGGCAACAGCTCCTTCGAGGTATTCAGGAATAACGTTGTTGCCGTCATCGTCATCACTACATGCTGTGAACGTCAGTGCAAAGACTGCAATGAGGCACAGCGCAAATAGATTTCTTTTCTTCATTTTACTTTTATAGATTTGACAAACAATAATTTATATTCAATAATTACAACTCCAATCCGGCCGTGAAGCGTACGTTGGTGCCCGCCATCGGGTAGAAACGCACCACTTCGTAGTTCTTTCCGCTAATGTTTCTTACGTCGAACTGTAATCTGACAGCGGTTCTGCCAAATACCAGACGTCGGCTAAGCGACACGCTGTGGTCGGCAAATCCACCCATGCGGTTCTGCGGGATGTTGTAGCCAAGCATGTAGCGGCGTCCCGTGAGCAGTACATTATAAGTAATGTCGACATACGGTGAGCGCAGGGTTAGCGTTCCGCTTGCCGAGTGTCGGGGAGTGTAGGCAATCTGGTCGCCGTACTCTACGTTCTTATGGTCGGTGCGATCAGTGGCGTTCATATAGTTGTACGTTGCTGTGACATCGGCAAGCCAGCCGTCGGCAATTGCGAAACCGCCGGCTACAGTAGCATCGATACCGAGCATGTGGACCTTCCCGACATTCATCATCTGCCATAGGAACATACGTGGAACGGCAACAATCTTGTCGCTTACGTTGCCATAATAGCCGTCAAGGGTAACTGCAAGATAGTTGTTCGGTGTGTAGTTGTGTCCGTATGTAGCACCAATATTCCACTGACGGGTCCTCTCCGGACGCAGTGTTCGCCGCCCGATGCCCGTGTAATAGAGGTCGTTCAGCGTTGGAGTGCGAAATATATCTTTGTAACTTGCACGCAACCGCATGTCACGGGATAAGTGCCACTGCACGCTGAAAGCAGGCGAAAGGCGGTGGAAGCCATCTGAAGCCCGCCCTACCCTGACACTTTCATGTATGTTTGTGCTGAGAAGGGAGGCGTTGAAGACAACGTTGCGAAGCCCATCGTAGTTTGCTGCGAGAGCTGTCCACCATGAGTTGCGGGTCGGATACTGACAGTTGCGGATGGTCATCGACAGGAAGTTGTGGGCAAAGTCCTGTGCCAGCGACACGTGAAGGTGACTGACGGGCTCTGTCCATAGCGTTGCCGTGAGATAGGTTTCATTCTGCCGGTATTTATCTTCGTCAGGTCCTGAGGCAAGGACGTTGAAGTCGCGGTTCCACGAATAGTTCCACTTTGCTGCTGCCTTCAGTTTGATTTTGTCGGAAAAGATGTTCTCATACTTCAGCTGAGTGAAGATATTCTTGTCCGTAAGACGCTCCGCAGAATAAGTGTTGTCGTAGATTACCGCACCCGGCAGTCCTCTATGAGAGTCGAATCCGTACAATTTCCAGGACAAAGTCTGATGCTTTCCGATGCGGTAACCAACGTTCACCTCTCCGCGCCATGCCTCTATGTCACTGTTGTTGCGCTTCTCGTCAATGAGGCTGGTACCGTTCCACAACTTAAAACGGTAGTTGCCGTCGGCACGCTGGTAGGAAGCGTATGCGCCAACCGATAGTCGTCCAAAGCTCTGGGTATAGATGGCAGAAGGCTCTGCGAGTCCATAGGAACCGTTGGTCATGCGTAACACGATATGCGGACGTCTTGTTGTGTCGTTCTGCATTGCACTGCTTATCTCCACAACGGCAGCACTGGCGTAGCTTTTGGCGCTCTGATAGATGTCTTCACTTTGTCCAATGGTCAGCCGAACGGAAGACATATTGCCTACAGAGAACCTCGAAAGGTCCACTTGACCACTCTGACAGTCACCAACTTGCACTCCGTCATAGCTGACTCCGGTATGCTGTGCGCCCAGTCCACGAATGCTGACAGTTTTCAATCCGCCAATGCCGCCGTAGTCTTTGACCTGCACTCCGGCGAAATGCTTTAGTACGTCGCCGGCATCAAGTGCTCCGATGCGAAGCAGTTGCTCTCCCGAAATAGTCTGCACAGGCACTGTCGAGATTGTACTCGACGGTGTCTGATGACCTGTCACAGTGACATCGTCCATGACATGCACCGTGTCTTCGACATTGACAGATTGCGCCTTAACTGACAGGCACAAACCACAAATAACGGCAATTATGAAATGTCGTTTCTCCAAAATAGTAAAAATCTTTTCTTGTATGCCATCCTCGTGGCAGTGACAATGGTTTAAAGCAATGGCAGGTCTTCTGACTCGTTGCACAATAAAGCGTTGCGACTTCCCATGGGGCTTTGTTTCCACAGTGTCATCAACGCGCGGTAAAAGCAACTTACAGCTGCGGGACAGTTCCGGACTCTCACCGGCTTCCCTTTTTAATCACGGCGAAATGAACCTATTGCACGGCAAAATTAACAAAAATTGTCCAACAAGCAAAACGTTTGCGGAATAATTTACGTTTCTATTTTCTACCATGATACTTCAAGGTATGTTTCTCGTCAGCACGGAAACGTACCTTGCGTTGAGGATAATCCATACGGATTGGGTGTGAGGTAAGCCCCGGAGTGCTCATCCATCTTGCTATGCCGTCAACCCACTTGGCTGCTCCGGCATACGTAGGATGGACTCCGTCGAGGCGCGCGCATACGATATTGCTACTGTCGTAAAAGCGTCCTTCGCCCACACAGTTCTTTATGATGCTGACAATTTTGCGGTTTGTCATACCGCGACGTGAGATTGGCAAAGGGCCAATCCATATAAACGGGATACTGCCGAATTTCTTTATGACTTTCCGAATCCAACCTTCACGACGGGTATAATCAGAATATCCGAGGTCGTTTGTTCCTAATGCCATAATGATGAAGGTTGGATGGACACGGTTGATGTGGTATTCAAGGTCGCGGTTGTTCGCCCAGTGCATTGAATTACTGCCATACCAGATAACGGTATGGAACTCGTCGCCATTCTGAGCGGCATAGTCTACAAAGCGGCTGCCTAGCCCGTCTAGCATGGAATCGCCTATAAGCAGGATTACCTGGTGTGCAGTGTCAACGCCATTACTGTCGAACCGGCCTACGATACGCCCGTCCGTCATGCCGTATCCCAAGTCAACGACATCCGGCGACTTACCTCCTGCGTCCTGACGTGCCTTTGCCGGCAACGTGTCAGGCGAAAGAGTCGACATGTGTTCGGTCCAGTTGGTATTCTGCGCCTTTGCCGACATAACGGTAAAAGCAAACGCTGCAATTAAAAAAACTCTGTAGAAATCCACGTGAATGAACCTAATCCTTTATAACAATCTTATTGCCAGTATTTCCCTTCTTATCTAAATCGGGTGCAAAGTTAACAAAATCTATTGAAATACTGAAAGTTACGGAAACAGAATTACCACCTTTTAACGTTTCATATAAAAACAGAAAAGCCTCAACTCACGTTGAGGCTTGTTCCAACAATTTTGAATGTTTCAGCAGTTTGAGTCTTATTGTAGTTATATATTTTCAGAAATCAGATATTCTGTTCAAACGTTTGCAAAGGTAAAAGATTAATTGATATAAATCAAATAAATGTTTTAATAAATTTGTTTTTTTTACGTAAACGTTTTCAAACATAATGGTAAAACTTTGTCAAACATAGCAAGAACTAGCAACTTTTTACTAACTTTGCAACTGAATATATTCGAACCCATTAAATGAAGGAATTTGTTATATCTGAAGCCAAGGCTGAAACGGCTGTTCTCGTAGGACTTATTACGAAGGAACAGGACGAAGCCAAGACAAAGGAATATCTCGATGAGCTTGAGTTTCTTGCTGATACTGCCGGTGCTGTTACCATCAAACGGTTCAAGCAACGTACCGGAGGCCCTAACTCGACAACATACGTCGGCAAGGGAAAACTTGAGGAAATAAAAGAATTCATAAAGCAGAAGGACGACGAGGAGGACCCGGTCGGTATGGTAATCTTCGACGATGAGCTTTCGGCGCAGCAGTTGCGTAATATCGAAAAAGAGCTGCAAGTGAAGATTCTCGACCGTACGTCGCTCATACTTGACATCTTTGCGATGCGTGCAAAGACCGCTAACGCAAAGACGCAGGTAGAGTTGGCCCAATATCAGTATATGTTGCCGCGACTCACACGTTTGTGGACGCACCTCGAACGTCAAGGTGGCGGCTCGGGTTCCGGCGGCGGAAAGGGTTCAGTCGGATTGCGTGGACCTGGTGAGACGCAGCTCGAAATGGATCGCCGTATCATCCTTCAGCGTATGAGTCTTCTGAAAAAACGTCTCGCAGAGATAGACAAGCAGAAGACAACTCAAAGGAAAAACCGCGGAAGACTTATCCGTGTAGCTCTCGTAGGTTATACTAACGTTGGTAAATCGACGATTATGAACATGCTGGCGAAGAGTGATGTGTTTGCCGAAAACAAGCTCTTCGCTACTCTTGATACAACTGTACGTAAGGTGGTAATCAAGAATCTGCCATTCCTGCTTGCTGATACTGTAGGCTTCATACGCAAGTTGCCGACAACGCTGGTCGATTCTTTCAAGTCAACTCTTGATGAAGTACGCGAGGCTGACATGTTATTGCATGTCGTGGATATATCACACCCTGACTTTGAGGAGCAGATTCAAGTGGTCAACCAAACGCTGAAGGAACTTGGCGCATCAGATAAGCCAACACTGATAGTGTTCAACAAGATTGATAATTACCATTGGGTCGACAAGGAACCGGATGATTTGACGCCTCCGACGAAAGAGAATACGACTCTTGACGAACTGAAACATACGTGGATGGCACGTCAGGGAGTTGACTGTATATTCATTTCGGCGAAGGACAGGGAAAACATCGACGAGTTCCGCGAAGTCCTTTACAAGAAAGTGCGTGAACTTCACGTGCAGAAATATCCGTACAACGACTTTTTATACCCTGAGATATGATTTACAGAGGCTTAACTCCTGAGGAGATTGACGTGCTCGACGGTAATGGCTGTTGGGCTGAAGACTGGAGCAATATTTCAGTTGCTGACGATGGTTTCATGCCTAAGTTCATCCACCGTGTACGCTTCTACGGTAAAATACGTATAGGCGCATTGGAGAAGAATATAGAGTTGACGAAAGGATTCTTCTGCCACAGTGGTATAAACGATGCTACCTTGCGCAACGTCACAATAGGCGACAACTGTCTGATAGAGCGTATCGGTAACTATATAAACGATTGTGAGATTGGTGATAACTGTTGTATCATAAACACAGCTACCATTGAAACCACCGAAGGAGCTACATACGGCGATGGCAATGTAATATCTGTTCTCAATGAGGCGGGCAATGGGAACATCACTATCTTTCACGGGTTGAGCAGCCAGCTTGCCTCTTATATGGTTCGCCACGCTGCTGATGCCGACCTTCGCAATCCACTTCAGCGATTAATTCGTGAAGAGGTTGAGCGCACACGATCTGACCACGGATACATTGGGAACAACGTTAAGATTGTGAATACGACTGAGATTGTCAACTCGGTAATCCATGACGGTTGTGAAATAAACGGAGCAACGCGCCTCAGCGACTGCACTGTGATTAGCAGTTTGAACTCAAGTGTGTATATTGGCTCAAACGTAATTATAGAGAATACTGTAGTTGCCGATGGGGCTTCAATCACCGACAATGCCAAGTTACAAGACTGTTTCGTTGGTGAAGCTTGCCAGATAACAAGCGGCTTCACAGCTAATCAAAGCGCGTTCTTCGCCAACTCGGTGATGGCAAATGGTGAAGCGTGCGCCGCACTTTGTGGTCCGTTCAGCGTTTCGCACCATAAGAGCTCACTGTTGATAGGCGCTCAGTTCTCATTCTACAACGCCGGCTCCGCTACAAACTATTCCAACCATGCCTACAAGATGGGTCCGATACACTGGGGAGTGCTTGAACGTGGTACAAAGACTGCTAGCGGAGCACACGTTTTAATGCCGGCGCGCATCGGAGCGTTCTCCATGGTAATGGGAAAGATTTCCAATCACCCTCACACCGATGGTCTTCCGTTCTCTTACCTCATAGGCGATGGCTCAACCACATGGCTTGTTCCGGGTCACAATATAGCGACAGTCGGACTTTATCGGGACATCAAGAAGTGGCCTGAAAGGGATAGCCGACCGCTTAACGGACGCAAGAGCATCATCGACTTCGACTGGCTTTCGCCTTTCACCGTCGGTGAAATCCTTCGTGGAAGGAAAATCCTTGAGAACATACTCAAAGTAAATGGCGACGACGTTGCTGAATACCACTACCACGGTATGCGCATTAAAGCATCGTCATTGAATAAGGGCTTGCACTTCTACGACATGGCCTTGAAACTGTTTATGGGCTCTGCGATACAAAAGGCG
This sequence comes from uncultured Prevotella sp., assembly GCA_900314455.1. Taxonomy (GTDB): domain Bacteria; phylum Bacteroidota; class Bacteroidia; order Bacteroidales; family Bacteroidaceae; genus Prevotella. The sequence continues at coordinate 68,781 of OMVI01000040.1, read as the reverse complement.
AAGGCTAATGGGTTTGACAACAAGCCTGAATGGCAGACCGGCTCAGGACGATGGGTTGACCTTGGAGGACAGTTGATACCACTGACGGAGGAACAAAGACTGACAGAAGACATAAAAGAAGGTGATATAGAGACAATAGAAGATGTCAATGACCGCTTCGAAGAGATTGAAGCAAACTACCAGCGATACCTCTGGGCATGGTCTTATCACTTGATACTCGAATGCTGCAATATTAAGACAATTACAGAAGAAGACGAAGAAAGGATAACTGCTGACTTTGAGGCGGCACGTTCCGAATGGCTCAATACCATCAAGGCTGATGCTGAAAAAGAGTTCAAGCTTGACGATGTGTCGAAGGATGAGCTCGATAGCTTCATAAGCAAGCTTCCAATCTCTTCCAGTTTATCATAGCTCATCTTCACATATAATCGCTTATAAACGCCTATCATCGCCTATACACCCCTAAAACAACAAGAAAGAACAACAAACATGAAAATAAAATCACTTATCGCCGGACTCCTGCTACTTACAAGTTGCGTAGCTTCCGCACAAACTTACAAATACGAATCGGTGCCCAACGACCCAATGGGTGCGCGCATCTACACTCTTAACAATGGGCTCAAAGTCTACTTGTCGGTAAACAAAGAGAAACCGCGCATACAGACTTACATAGCTGTGCGTACAGGTTCACGCAACGACCCACACGAGACTACCGGCCTTGCCCACTACCTCGAGCACCTCATGTTCAAAGGAACAACACACTTTGGAACATCGAACGCCGAAGCAGAAAAGCCTTTGCTCGATTCTATAGAGCATCGTTTCGAGGTGTACCGCACTATTACCGACTCTGTTAAAAGGCGTGCTTACTACCATGAGATAGACTCTATCTCACAGCTTGCAGCAAAGTACAACATACCTAATGAATACGACAAGATGATGTCATCAATAGGCTCCGAAGGCTCAAACGCATGGACGGGCAATGACGAAACCGTATATCAGGAGGACATTCCGAGCAACGAAATCGACACTTGGGCAAAGGTTCAAGCCGACCGTTTCCGAAATATGGTAATCCGCGGCTTCCATACCGAGCTTGAAGCCGTGTACGAAGAGTACAATATTAATATTGCTTCCGATGGTTACAAGGCATTCAACGCAATGTTGAAGAAGCTCTGCCCTACCCACCCATATGGTACCCAGTCGACTATCGGACTACCTGAGCACCTCAAGAACCCGTCGATAACGAACATCAAGAAATACTTCCACAAGTATTACGAGCCAAATAACATTGCCATAATGATGGCCGGCGACTTTGACCCAGACAAGACCATTGCCACTATCGACAAGTATTTCGGCAACTGGAAAGGCTACGGCAAGGTTGAATATCCTCAGTATGAAGCTCAGCCAATGTTCACAACGCCACAGGATACAAGCGTCATCGGACAAGATGCAGAGTACCTGTTGATGGCATGGAGGTTCAACGGAGCAAACTCACAGCAGCAGGACACACTCGACGTAATCAACCAACTGCTCTGCAACGGCAAAGCCGGGCTGTTCGATGTTGACCTCAATCAGCCTATGAAGGTTCAGAGCATTGATGACGGACTTTATGGTCTTCACGACTATTCAGTATTATACATCATTGCGCAACCTAAGGAAGGACAGTCGCTCGACGACCTCCGCAAGTTGACTTTAGCCGAAATCGACAAAATGAAGAAGGGCGAATTCTCTGACGAACTTCTGCCGGCAATCGTCAACAACTACAAGCGCTACTACTATCAGCAACTCGACAGAAACGACTTCCGTACCGATCAGTTCGTCGATGCCTTCATTAACGAGAAGAAATGGAGCAACGTTGTTGGACACCTCGACAGACTTTCAAAGATTACAAAGAAAGATATTGTTGACTTCGCCAACAAATATTTCAACGACGGATATGCTTGCGTATATAAGCTTCAAGGCAAGGACACGACCCTTCACCGCGTCGACAAGCCACAGATAACTCCAATTCCGACCAACAACGACAAAGAATCGGATTTCAAACACGAGATAGTCAATAGCAAGCCGGAGCCTATCCAGCCACAGTTCCTCGACTTCAAGAAAGACCTGACGACGGCAACCAGCAAGCGCGGACTTGACATATTATATAAGCAGAACAAAGAGAACGACCTCTTCACCCTGCAATTCCGCATTCCTTTCGGCACAGAGTCTGACCCGAGATACAACAATGCCGCAGGCTATCTCGAATATGTCGGCACCGACAAACTGACATCACAACAGATAAAGGAGAAGTTCTATGAGATGGCATGCGACTATAGCATCAGCGAAGGAAGCAATGAAACATACATAACACTCAATGGTCTCGGAGCTAATATGCCACAGGCTCTGGCATTGCTCAACAACCTCATCATGAACGCTAAGGCTGATACAGCCCAGTATAACAAGTATGTTGCGATGGTTCTCAAGGACCGTGCCGATGCCAAAACAAGTCAGGACGACAACGCAAGAGCCTTGATGAACTATGGAATGATGGGAGCTTACAACCCTTACCGTAACATAATGAGTGAGCAAGAACTTAAAGCAGAGAACCCGCAGGCCCTCCTCGACAAGCTGAAGGAACTCATTAATTACAAGCAGACAGTACTCTACTACGGTCCGATGAACCTTTCTGAGCTCGACAAGATTATCTCGAAGACCATCAAGACCCCTAAAACGTTCAAGCCTCTGCCAGCAAGTAAGTCTTACGAGAAGGAAAGAACTGACTCTACTGAGATTTACCTTGCCAACTATGATGCACCGAACGCCATCATGTATCAGTTCCACAACGAGGACAAGCCTTGGAGTCCGGACCAGGAAGCCGTTGAGAACATCTTCAACTATTATTATGGTGGCATGAACGGCATCGTCTTCCAAGAGCTTCGCGAGGCACGCGGACTCGCCTATTCGGCAAGTTCACGCTACGTCCATCCTAACCGCAAACAGGACAAAGAGTACTTCTTCACATACATAGTAACGCAGACCGACAAGCTGATGGACTGCATCAAGGAGTTCAACACATTGCTCGACAGTATGCCTCAACATCCTATCAACTTTGATTTGGCTAAGCAGAATGTCATGAAAGACATCGCCACGGAGCGTTACACGAAGTTCAACATCCTTACGCGCTACTATTGGCTCAAGCAGATGGGGCTCGACCACGACTACCAGGCTGATGTATACAAGGCTACTCCAACGCTGACAATGCAGGACATTGTAAACTTCTCACGCCAGAACATTGCCAACAAGGCTTACCGCTACATAATCCTTGGCGACGAGAAGGTCCTCGACATGAAGTCGCTTGAGAAGATTGCGCCGATACACAAGCTAACAACAGAAGAAATATTCGGATACTAATAAAAAGTAACTAACAAAATATCAATTAATTCGATAAAGAGGTTGAGAAAAGACAGTATTGCTTTTCTTCCTTTTTACCTTTAAAAAAGCATTATGGCAAAACAGGTTGAATTTAAGTATGCGCCAATGTTCCAGACGGGAAAGGACACGACCGAGTACCGTTTGCTTACCAAAGAAGGCGTATCAGTAAGCGAATTTGAAGGAAAGAAAATCCTCAAAGTGAGCAAAGAGGCTCTGACCCTGCTTGCGCAACAGGCTTTCCACGACTGCGAGTTCATGCTCCGCCGTGCCCACAACAAGCAGGTTGCAGCAATCCTCCACGACCCCGAGGCATCGGAGAACGACAAGTATGTCGCTCTGCAGTTCCTTCGCAACGCCGAGACAGCAGTGAAGGGAGTACTGCCTTTCTGTCAGGACACCGGCACAGCCATCATCCACGGTGAAAAAGGACAGCAGGTATGGACTGGCTTCGACGATGAGGAAGCACTGTCGCGTGGCGTCTTCAACACCTACACACAGGATAATCTGCGCTACTCTCAGAATGCTCCGCTGACTATGTACGAAGAGGTTAACACACGCTGCAACCTTCCTGCGCAAATCGACATCGAGGCTACAGAAGGCGCAGAATACCGTTTCATCATGGTCGCAAAGGGCGGTGGCTCCGCTAACAAGACCTACTTCTACCCTATGACGAAAGCAACAATACAGAACGAAGGCACATTGCTGCCGTTCCTCGTTGAGAAGATGAAGAGCCTCGGCACGGCAGCCTGCCCTCCTTACCACATCTGCTTCGTCATCGGCGGTACATCGGCAGAGCGCAACCTGCTCACCGTTAAACTCGGAAGCATAAAATACTATGATGGTCTTCCTACTTCAGGCGACGAGACAGGACGCGCTTTCCGTGACCTCGACCTCGAGGCTAAACTCCTTGAAAAGGCCCATGAGATTGGACTCGGAGCACAGTTCGGTGGCAAGGCTTTCGCCCACGACATCCGCGTTATCCGTCTGCCACGTCACGGTGCAAGCTGTCCTATAGGTCTTGGCGTCAGCTGCTCAGCCGACCGCAACATCAAAGCGAAGATTAACGAAGATGGTATATGGCTCGAGAAGATGGACGACAACCCCGGTGAACTCATTCCGGAGGAATACCGTCGTCCAGGTGAAGGCGGCAAGGGCATTGAGATTGACCTCGACAAGGGTATTGACGCAGTACGTGCCGAGCTCACCAAATACCCTGTTTCGACACGTGTCAGCCTCAATGGTACTATCATCGTTGCCCGCGACATTGCACATGCAAAGCTTAAGGCACGCCTTGACGCTGGCGAGGATTTGCCACAATACTTCAAGGACCATCCTATTCTCTATGCTGGACCGGCAAAGACACCGGAGGGATATCCTTGCGGTTCGATGGGACCAACTACTGCAAACCGTATGGATCCGTATGTTGACGAGTTCCAAGACCACGGCGGTTCACTTGTCATGATTGCAAAGGGCAACCGCACACAGGTAGTTACAGACGCCTGCAAGAAGCACGGTGGCTTCTACCTTGGTACCATCGGCGGTATTGCAGCAGTACTTTCCAAGGAGTGCATCACAAGTATCGAGTGCGTAGAGTATCCTGAACTCGGCATGGAAGCTATCTGGAAGATTACCGTCAAGGACTTCCCTGCTTTCATCCTCGTCGATGACAAGGGTCATGACTTCTTCAAGGAGCTCAAGCCATGGACACCTTGCAACACATGCAAGTAAGCAATACTGTCTCAGACATTGGATTTTACGAATAAAAGGTAAATCAACCTAAAGCAAAAAGGCACGAAACTTAAATGGTTCCGTGCCTTTTTTATTATTTACGACCTAAAACTTTATCAGAATTCAAATAGCACTCTGGCGTTTATCTGCCGACCAGTGAGATAGTTTGGAACAGCATATTGCTGACCGGTCACGTCCGTTATCCAGTAGTATGAATTGACGTTGTCAATGCCAAAGAGGTTGAGGCAGTCAACTCCGAGCCATATATTGCGGAAGATATTCTTCTTTGCCCTCTCGTTGTTGTCATATAAACGATAGCTCATACCAATGTCCACGCGCTTGTAGGCAGGTGCACGGAAGGACGAATTCTCAAGTTCACGGTGCGGTGCCGAGAACGGAAGTCCGTCAGCGTATGCAAGTTTAAGACTCATCTTCCACTTCGTCGTGCCGGGGAAGTAATCAGTGAAGTAGAGGTTCACACTGTAACGCTGGTCCGTCGGAAGCGGAATGCTCTTGCCGTTGAGCTTCATTTTTGTGTCCATCAGTGAGAAAGTGAGCCACGAATCGCTGCCCGGAACGAACTCACCAAAGAGTTTGAGGTCGAGTCCCATTGCATGTCCACTTGCCTCATTATCGCCATAATAGACCACCTTCACATTATTGACGGAATACGGAACCAGTCGTGACAGAGCCTTATAGTACAGCTCTGCAGTGAACTTGAACGGACGTTCCATCATCTTGAACATATAGTCCATTGACGCTATGAAGTGTATCGAGCGCTGCGACTTGATATTCTTATTGAGCGTGGCGTAAGTTATTCCGTTTACAGTAGATGTGTCACGCAATTCCTTATAGAAAGGAGCCTGGTAATAAAGACCCGTTGCAAACCTGAATATAAGATTGCGGTTGAAGTGCGGAGATATTGTCAGCGATACTCGCGGAGAGAATAACGTCTCGCCATTGAAGTTCCAGTGCGCCAGTCTAACTCCATAGTTCAGAGTGTAAAGCGTAGGCACTGAGTCCTGACGACCTTGGAAACGCCAGTTGTCCTGCAAGTAAGCTTCGAATCGATTGGCATGCAATTCGTTCAGGGCACGCATCGAATAAATCATGTACAAGTCCTTACCGGTGTGCGGAACACTGTATCCTGCCGAGTCACGATATTCGTATTCATTCGAATTTTCCTTTATTCTTTCAATCTTGTATGTCAGACCGCCCTCTATATTATGGTTCTGCGTGCGGTGCTTCATCATGAGTTTGACACTCTTCACGTTGGCCTTCAGATAGTCGCGAGAGTGCTGCATGTATGTTCCGACACCAAGATTCTCGGACGTCTCGGTCTGCGTCAGCCAGTACTGACCTTGAATGTCATAACGTTCCTGCTCACGCGTAGAGAAGCCGGAAGCAAGGAGTGACACACTCGTCTTATCGTTCTTGAACTTGTGTGTAATACCAAGTGTACCGAAATAAGTGCGGAAGAGGTCCTTCTCCTTACCATCGAAGTAGACGCGGAAGCTCTTTACGTCCTCCATAGTACCGAACTTCGTCTCTCTGTCCTCTGGCTCGAAGTTGTAGTGGTTGTCAGATATATTACCGATGAAGTCAATCTGCCATCTCTTCGAAGGTTGCCAACTGAAATAGGTCTGATAGTCAAGGAAGTTAGGGTTGTACTCTCCCTTCGTCTCAAGAGAGCCCAACAGATAACGGTTAGTCTTATAACGCAGTCCGTTAGTCCATGTCAACTTCTTCGTTGCAAGTCCGAAATAGCCGCTTGCTCCAAGCAGAGAAGCAGAGATACTGCCCTCTGTTCGCTTCGGACGCTTGTAGGTTATGTCGAGTGCCGAGCTCATCTTGTCGCCGTACTTAGCTTCAAAGCCACCAGTAGAGAAGCCTACCTTATCGACCATATCTGGATTGATGATACTCAGTCCCTCCTGTTGTCCACTTCTGACAAGGAACGGACGGTACACCTCTACATTATTTATATATACTGAGTTCTCGTCGAATGAACCACCACGAACGTTGTACTGACTCGACAATTCTGAGTGGGTAGACACACCCGCCTGACTCTGAATCATCTCCTCGACGGCATTGCCCGAGGTCGACGGCCCGTTCTTCACGTCCTTAATGTCAAGTTGCTGAGTAGTACCGTGCTGCGCCTGCTTACCTTCGACTACGACTTCACCGAGGACGTTGTCATCGGAGAGCTGCACAAGGAGGGTCTGCTTACCACGTGGACGTTTGAGAATTCTCGTCTTCGTCTTATAGCCTACCATTGCAAAATTTACCTTCACGCTATCCTCACTCTTGAGTTCCATGTTGAATTCGCCGCGAAGGTTCGTCATGACAAGCTTCCCCTGCGATAGTACAGATACACTTGCAAGTTCTATAGGGTTTCCATTTCTGTCGGAAACTTTACCCTGCAAGGTAAAGGTTTGTGCCGCAACAGATTGCAACACAAAGAGAAGTCCGATAGTTATGTAGAGTTTTAATAAATTCTTGCTCATAGTTTTATTATAACGTAAGTCTGCCCCTTTTTATTGCATAAGGCGCGGAGGATTTGCTTAAGTTGTCTGCTTTAGTCAGATTTTCCGCTCTTTCAAATCATAAAAGAATATCTGCAAAGTGAACAAGTCTGTTGAAATAGGACGGATGAACATAAGAATAAGGTTCATTCCTCATTTAGATTGATGACATCCGCAAACCTCAAAGAGGTCTAATTCTCGATAACCCCCGGCAAGGGAGTGCAACGACCGCAGCCTGGGGGTAATGTAACGAACAGCTCACAACCCAGCGATTCGAAGATGCTCTACAGCGTGAAATGTTTATAAAGCTGATTTTCAATGAATAAGCGCACTTCGTGCTGTAGCGCATTTTCGAAGCGCCGAGTAGAATTATTTACGTCTCTGTATCCCCCCACATTGCGCTATCGCTTATGTGGGGTTTTCGTTAGTTTAACCTCTACGAGGTTATTGCTGCATGTGTTTTATATCATTCCCAATCCTTGATGAGCCAAATAATATGATGCTCACTATCATTATGCTGTATTATATTTTCTGCTTAATATGTGGAACAAATCTTTACAGTTTCCCCGAACCTAAACTTTTGCGTTCCAAAAGGTGAACTTTCGTCTTCCAAGACCTCATCTTTTGCTGCCTCAAACTTCATCTTTTGCAAGCCCAAAGCTATGCTTTTGCGGAACCTTTGATAATCAACGAGTTACAAGGACTTATTCCGTGAAAGCATAAATTGAAATCTATTGACAGTACAAAGCTTCCTCTATATGCCAAGATTTTGCTTTTATTGCCGGTTTTTAAGATGAGACAAGCGCCCACAAGGGATGACTTCGAAATCGACAGAAGCGGCCTCGTTAACTTCCATTAACATTTCACAAACGTCGAAAATTTGTTTATTGCGATTTCTGGTATTACCTTTGCACCACGAAAAAACAACCCAAAAATATGCCAAAGAAGATTTTATTTGCAATATACGTTGTAATACTTCCGGTGATGGCGGCAGCCACGATAATCGGGAAAAGCAGCGGAACGGACTTTGTCCACAGTGCCATATACGGCTCATGGTGGTTCGTTGCTCTTTGGGCTCTACTCGTTGTAGCAGGCAACGGCTACGAGACAATGCTTACCGTTGCATGGATAGTGGAACTCATAGCCCTCGCCATGCAGCATAAGTTCAAGATTGTCCTCGTATTCGGTTTCCTGCTGTCAGGCTTCTTCCTGCTTCTAAGCCACATAAACCAGATGGATCCGGCTATCGGTCAGGTCATGCCGGTTCTCAACAGTCCGCTGCTGAGCATCAACGTAAGCATAATTATGATGAGCTACGCGTTGCTGTCGCTGACATTCATCTGCGCAATCATGGGACTCTGCATGCACTCCCATGCAGCTGAGTTGCAGGCACTGAGCCGTGTTTTCCTGTATCAGGCTATGACGATGCTCGGTATCGGAATTTTCATCGGAGCCATTTGGGCAAACGTAAGCTGGGGCACCTACTGGAGTTGGGACTCCAAGGAGACATGGTCGCTCATAACCTTCATGATTTACGCTGTGGTTCTGCACTCGCAAAGCCTTCCCGTCTTTCAAAAGCCGAGAAACTATCACATTTATCCAGCGCTTGCTTTCCTCAGCATTATCATGACTTACTTCGGCGTGAACTACTTCCTCACGGGTATGCACAGCTATGCATAAGGACAACCGAACAATACTACAGATTGCTGTTCCGTCAATAGTCAGCAACATAACTGTCCCTTTGCTGGGACTCGTCGACCTGACTATTGTCGGACACATAGGCAATGCTGCCTACATATCAGCTATTGCCGTGGGGTCAATGATATTCAATGTAATATACTGGATATTTGGTTTCCTCCGCATGGGGACGAGTGGACTGACGGCTCAGGCTTACGGACGAAGGAGCCGCACTATGGTTTACGGAGCTCTGCGCAAGTCGGTTGGCACGGCAATCGTAATAGGCTTGACTTTCATTCTTCTGCAAAGCCTTATCCTCCGGCTAATGTTGTGGCTGATGAACACGCCGGAAGAGTCGGTGCCTTTCGTCTCCCAATACTTCAACATCGTAATCTGGGGAGCACCGGCAATGCTCAGTCTATACGCCATGAACGGTTGGTTCGTTGGCATGCAGGACACTAAGATAACGATGGTGGTGGCAATCACGCAGAATATCGCTAACATTGTGGCAAGCCTGTTCTTAGTAATCATTCTTCGCTGGGGGATAGAAGGCGTTGCCACGGGTACCCTATTTGCGCAATGGTTCGGAGCTTTGCTTGCAGTATGTGGTGTACTGCTGAAAAGGAAAAGTACTGAAAGGTTGTGGAAACGCAGAACGGAGAATTTATCATCTGTGGATTCTAAGGATACTGACATGTCACAATCGGAGGCAATAAACGGTGATACGGAGGAAAATATCTCGCTGAAGAGATTCTTCACAGTTAACCGCGACATATTCCTCCGCACGCTTTTCCTCGTTGCAGTCAACCTCTTCTTTACGTCGGCAGGTGGCCATCAGGGAGCGCTTGTCCTTGCTGTCAACTCGGTAGTCATAACTCTCTATACTGTTTTCTCTTACTTCATGGATGGCTTTGCTTATGCCGGCGAGGCCCTTTGTGGCAAGTATTATGGCAATGGCAACAAGGAAAGGTTCCTGAATATAGTACGTTGTCTCAACCATTGGGGCATTGCTATGGCGGTGACATTCACTATAATATACATCATCGGAGGCAGAGAGTTCATGGGATTGCTCACCAGTGACGCCGCAGTTGTCGAGGCTTCGTTGCATTATCTGCCCTGGGCGTGCGCCATACCTCTTTGCGGTGTGACAGCATTCATTTACGATGGGATTTTCGTCGGGATAACGGCAACGAAAGGAATGTTGCTATCATCGGCTACAGCGGCAATTGTCTTCTTCATCGTCTTCTTCTATCTCAACGGCAGTATCGGCAACAACGCTCTGTGGCTGGCTTTCATTTCCTTCCTTTCATGCCGTGGTTTGGTTGAGGTCATCGTACTGAGACATAAAGTCTTGGCAGGTAGTTGAAAAGGATAAATGCGACGGAGAAGTTGCAAGGGAAATACTCCTGCTACATTGGCTATGCAAATATTTTCACCTTAAACCGATGCAGAAAGATACAGATATTGAAGGAAAATGAGTATCTTTGCAAAATATTTGCTATATGGTAATCAGATAATATGGACAGCAAGAACAAAATAGACCGGACGCAGGAAGCCGATAACGTAGTCAATGGTTATGTCGATAAGATTAAGAAACATATCGGCGGGGAGTTGACAGCAGATAATATTTCGATGTTGAACTCCGACCAGATAACGCTACTTGGGTGGAGTTACCTGCATGATGAGGTAATGGAGGGCGGATACATTCAGCTCATTTACAACGGCTATGGTGAGTTCATCTTCCGCAATCCGTTTGCAAAGGCAATGAGGGACTGGGGTGTCGCGACTCTGTACACTCATGTCAACCACTGCCGGAAATATTATAACAAATATCACGAAGCAATAGAGCGTGACATGTCTGACGAGGATTTCATGGCTCTATACGAACAGATGCCGGAGTTTGATACATTCGACGATGAGTTTATCGTTAACGAAGAGGAATGGCAACAGCAAATAGCCGACTATGTGCTGGCGAACTCTGACAACTTCGAGGTCAATGACTAAATAGAGGAAAACGAAATGAACAAGGAAGAACAAGAGATAAGAAAGAAAAGTCCTGTGCAGATAAGGAACAAGAAAGCTTCGTTCCTGTACACTTTTCTTGATACATATACCGCTGGCATTGTGCTTACGGGAACTGAGATTAAGTCGATACGGGCTGGCAAAGCCTCACTTGTCGACTCGTTCTGCTATATCGACAAAGGCGAAATATGGGTGCAGGGCATGAACATCAGTCCATACTTCTATGGCTCGTATGCTAACCATCCGTCACGACGTGAACGTAAACTGCTGCTTAACAAGCGTGAAATACATAAGCTGGAAGAAGAAAGCAAGAACCCGGGATTGACCATCGTGCCTCTGTTAGTTTTCATTGACGAAAACGGAAGGGCGAAGATGGACATCGCTCTCGCACGAGGCAAGAAGGAATATGACAAGCGACAGAGCCTGAGGGAGAAAGAGGACATGCGGTCGATGGACAGAGTCATGAAGCACTACTAATGCTTTCTTTATCCTACAGCAATCACATTTAAAGTATATAATAAAAGTGGCAAGGTAACAACCCTGCCACTTTTGTTTTCTTACAGCTTGAACGAATGTTCGCCATCACTGTCGTATGCCTTTTTATTAAAGCGATAAAGAGAAGCGCCACGTTTGCTGGTGACCTTGTCAATGAGGCTTGTCTTCTCGATGAAGTCCATCTGCTTGATTCGCTTACGGAAGTTGCGCTTATCGACTTCATGACCTATTATTGCCTCATATACATTTTGAAGCTGTGTCAAGGTGAACAAGTCGGGAAGCAGATTGAAACTTAACGGCTCTGTCGAAATTTGATGACGAAGCTGATTAAGCGACTTGTTAATCATCTCCTTATGGTCGCCCCACATCTCAGGAAGGTTGTCGAGGTCGGCCCATATAAGTCCGTATTTATCTAGAAGGCTTGTATCGTAGTCGTCAACATTGATAAGGGCACAGTAAGCAACAGAGACAACCCTATCACCAGGGTCACGGTTGACTTTTCCGAAGGCTCCTACTTGCTGCATGAAGATGTCTTTGATGCCTGTATACTGATAGAGTACACGTCTGGCAGCTTCCTCCAAATCTTCATTTATACGAACAAAGCCGCCATAAAGTGACCACATTCCTGCACCCGGCTCTACGATACGCTTTCCGATAAGCAACTTCAGCTTTCCGTCCTTGAAACCGAATATGATGCTGTCGACGGCAACCAGCAACTTCTCTTCACCATTATAGAACTCTGTCATAGCAGTTATCTTTTGGGTGTAAAAGTACAACTATTTGCTGACACTACAAAATAATGGACAAACTTTTTGAAATCCAATACTGATAAAAGACAGTAAGAATTATATATAATATACTTATCCTACATTATGTTCGGGTACGATGGCGAGGTAAACGAGGTCGTGGTCAGTGCGATTTTCCATGTAATGGGAGTGTCCTTCAGGGCAATAGTGGCACTGACCGACATGTGCTTCCTCAATGGTATCGTCATAATGGAACGTAGCAACTCCACTGATGACGAATACTATCTCGCAGTTGCCTTCATGCGTGTGCAACCCTGACGATGCACCTGGGCGGAGAGTTGAATACATTATCTTTACTTTACCGTCAACGTAGTTGCGTGTGTCAAGTGCTCCTCTGCCTCCCTTGAAGTTCATCTGATGAACCTCCGGAATCTTATCAAAATCAATAATCATAATGCTTATATGTTTTCTGTAAAATAATGGGTGACAAATGCCGGATGATAGTTTAACCTTCCCCGCGACATCTGTCACCCATTACTTGTTAACTGTCAAATTAGAATGTATACTTCAGACCGATTTGACCACGCCAACGACTGTAAATATCGCTGTAGTCACGGCTGACATGGCTTCCGTCGAAGTAGAAGTCGCCATTGCTACGGTAGTTGAGCGGACTGTAGTAAACACCGAAGCCATCGCCGAAGGTGTGTCCCCACTTTTTGTTAAGTAGGTTACCTGCGTTCAGAATGTCGAATGTCAATTCGATGCTATTAATCTGTCCTGCAACCTTGAAGGAGAATTTCTGACCGAAGTGTACGTCGAAGTGCTGCTCAAAAGCAAGGTTATCGGCATAACGCTTGTAGTATTCACCACGATGCTTGCTAAGGTATGAGTCGCCGTCAATCCATGCGTTAAGGAGCTGGCGCTGTACCTCTGGAGTGAGTTTCTCTGGATATGCGTTTCCGTTTGCAGCCCAAGCCTCGGTTCCAGGACCAATGGCGCTCGTTATGAAGCTATTTACACTGTATGTTGCCGGAGTCTCGAAGTTCATCTTTTCGACCTGCTCACGGGTCGGGATAAACAACAAGTCGTTACCGCTTGCACCATCATTGTTCATGTCACCATATATATATAATGTATAAGGTGAACCGCTCTTAGCTGTGTAGATGACACCGACGGTGGTCTGCCACTGCTTCCGTGCACCGTACTGAACATGGTAGTAAACGCTTGCCTGTATGCGGTGAGGGACGTTGTAGGCCGAGTTTCCGAGCTCCGGGCTGTTAGGATTGATGTACGTGTAGTTGTAACGCCAGTTACTCTCGGCAACAGAGCTACCGCCATTGTTGACACTCTTCGACTTCGTCCATGTGTAACTTGCCATGAGGTCGAGTCCGAAATCGAAGTGCTTCTCTGCCTTAAGGGAGAGGTTAACGGTATATCCCTTGCTGGTGTTGTACAGTGCGTAAATGTTGTTAAACGGCGTTCCCGTAGTTGTTTTCTCAAACATAGGGCGATTGTCGGCAACCATATCAGTTCCGGTATAATACTGCTGACCGAATGTTGTGCCTGTCTCATCAACAGCGAGGTTCTTATAGAGAATGTCGTTCAGTGTCTTCGAGTATAAAGCCTCTGCCGTCCAGTCGATGCCGAGAGCCTTGAAGTCGAAGCCAAGGTTGAAGCGCAAGTTCTGAGCAAACTTGAAATGCTTGTCGTAAACGTTGACAGTCTGGTTGCCGGAAGCGGCAACGGCACCTGCGACATTAGCCTCCTGACCGTTCGGGTCAAGGATAACATTGATGCCTTTAGGCTTGTTCAGATAGTACTGCGACATCTGAATACCCGTATTCGAGAAGTTGTTGGAAATCCATACGAAAGGTATGCGTCCGGTGAAGATACCCGCGCCACCGCGAAGGATGAAGCGACGGTCACCGTTAATGTCCCAACGGAAGCCTACACGAGGGCTCCACAGAGGAGTGCTCGAAAGTTTCTGGTTGGTCTTAAGGTTCCAACCACGCTGAATGGCATACTCATTGAACTCGGTGTTGGCAGCCGGTGTGTCGAAGAAGATTGGCATATCCATACGCAGACCGTAGGTGAGCTGGAAGTTAGGAGTAGCATTCCACTTGTCCTGAGCGTAGAAACCAAGCTGTGCCGCACCGAAACTTGCCTCCCAACGTGGGTCTCCGGTTACGTTGACGTTGGCGTGTCCGTAGCGATAGTAGTTCAGATAGCTCTTTGTCGGGTCCAACTGGCCGTCGTCCATATAGTCGTTATAGTAGCTGTTGAAGTCATCGTAGGTCTGGAAGCTGTAAGTTCCATATAAGTCCTGAATAAAGAGGTTCGAGAAGTTGTATATCTCGTTGTGTGTACCAAAGGTGAAAGTGTGATTTCCTTTGTACCATGTCAGGTTGTCCTCGATGGTCCAGATGTCCTGATCGAGAGAGTTTGCCATAGACGAACGCTCATTACCGAGGTTCACTGTGCCGCCACCGACACCTGCAATGGAGATGCTCGGGAATGCAGCACCTACATCACGCTTATCGCGGACACGAACGTAGCTGGCACGAGCCTCATTACTTAACGACGGAGATATGCGGCTTTGCAACTCAGCTATGAAAGAGTTGGTGACGCTCTTGAAAGGATAGCTGTAGAGATTGTCATTCAATGCGCTGCGGCTTCCACCGTTGTTGAGCTGCTTTGCGTTGACAAGACTCCAACGAAGAGTGAACTTATTGAACTCGTTTATATTCCAGTCTATCTTCACTCCAGCCTTGTGACTCTTGGTGTAAATATCTTCAGTAGAGAATGTTCCGGGGTAGTTGACGCCCTGTCTGTCAGCCATCTGATGGATTTTGTCTATGATGTCGGAAGCCTTGTCCATGTCAACACGCGACTCAGAAGAACCGTAAGCATAGAGGTTAGGATATGACTTGTCGTTCATCTCATAGTTGGCGAAGAAGAAGAGCTTGTCCTTAATGATAGGACCGCCGAGTGTTACGCCCCAGTTGTAGTCTTTCTCCTTATTGTATTTAGGAGCATAGCCTGAACCATCGGCAAGCTTGTAATGATGACCCATAAGGTTCTGGTTGTAGCCATAGCCGTAAACGCTGCCGTGGAACTGGTTCGTACCACTCTTGGTGATGGCATTCACAGAACCGCCGGTGAAGCCGCTCTGACGCACATCGAAAGGTGCTACGTTCACTTGTATCTGTTCAATAGTCTCAAGCGATACCGGCTGCGTTCCTGCCTGACCACCGTTAGAGCCTGTACTGGAAAGCCCGAACACATCATTGTTGGCTGCTCCGTCGATTAAAAGCTGATTGTAACGGTTGTTTGTGCCAGCAAAGGACATGACACCGGAGTTCGTTGTGGTCAGCTGAGGGTTCAGACGAGCTACATCGGCAATGCTATGACTTATCGTCGGCATGTCGTTTATTTGCTGGGCTGTCAGACTTTGAGCAGCACCAGTTTTGGTAGCGTTAAGTCCTGCACTACCGGTTACCACGACTTCCTGAAGCTCACGCGAGTTCTCTTGCAATGTGCAGGAAAGGTCCTCGGTCTCTCCAAGGCGCAGATTGACGTTGTTGAATACTTTCGGTTGGTTTCCGATGTAGGTTATCTCTACTTTGTAAGGACCGCCGACACGCATACCTTGGATGGTGAAGCGACCGTCAACATTTGTAATCGCACGGTAGACCGTTCCCGAAGGCTGATGTGTTGCCGTCACTGTAGCACCAATGACCGACTCACCGTCTGATGTTACAATGCCGCTGATGCCCGAAGTGGTGACCTGGGCCATTACTGATGATGCCATAATTAAGAATAATGTCATCAAGAAGAGTAGCTTTCTCTGCATAATGAGGGTTGATTTTAAAGTAATGTGTGATATGTTTTGAATTCTGCTGCAAATATATATAAAATATTTCAAACAGATGTTACAGAAACAAGAAAAAGATAAGAAAATGTTCAAAAGGTAATTAATCCTTACGCCGAGCGAGCTGGCTCATCATGACAGCGGCAAGCCCCGCCGTCTCAGTACGAAGGCGACTGTCTCCAAGAGTTACGGATTTATAGCCTTGCTGCAAAGCAAGACGGACCTCGTCGATAGAGAAGTCGCCCTCCGGACCAACGAGAACAGTAATATCTTCAGCATCAGTAATATTGGTAATGTCGTTGAAGAAGTCTGATTTAGGTATTTCGTTATAACAGTGACAGATATATTTAAGGCCTCTGCGCTTCTGGGATATGAAATCATCGAATGAAGTCATTTCGTTCACAATAGGCATCCAAGGCTTACGACTTTGCTTGAATGCCGAAACAACAATGCGCTCAATGCGGTCCTTGCGGATAGTCTTGCGCTCAGAGAATTTGCAGTTTAGGAAGCTTATCTCATCAAAGCCGACCTCAGTAGCTTTTTCAACCATCCACTCCATGCGTTCCATCATCTTTGTAGGGGCAATCGCAAGGTGGATGTGACCTTTCCATGACTTTTCCTGAGGCATAGCTTCAAGAATATTATAAAAGCAATGCTTCTTGTCCGTCATTGTCACTTCGGCATGGTAGAACGTTCCTTGTCCGTCCTGAAGGTATATTTTGTCATCACTGTTAAGTCTCAATACCCTTATGGCATGCTTTGCTTCTTCCTCCGGAAGTTGCTCTGCCTTGTCGGCATTGGGAACATAGAAAAAGTGCTCTTCTTTCATAAGGTGAGTTGATTACTGGCGTTCTTTGCGGCGGTTCATTTCGTCCCTGAGGTTTGAAGCAAGCTCGTAGTTCTCATCGGCGACAGCTTTGTCAAGAGCCTGACGCAGCATTTCGTCGCTCAGCGAGTTTATCGGCAGAGCCATTCCGTTTGGATTGGCACTGTAGCGGACGCTCTGACGCATCATAAGGTTGTACTCGATATATATCGGCGAGTTGCTTATGTTGGCGAAAAGGATGGCATCGCTGGCACGCATCGGCAGCGATTCGAATGTCGTTTCGTTGACAAGCATGCATCGATACTCTCCGTCTATGACATCGCTGATAAGGATTTCGAAGCGCATGCCTCCCTGATTCTTAACTACATTGGTAAGAACTTCCGGAAGCAAGCGCTCTGTTTTCAATGCAGTCTTGCTCATTCTCAAGCCGAACTGGTATTCCATGTGCTTGTCGCAGACTATGGACAGTTGTCGTTCTTTAGCTTCATCAGTAAGTATGATTATTGCAAGCTCGGGACCTTCAATTATCTCCGAAATGCCTTGGAATATCAGTTTTATCTTTCTCAAAATCTATTTTCTCCTACTGTTATTCTTGTTTGGTGGATGTATTATTTACTTTTCTAATGCTAAAGAGTTGCCACGACGATTATCACTCGACCTTCTTCGGCTTAAACATGAATGCGAATGCGAGGAAGACAACGAGGGCATAAGCTGCGAATATGAACCAGCAAGCCTGCCAGTTGCCAACGATATAGCCTCCTTCGTTGGTGCAGAAATGATTGACAACAGCTCCGGCAGAAAGCGTTCCTATAGTTGCGCCTAAACCATTGGTCATAAGCATGAACATGCCCTGTGCCGACGCCTTGATGCTCGGGTCACATTCCTGGTCGACGAATATGCCTCCGGATACATTAAAGAAGTCGAAAGCGACTCCATAAACAACACAGGAAAAGATGAACAGCAGAACTCCCGGCATTGTTGGGCTACCAATTCCGAAAAGTCCAAAGCGAAGAACCCATGCCGCCATAGCAATCAGCATGACTATCTTGATGCCGTAACGCTTCATAAAGAATGGTATCATAAGAATGCAAACAGCCTCACTAACCTGTGATATTGATGTCAGCAACGTAGCATTATTGGCTGCAAACGAGTTGGCAACAAGAGCGTCTGCGCTTGCCTTGAAGCTCGTAATGAAAGGTCCGGCATAGCCATTGGTCACCTGAAGTGACATTCCGAGCAGAGCAGAGAATATGAAGAACAAAGCCATTCTTCTTGTCTTGAAAAGTTTAAAGGCATCGAGTCCTAAACGCTGGGATATTGATTGCGCCGGTTTCTTTTCCAACTTGCACTCCGGTAGAGTGAAAGAATAAAGGAACAAGAAAATGCTAAGCAGTCCTGAGACGAAGAACTGCATATAAGTGTACTGGAATTTGAAATCGTTTTGTGAGAAAGTGAAGCTGAAGCCGTTACCATCGTATGCCGCACAGTTGACGAAGACCATCGTAAGAATGAAGCCGACAGTACCGAAAACACGTATAGGAGGAAAGTCCGTAACAGTGCTTAGCCCATGCTTCTTAAGCAACGTGAATGCTGTTGTATTGGAAAGGGCTACGGTTGGCATATAGAAGGCTACGCTGAGCGTGTATAATCCGATGAAAAGGGCCTTGTTCGGTATTTCGTTTCCTAACCCGACAGAATAGCCATAGCCACAAAGAGCCAGCATAAAGATGCCTGCCAACAGATGACAAAGGCCCAGCAAGCGTTGAGGCTGTATCCACTTGTCGGCCACGATGCCTACGAGCGTAGGCATAAAAATAGAAACGATACCCTGGATTGCATAAAACCAGGATATTTGCGGTCCCATACCAGACTTTGCCAGGTAGTTGCCCATGCATGTCAAATAAGCTCCCCAAGCGGCGAACTCGAGGAAATTCATTACGATAAGTCTTGCTTTCAGATTCATTTTACTTTGTTGTTAGGTTCTGTTGACTTCTTTAATTTCATACAAAGATACTGACTTTATGCCAATCTACAAAGTAAATAACGTGAAAACATAATTTATTATTGCCAATAAGGCATAATAAATTCTATTCTTTTTCTGTAAAAAGGATACATAAAGCAGTTATTTTTATAAAGGAACCAAATGGATTTTGCCGTAACTTTGCAACCGTTAATAAGATGAATAAATATATAGTATGAAAACGATGAATAAATTTTTAACTGTCTTAGCGGCTCTACTTGTATTCGTAGGCTGCAATGTAAAAGCGAAGGAAAATAATATGGAAAGTAATAACAACAATGCAAAGAAGGTCTTAGTAGCCTACTTCTCATTCTCGGGAACGACTAAGGGCTACGCGGAAAGAATAGCAAAGATTGCTGGTGCTAACCTTTTTGAAATTCAGGCAGCACAGCCATACACTGATGCAGATGTTGATTGGACAAACGACAATAGCCGTGTGAATCAGGAAATGAAGACTAATCCGGACAGCCGGCCTGCAATCGCAAAGAAGGTTGATAACCTTAAGGACTATGATGTGGCGTTCCTCGGTTTCCCAATATGGTGGTACATCGAGCCAAACATCATAAACACGTTCTTTGAGACACAGGATTTCAAAGGAAAGACTATTGTTCCTTTCTTCACTTCATACAGCAGTGGACGCGGCAAGACTGACGAGCACCTCCACAAGTCTATAAACTATGAGGTCAACTGGAAACCTGCTGTACGCCTTAACAGCAAGTCCGATAGCGAGCTGAAGGCTTGGATAGAGGAAAGCGAGAAGTAAGTTAAGGAGGCAAAGTTAAGTCATAGATTCAGACGATACATCCATTGCAGACACAAGAGGTAGTCCTGCAATGGATGTTTTTATTTTTATTAGACTGCCATAGCGATAAAATATGGTTCATCCGACATTCGGAGTGATGGCATCCACTAACTTCGAAGAAGTTTAATTCTCGATAACCCCTGGCAAGGGAGTGCAACGACCGCAGCCTGGGGTTATGTGACATCGCTTATGTGGGGTAACCGATATTTAACCTCTCGAGGTTATTGCTGCATGTGTTAGCTATCACTCTAAATGTCGGATGTAACTAAATACGATAAAGGTAACGAACGAAGTAATGCAAGACTATGATGCTTACAATGTCAGGATTTTTCCTTTTCGCTTATTAGTACTTTCGCCCCCGTATCCTGTTGATTATCAATGCCGCTGCAAAAGGGCAACTTTGAGCTTCCAAAAGCTTAGGTTTTAAACGACAAAAGCTGACCTTTTGCGTTGCGAAAAGTCAGCTTTTGCGAGCTAATACGTTAGCTTCCGTCTTGCTGTAAACTTTATTTACTATTTCTGTATCAGTTTGGTCGTTTGCAGATAGCCATTAAAAGATATTATTCACGTATCTTCTTTATGATTTCATCCATCTTCTGACGGGTCTCAATAGTCGTTGGAACAAGCGGAAGACGTAGTACATTCTCTATCATTCCCATATCGTTCAACAGCGCTTTTACACCTGACGGATTTCCATCGACAAAGAGAAGCTTGTACAATTCCGTAAACTTATGATGTATCTTCAGAGCTGCCTCGAACTCATTGTTCAACTCGAGGCGTATCATCTTTGAGAATTCCTTTGGTAATGCATTGCCGATGACAGAGATAACGCCTACTGCTCCGCTGGCAATCATTGAGAAAGTAAGAGCATCATCACCAGAAATAACCTCAAAGTTGTCGGGCTTGTTCTTTATGATTTCATCAATCTGCTCCAATGAACCGGAAGCTTCCTTAATGGCAACGACATTCGGAAAGTCTTTCGCAATGCGTACTGTTGTCGCTGCCTTCATGTTAACGCCCGTGCGACCAGGGACATTATACATTACAACCGGCAGTGGACTTGCCTTAGCTATCTCACGGAAATGCTGGTATAAGCCCTCTTGCGACGGCTTGTTATAGTATGGGCAAATACTCAGAATGCCATCTATGCCAGTCCAATTAGTTGACTTTATCTCGTCGACAACAGCCTTCGTATTGTTTCCGCCACAATACTTTAATATAGGAATCCGGCCTTTATTGACTTTCTTTATAGTCTCGGTTATCTTGTCCTTTTCCTCCGGAGTGAGGCAAGGAGCTTCACCCGTCGTTGCCAATATGCAAAGGAAGTCAGCACCATTTTCTATCTGATATTCTACAAGCCTTTCAAGGGCATCATAGTCAACTTCACCTTTCCCACGCATAGGAGTAATGAGCGCGATACCAAGTCCGTGAAATATATTTTCCATTTTTATTCAAATTAATCTCTAACTGTAAATTGTTTGCAAATGTACTACTAAAAAGTCGAAAGTCAAAATGATTGCAAGGAAAATAATTATAATAATGATAAAATGGGCAAAATAAAAATATAATCTTTTGCTTAATCAGATTTTTACACTAACTTTGCACTTACGAACATTTATCAGATTAAATTATGTCAGAGGAAAAGTTAGACAAAAGTAAGAAATCACTCAGCTTTGTAGAGCAGATAGTAGAGGAAGACTTGGCGGACGGAAAGAACGGAGGCCGCATTCAGACACGTTTCCCGCCAGAGCCGAATGGATACTTGCACATTGGTCATGCCAAAGCCATCTGCATGGACTTTGGTGTTGCCGAACACTACAACGGCGTTTGCAACCTTCGTTTTGACGATACGAATCCTTCAAAGGAAAATACAGAATATGTCGAGAATATCCTTAACGACATTAGCTGGCTGGGATTCAAGTGGGGACACATCTATTATGCAAGCGACTACTTCGACAAGTTGTGGGACTTCGCTATTTGGATGATTAAGAACGGACATGCTTATGTCGACGAGCAGACCTCAGAGCAGATTGCCGAGCAGAAAGGCACACCGACAGAACCAGGTGTTGCAAGTCCGTATCGTGACCGTCCTGTAGAGGAAAATCTGAGACTTTTCCAACACATGAATACTCCGGAAGCTGTGGAAGGAAGTATGGTACTTCGCGCAAAGCTCGATATGGCGAACCCGAATATGCACTTCCGCGACCCGGTTATATATCGTATAATCCAGACTCCGCACCATCGTACGGGAACGAAGTGGCATTGTTATCCAATGTACGACTTCGCTCACGGACAGAGCGACTACTTTGAAGGAGTGACACACTCCATCTGTACGCTTGAGTTCGTTCCTCACCGCCCGCTGTACAATAAGTTCATTGACTATCTGAAGGAAATGGACGGTACTGCAAAAGATGGTCTTGACGACAACCGTCCACGCCAGATTGAGTTCAACCGTCTGAACCTTACATACACTGTAATGTCGAAGCGCAAGCTTCATACCTTAGTTGACGAAGGTCTGGTAAATGGTTGGGATGACCCACGAATGCCGACTTTGTGTGGCATGCGTCGTCGTGGCTACTCGCCGGAGAGCATCCGTATGTTCATAGACTCTATCGGTTATACGAAGTTTGACGCATTGAACGATGTCGCATTGTTGGAAGCTGCGGTACGTGAGGATTTGAACAAGCGTGCCACACGTGTCAGCGCAGTCGTTGACCCTGTAAAACTTGTCATCACAAACTATCCTGACGACAAGAAGGAATACATGACGGCAATTAACAATCCTGAGGATGAGACTGCTGGAGAGCATACCATTGCGTTCACAAAGAATCTGTGGATAGAGCGTGCCGACTTCATGGAAGACGCTCCAAAGAAATTCTTCCGCATGACCCCAGGCAAGGAGGTCCGTCTCAAGAATGCTTATATAGTAAAATGTACGGGATGCACCAAGGATGCTGATGGCAACATAACAGAGATTCAAGCAGAGTATGACCCGGAGAGCAAGAGCGGTATGCCGGGCGCAAACCGTCGTGTCAAAGGTACGCTGCACTGGGTTTCTGCTGATGACTGCGTGAAGGCTGAGGTTCGTGAGTACGACCGTCTGTTCAATGTTGAGAACCCATCAGCTGACGAACGTGACTTCCGTGAGCTGCTTAACCCTGACAGCCTCAAGGTAAGGACAAACTGCTATGTAGAGGATTATCTGAAGGAAAAGAAGCCTGGCGATTACCTACAGTTCCAGCGTATCGGCTATTTCATGATGGATCCGGACAGCACCGCAGACCACTTGGTATTCAACAAGACTGTTGGACTTAAGGACAGCTGGAAGAAGAAATAGTTTTTACTAGGTCTCCGAAAGGAAACAAAGAATATTGATGGACAAATATTACAAATCAGAAAAGTTCAAGAGCAAGCTTAAAGGATATGAGGACTTTCTCGAAAGTGGTTCTTTAGGCTCTCTTGATACTGATGACTTGTGTGAGATAGCCCAATATTTCTATGAGTTAAAGGAGTCAGACAAGTCTTTGCAGGCCATAAATGTGGCTTTGGAACTATATCCGGGGAGTGTCGGTCCACTGGCATTCCGCGCCAGATATGCATTATTTGTTAATAATGACCCTGCCAAAGCAGATGAGTTTGCTGAGGCCATAGACGACAAAACCGACCCGGACTATGTCTTGTTGAAGGCAGAAATAATGATATTCGGTAACCGCTCGGACGACGCAGACCGTTATCTCGAAGACGTTTACTCCCAAACAGCAGACTACGACGAGCATGACGACATGCCTCTAGATGTGGCGCTGCTTTTCGCCGACTACGAAGAGTGGGACCTTTCTGCAAAGTGGCTTAAGCGTTCTGACGAAGTTGAAGAGAACGATTATAAATATGTCAATGCAGAAATACTAATCAGCAAAGAACAGTACGATGCCGGTGAGAAGATTATAAATGAACTCCTTGACAACGACCCATATTCCTCTGACTACTGGGACGTAATTATCAAGGCTAAATTCCTTTCCGGCAACTTTGAAAATTGTATCACCGCATGCGACTACGCCATAGCCATCAACCCTGATGACAGCGCCGCCATCTTCAATAAAGGCAACAGTATGTACAACCTCGGCAACTATAGCGGGGCTGCAAAGCAATTTGCCAACTATATAAAGTTAGTACCGAAAAAGGACATCGGCTATCTTATGCTTGGGGTGACTCAAATAGCTCAGAACAGATTTCAGGAGGCAGAGCAAAGTCTTCTGAAAGCTTTGAAAGCTAATTTGCACGATGTTGCGTATTCATGGCAGAACAGAGCGGACACGTATTACCACCTTTCTTATATAGAAGATGTGCTTGGGCACTATGACCTAGCTCACCAATACCTTGACAAGTTGGAAGATGTCTATAAGATATATCTTATCGACGATTGCGAGCAACTTAGCAAGAGCCTTGCCGATTTGGACTGTGCACATGGTCTGTTGTACCTCGAGCAAGAGGACATTGGCAACGCCATCGACTGGTTTGGACAGGCTATTATAGACTCGAATGAGTCAAACGATATTTATATAAAGATAGCTGCGTCGGCCTTCGAATGCGGATATGTAAGATATTCTTATAACATCTTACATGGTCTTGTTACCGAATCAAAGAAAGAAATCGACCCGCTTGGATTCGAGTATTTGGCAAAGTGTTGCAAGATACTTGGACTTAAGGAAGAAGAAAGATGGGCACTTGAAAAGGCAAAAAAATCTGTAGAGAACAAATAGCTGTATAAAAAAGATTATATTCAGAATATGTTGACTTCATTATTAGCCAATCTCACTTATGGTTCCGTATTCCTTTTGATGCTTCTCGAAAGCACAGTCATACCTGTACCATCAGAATTGGTAGTCGCACCGGCGGCATACCATTCTGCAGCAGGTAACATGGACGTTATCCTTGTAGTGCTTTTCGGAACATTGGGAGCTGATATCGGCGCTACAATCAACTACCTTGGAGGTTATTTCCTGGGGCGTCCGATAATCTATAAGTTCGCCAATAGCAAACTTGGACACCTGTGTCTGCTTAACCAGGCAAAAGTAGAAAAGAGCGAAAAGTACTTCGACGACCATGGTATGGTTGCCACGATAACAGGCCGTCTGATACCTGGCATACGTCACCTCATCTCCATTCCTGCCGGTCTTGCTAAGATGAAGTACTGGAAATTCATTCTGTACACGACATTAGGAGCGGGAATTTGGAACTGCATTCTTGCCAGTCTTGGGTGGTATCTTCACTCTTTCGTGCCAGAGGAACAACTCAACGATAAGATAATGGAGTACGGAGAGTACATAAAATTCGTAATTTCCCTGCTTGTTGGCATTGCCGTTGTATTCTTCATGGCTAAGTGGCTCATTAAGCGTAGGAAAAGAATTACGGGAAAAGAATAAGATACAAAGGAATAAAAACCAGAGGTATCCTGCTATTGCATTACGCCAGGATACCTTTTCTTGAATGCTTCTATGCTGTCCTTGGGAAAGCATTGCTTACACGGATGCAATCCAATCTCCAAGGCATCGCTGAGAGACACGTCTCCTATCTCTCCATCACAATTTCGCAATTCCTTGCATTTGGGCGTTGAATGATAAGAGTCATCAGCTGCACCGGTGCAAATAAAAACGCTTTCTTGTTGCTTTTTTGCAGCGCAACTGCAAAAAAGCAACAAGAAAGCAATAATGGATAAGAAACCAAAAGTTCTCATATCACACTTATTTCGTAGCCAAAGAGTTCTGGTACCACTCGTATAGCTTCTCGACTCCGTCCTCTATTTCCACCTTATGATGCCAACCAAGACTGTGCAGCTTGGTAACATCAATAAGCTTACGAGGGGTTCCGTTTGGCTTCGTCTTATCCCAAACGAGTTCTCCTTCAAAGCCTACAGTCTTTATAACAAGCTCTGCAAGAGCCTTGATTGTCAGTTCCTTGCCTGTACCGACATTGATATGGCAGTTGCGGATTTCTCCAAGCGATGGTATTGCGCCACCTCTTCCTTCAGAGTTGTTGCGGTTTACCTCGCCATCAGTTTTGACACCATAGAATACACTTGAGTATTTCTCAATGCCTATGATATCCTTGAAGTCGACGTTGAGTAAGATATGAACAGATGCATCAGCCATATCCTCACTCCAAAGGAACTCGCGCAAT
Organism: uncultured Prevotella sp.; assembly: GCA_900314455.1. Lineage (GTDB taxonomy): Bacteria > Bacteroidota > Bacteroidia > Bacteroidales > Bacteroidaceae > Prevotella. Next base: position 42,484 of record OMVI01000040.1, on the reverse strand, counting down.
GGTGAGCCATCGCCCCAAAGAGTAACCTTATTGTTCTCTATACCATAGTAAGCAAGAGCCTTCAGGATGCGCTCCTTATCTGAATTACCATCAACATTGTCAGTTCCAATCTCTTCGGCAAGTTTTGATGGAGGATTGATAGGACGCTTCATCATGTCAACACGTATAGCATCCCAATCGTCATCGTGTATCAACTTCGAAAGATAAACTTTGCGCATCATTGCCGGAAGGACGTGACTGTTCTCCAGATGGAAGTTGTCATTAGGACCATAAAGGTTCGTCGGCATCACTGCAATATAGTTGGTGCCATACTGAAGGTTGTAGCTCTCGCACATCTTCAGACCTGCAATCTTCGCAATAGCATACTCTTCGTTAGTGTACTCCAATGGAGAAGTAAGCAACGAGTCCTCCTTCATTGGCTGAGGAGCGTTCTTCGGATAGATGCAAGTAGAGCCGAGGAACAACAGCTTCTTTACGTTGTGCTTGTAAGCCTGCTCTATTACGTTGCATTGTATCTTCATATTCTGCATTATAAAGTCAGCGCGATAGAGCGAGTTTGCCATAATGCCGCCAACGAAAGCTGCGGCAAGGACAACTGCATCAGGCTGTTCCTCGTCGAAGAACTTCTTTACTGCCAGTTGTTCAGTTAAGTCCAACTCCTTGTGCGAGCGACCTACAAGGTTATTATAGCCTCTTGATTTCAAATTGTTCCATATTGCCGAACCTACCAGTCCGTGATGTCCGGCTACATAAATTTTTGAATCTTTGCTTAATGAAGACATTTCTTTGTTTTTCCCTTATATAATTGTCTGAGAATAATTGAATATACTTGACTTATAAATTAGGCCTATTTTACTATACCCTTCTCAAGGTATTCCTCCAGGTTTACGCGTACTCTAGCTGCCGCATCATCGCCTGCAACCTTCTTCATGTCACTGTCAACCATAATCTTGACGAGTTCCTCGAATGAAGTCTTTGTAGGATTCCACTTCAACTGTGCCTTTGCCTTTGTCGGGTCGCCCCACAAATTGACGACATCAGTTGGACGGAAGAAGTCTGGGCTTACCTCAACGAGCACCTTGCCCGTTGCCTTGTCAATTCCCTTTTCGTTTACTCCTTCACCTTGCCACTCAAGTTCGATGCCAACATAATGGAATGCCAAAGTAGCAAACTCACGCACCGTGTGCTGCACGCCGGTAGCAATGACGAAGTCATCAGGCTTATCGTTTTGCAGTATAAGCCACATGCACTCAACGTAATCCTTGGCGTATCCCCAGTCGCGCTTCGACGAAAGGTTGCCAAGATAAAGCTTATCCTGTTTGCCCTGCTTGATGCGTGCAGCTGCAAGAGTAATCTTTCTCGTTACGAAAGTCTCACCACGACGTTCGCTCTCATGATTGAAAAGAATTCCATTGCAGCAGAACATGTGGTAAGCATCTCTGTATTCCTTCATTATCCAGAAACCGTAGAGCTTGGCAACGGCATACGGACTGTATGGATGGAACGGCGTATTCTCATTCTGTGGGACCTCTTCAACCTTGCCATAGAGCTCGGAAGTTGAAGCCTGATATATGCGGCAAGTGTCAGCAAGACCGCATTGGCGTACTGCCTCGACAACTCTCAGAACACCAACTGCATCTACATCGGCGGTGTACTCAGGAGAATCGAAGCTGACCTGTACGTGGCTCTGAGCCGCAAGGTTGTATATTTCTGTTGGACGAACCCTTCCAATCAGTCCGACAAGGCTCATAGAGTCGCCCATGTCTGCATAGTGAAGGTGGAAATTAGGCTTGCCTTCGAGATGGGCAATACGTTCACGATAGTCTACTGATGAACGACGAATGATACCGTGAACATCATATCCTTTCGACAACAGCAACTCCGAGAGATAGCTGCCGTCCTGTCCTGTAACTCCGGTGATAAGTGCTACTTTTCTATCCATTGTATTTCTTTTGTTAGTTTTCTCCTGAAAATTGTTTTATTCTTTGCTCTTCACTGAGCTTGCAGATAAGCAACGTACCGTCGTGCTCTGCCACAATATAACCATCGAGACCCTGAACGACCGTCTTCTTCATATCATGGACATTGATGATACTGTTCTTCGTGTTGTACACATCAACATCACTACCGATTACGGCGTTGCCATAAAGGTCTTTCTTACTTTGTATAAGCAGAGAGCCCCAAGTACCAAGGTCACTCCATCCGAAGTCCGCCGGGCACACGAAAATTTCGTCAGCTTTCTCCATAATAGCATAGTCGACAGATATGTTCTCGCAATCCGGATAGACCGTATTGATTATTTCCTGCTCTTCCGGTGTACCGAGTTTCTCCCTAATTCTATCAAATATCTTTGCTATTGACGGCTGATAAAGTCGGAAAGCATTAATAATTGTAGCGGCACTCCAGATGAATATGCCCGCATTCCAGTAGAAATTGTTCTGCTGAATATATTTAATGGCGGTTTCCAGCTCTGGTTTCTCGCGGAACTTATCTACCCTGAATATTTCCTTATTACGTGCACTCGTAGCCGATAAATCAGCTTCAATATAACCATATCCTGTCTCCGGACGCGTCGGTCTCATTCCAAGCGTAACGATAGAATCGGTTTCAGCAGTAAACTTCATGCACATTTTTACAACGCGCTTGAACTCTGCCACGTTGGTAACGATATGGTCGCTTGGTGCAACAACGATATTAGCCTTGGCATCAGAATTCTTTATTCTCCAGCTGACATAGGCAATACACGGTGCCGTATTCCTACGACAAGGCTCACTTAGGATATTGCCGGCAGGAACTTCAGGCAGTTGTTCCTTGACAAGCTCTGTATAATTTTGATTTGTAACGACCCACACATTCTCCGGATTAACAATGCCTTCGAATCTGTCGAATGTAAGTTGAAGCAACGTCCGCCCAACTCCCAAAACGTCAATGAACTGTTTAGGACGTTCAGCTGTGCTCATAGGCCAAAAGCGGCTACCAACGCCGCCTGCCATAATAACGAGGTGATTCATTTTCTCTTGTATCGTTGTTAATTTGGCAAAGTTAATAAAAAAAAACAAAAAGGCGACATTAAACGCCGCCTTTTTGTCATTTTTCTATAGAAAAACGTTTTCGTTCCCTTTGGAACAAGTACTATTCTTCCTATATATATATAATGTATAGCATCCTATAGATGCAAAATTTCGTTCAGAAGCTCCTTCCAGTTGGCGTAAGCATCAAGGTAACTGGAGCGTACATCGTCATTTGGCTTGATGACCGACAACTTCTTCAACGTTGCGAAAGCCTCGTCATGGTCTTTGTAGATGCCGCATCCTATGCCGGCACCCTTAGCCGCTCCTGCTGCACCATCAGTGTCATAGAGCTCAATAGTAGCTCCGCTGACATTGGCAAGAGTATCGCAGAACAACGGACTTAGGAACATATTCGCCTTTCCGGCATGAATATTGTGAATGTCCATGCCCATTTTCTCCATTATCTCCATGCCGTAGCAGAACGAGAATACGATACCTTCCTGGGCAGCCCTGACAATGTGAGCACGATTGTGCTTGTTGAAGTTGAGACCATGAATAGAACAATCTACCTCACGATTCTCCAATACACGCTCAGCGCCGTTGCCAAATGGAATTATCGTCACTCCCTCTGAACCAACCGGAACCGTGGCTGCGAGGTCGTTCATCTCAGGATATGACAAGTCGGAGGCAACGTTACGGTGGACCCAAGCATTAAGAATGCCAGTTCCATTAATGCAAAGAAGCACTCCCAAACGGTCAACATCTGTAGTGTAGTTGACATGGGCAAAGGTATTGACTCTTGATTTCGGGTCGTAATTGACACTGCCAAGCACGCCATAGACAACTCCGCTTGTTCCTGCCGTTGATGCAATCTCACCCGGATTGAATACGTTCAGCGACAGAGCATTGTTAGGCTGGTCGCCGGCCCTGTACGAAATAGGAGTTCCAGGCTCAAGTCCGAGCTCTGCTGCTGCATCGGCTGAAACCGTGCTTTGTACGCTGAAGGTCGGAACAATATCAGGTATCAGACTCTCGTCGAAGCCGAAATAGTCGAGCAGGAACTTTGCCGGGCGCTTCTCTTTGAAGTCCCATGCAATGCCTTCGGACAGTCCACTGATGGTAGTATTTACTTTCCCGGACAGTTTCATGGCGATGTAGTCACCCGGCAGCATTGCCTTATAAATCTTCTTGAAAGTCTCCGGCTCGTTCTCCTTAACCCAAGCGAGTTTCGAAAGAGTGAAGTTACCGGGAGAGTTAAGCAAATGAGACAGACACTTCTCTGAACCTAAATCCTTGAAAGCCTTCTCTCCGTATGGCACGGCGCGCGAGTCGCACCAGATAATACTCGGACGGAGCACGTTCAAGTTCTTGTCGACACACACGAGTCCGTGCATCTGATACGAGATACCGATTGCCTTGATGTCCTTGCCGGTGGCTCCTGTACGCTGCATGATGTCCTTCAGCGATTTCTTGGCATTGTCCCACCACATCTGCGGCTCTTGTTCTGCCCATCCAGCTTTGACAGCTGTTATTGGCGCTTCCTTTTCAGGATAATGTGCGTCAGCTTCTACAACACCGGTCTCTATGTTGACAAGTGATGCTTTGACGCTGCTACTGCCCACATCGAAGCCTAATAAATATCTTTTCGACATATTGTTTTTATTAAGTTAGTTATTGTTTTAATTGTTGGTTTACAAAGGATTTTCTGCTCTTTACTAAAAAAGGCTGAGGCTCAAATCTTTCGGTATTACCCTCAGGCTATCACCATTATCGTCAGCCAGACGGGCAAGAAAGATCTGCACCCTCTTAGACTTCATATTCAGCCGGTATCTCCCCCGCCCCACTTTCTCTATAGTGTCTTTCGGTTTCTTGCTGTGGTAAGCGAGGTATTGCTGCACCGACTGTTGTATATCGGTCTTTGACAATGGCTCGAAAAGCGAATTTGTAGAGTTGAAAACATGATAGGCTATTTTCTTAACTGACAGCCCTTCGCTTCCAGCTTCTTTCAAAACTTTGATTATCGCCGCTTCGTAAGCCATTCTAAATTATTGAAAAAAAAGAGCTCGTTCAACAAGTGAGCGGCTCTTTCCTTATTGTTTGCTCTGATGATTAAGCCAATGTAACTTTGTTGTCCTCATCCTTAATCTTGCCCTCCTTGAAGAGCCAGCCCATGCCGAGGTAAACTTCCTCTGCGCTAATCTTAGCTGCCTTTGCAATTTCGGCAGGAGTCAGGGCCTTGTTCTCTGCTGCAAGAGTCTGGTAAACATCACCAGCTCTGTAGCCGACGTTTGTTGCATTCAACTCAACAGCAGCCTTTGCAGCAGCCTTCTTTACAGTTGCCTTCTTTGCTGTTGTCTTTTTTGCTGCCTTTGGTGCAGCCTTTGTAGCTTTCTTCTCTGTTGCCATAATTTAGTAAATTTAGAATAAAGATATATCGAATATATTTAATTCTCAACTATTTATGCTGCAAAAGTACCATTTTTTATCGTAATACTTATACTTTTTTACAGAAAATTGCGACTTTTTTTGACAACTAGCTGAATTTTAACGATTTTCTTGATGTAAGTCAACCTTTATCTGCAATTCATCCAACTGTTTGGGGTCAAGCTCGGATGGTGCATCGAGCATGACATCACGCCCGGAGTTATTCTTCGGGAATGCAATGCAATCGCGAATGCTGTCGAGACCGGCGAGGATGCTTACGAAACGGTCCAATCCGAAAGCAAGTCCTGCATGAGGTGGTGCTCCGTACTTGAAGGCATTCATCAGGAAGCCGAACTGTGCCTCAGCACGCTCCGGCGTGAAGCCGAGAACTTCGAACATCTTCTCCTGAAGCTTAGTGTCATGGATACGGAGTGAGCCACCGCCGACTTCGATACCGTTGCAAACAAAGTCGTAAGCCTTGGCACGTACCTTCTCCGGGTGCTCGTCGAGCAATGGAATATCGTCCGGATTCGGCATAGTGAACGGATGATGTGTAGCCATAAGGCGCTGTTCCTCATCGCTCCACTCGAACAATGGGAAGTCGATAATCCACAAACACTTGAACGTATTCTTATCGCGCAGACCGAGACGGTCACCCATTTCGAGACGAAGTGAGCAGAGCTGAATTCTTGTCTTGTTGGCATCTGCACCCGAAAGGATAAGAACGAGGTCGCCGTCCTTAGCGCCCATGACGTTCTTGATTTCAGCAAGAACTTCAGGGCTATAGAATTTATCTATTGAACTCTTGACTGTTCCGTCGGCATTGTATTTGATATAGACGAGTCCCTTTGCTCCAATCTGCGGCTTCTTTACGAAGTCAGTGAGCTCGTTGAGCTGCTTTCTGCTGTAGGAAGCGCACCCAGGAACACAGATACCGCCGATATACTTAGCCTCATTGAACACGGCGAAGTCGCCCTTGCTGTCGAAAGCGTCCTTCAACTCGACGAATTCCATACCGAAACGCAGGTCAGGCTTGTCGCTTCCGAAGCGTCTCATAGCCTCAGCCCATGTCATTTGCTGCAATGGCTTTGGCAAATCGACACCGCGAATCTCCTTGAACAGCATGCGGCACATCTCCTCGAACAGATTGATGACATCGTCCTGGTCGACGAATGACATCTCGCAGTCGACCTGTGTGAACTCCGGCTGACGGTCGGCACGCAAGTCCTCGTCACGGAAACACTTCACAATCTGGAAGTAACGGTCCATGCCAGCAACCATAAGGAGCTGCTTCAGCGTCTGCGGACTTTGTGGCAGAGCATAGAACTGACCTGGATTCATACGTGAAGGGACCACGAAGTCGCGGGCACCCTCCGGCGTTGAGCCGATGAGCATAGGAGTTTCAATCTCCATAAATTGCCTTGCATCGAGGAAGTTGCGTATGAGAATGGTCATGCGGTGGCGCAGTTCGAGGTTCTTGCGTACACAGTTGCGGCGCAAATCAAGGTAGCGGTATTTCATGCGGAGGTCATCACCACCGTCTGTATTATCCTCAATTGTAAACGGAGGGGTAAGCGACGGACTGAGAACATTCAGTTCCTTGACTATAATCTCAATATCACCGGTTGCTATTTTGGCATTCTTGCTTTGACGCTCACTGACAGTACCTTTCGCCTGAATGCAGTATTCACGTCCAAGCTGGTTAGCCTTCTCACATAGAGCCTTGTCAATAGCCTCGTTGAAGACAAGCTGCGTAATGCCATAACGGTCGCGCAAGTCGATAAATGTCATTCCTCCCATTTTGCGGGAACGCTGAACCCATCCTGCAAGTGTTACTTCCTTGCCGGCATCGCTCAAGCGAAGCTCGCCACAAGTATTTGTACGATACATATATTTTATATGTTTTTGATAGAATTATTATTTGAGTGCAAAGGTACAGAAAATTAGTGATATAACGAATTATCAATAGGATTTTTGATTGGTCATACTACAAAATTGTTACTTTCAATATAACTATATCATGTCCGAACAACTTCACTGAAATAAAACATCAGCAGCTGTAACAAATAAGAAATATTCTTACAGCAAAACGGGAGTTGACGTATTGCCTTGTAAAAGATGACCTTTCGCATTGCAATACCTTAGCTTTTACAGCCTCAAAGTTGACCTTTTAGAAGCCCAAAGTTGACCTCTTGCGGGAGTACTGATAATCAATGAGTTACGAAGATATATTTTAAGCTAAGCTAAAATAAAAATTATTTACCTTCAAAAACATTATATCTTTGCTATTCTTTTCATTATCTGACTTAACTAACGGACACTAAAAAAGGTTGGGTGTCTCACGACAACCAACCTTCCTTATTAACCTTAATAATCTAATACCATGAAAAACATATTGTAAAATTACAATATCTGTTTCTTTAATGCAAGCAATGAGGATTAAATTCCTCAAATGTTTAACTTCAATTAAAGTTATTTCCGTTCCAGTTAAGTTTTCTTTGCAGCTTTAAACCATTGAGAATCTTTTTCTTGTCACGAGGTACTGATGGCAAAGACAGCGTTTCGGTGATTGAATTATCAGTTGGCGACAACCGAAGCTCTATGAGTTGCGGGTCGAACATCTCTGTTAGCTGCTTGAAATCGTCATTGCTCAGTGTGTCGGGCTTTTGTAATAAAGATGACACCTGTGGCATAGTGAATAATTGTTCATTTATCTTTACGTTATCTTTGGTAAAGAACTCTATCGTGCTTTCTGCCGCAGGAGCCTTGTATGTGTTCACAACGCAGAAGACGTTGTCGTTGTCCGACTGACGACGCAAGGACTTTATCTGGATAGTATGGGCATTGTTGCACTTCAGTTGTATGAAATTCGCAGTCGAACTCTCCAGCAATGTAGTGTCGCCGAGGCTGTTTACAACGAGTGCATCGCCTTTCTTGTCTTTGAAATCATCTACAAGTTGCTGCTTCTGAGCCGTTGTAAGATACGGCAAATCAATGTTGTCGACAAAGAAGGTCTGTACTGTCTGAGCCGAAACGCTCATTGTAGCAAACAGCAGAAGTGCTGAACCAAATAGTTTTTTTAAGTTTATCCCAAATGCAATCTTATGTTTTCCCATGCACATATAGAATTTAAAGACTATCCGCAGAGCATCCGGATGAATGCGTGCGGATAGCCATTAGATATTAGAACTTTAATATTTTGTTACTGATGTTGCTCACGCAGCAAGTCATTAACAGTCTTAACAGGATTGAATGTAGACAGTGGAACCTCGACGAATACGGTGTTCCAGTCGCTCATAGAACCGTTCCACAATCCAGGCAGCTCAAGTGCCTTGAGGTCGCGGCCGTCCTTACTCTTGCTCGAAATGAAGCCCGTGGTCTTGTCAACATAGTCAGGCAGATTGAATGGCTTGCCCTTGTAGTCCTTAGTTGCGCAAACCAAGTCGACCGGATTGAAGTGTGTGCCCTGCTTGAACATGGCTACGTATTCTGCGTTATTTTGGTCTATCTGGCTCGATTCGAGTATTTGCAGACTGATGGTACCGTCCTGATTGTACGTAAGGAACGGACCGCCGCCAGGCTCGCCGACATTCTTCACCATACCGCAGACACGCATCGGACGGTTCAACTTCTTCTTCAGATAGATTACCAGCTCTGCGTCCTCAAGCTCCTTGATGTCCGGCTTGCGGCAGCAAAGGTCGCGTTGCAGGAAGCGGATAATCTCTTCAAGCTTCTCGTGGTTGTAGTTTCCGCTGTCGAGAATGCGCAGATACTCGAATACTTTCTTCTGAAGTGTGACGAGAACGCCGGCAATCAGTTTCTTATATGTAACGGTATCGCCTTTCAGACGGTCAGGAACGACGTTGTCGATGTTTTTGATGAAGACGACATCAGCATCTATCTCATTGAGGTTCTCGATAAGAGCGCCGTGGCCACCCGGACGGAACAGCAGTGTGCCATCGTCGTTTCTGAATGGTGTGTTGTCAGGATTTACAGCGACGGTATCGGTACTTGGCTTCTGCTCAGAGAATGTAATGTCATACTTGATACCATATTTCTCGGCGTACTTGTCAGCCTTTTCGGCCACCTTAGCCTTGAAAAGTTCCATGTGTTCGTGGCTGACAGTGAAGTGAACGTGTGCCTCGCCGTTTGAGCTTGCATACAGTGCAGCCTCTACGAGGTGTTCCTCCATTGGCGTGCGCGGTCCCTCCGGATAGCTGTGGAAGAGCAGCAGGCCCTTCGGCAGTTGACCGTAGTTGAGTCCGTCAGCATTCAGCATGGCTGCCACAATAGCCTTGTAGTTTCCTTCATCGAGCAGTTCCTTGATGCTCTTGCCTGTCGTCGCCTTGCACTTGTCGCACAGTTCCTTATGGAAAGCGAACTTCTTTATGCCAGCGAAGAATTGCTTCTCAAAGTCGGTCTGAGGAGTATCGTAGTCCGCATTGAGGAATGCGAACATGTTCTTGAACATGCGGCTTGCTGCGCCACTTGCCGGTACGAACTTCACGATGCGGTGTCCGGCTGACTTGTAGTTCTCCCAGGCGGCAATGTACTTATCACGTTCAGCATCGGTAGGAGCCATTATGCCCTTGCCAATTGCAGCCGCTCCTTCGAGTTTAAGGAACGGGAAGCCTGTCTTGAACTGTTCGAACTCTTCGTTGAGTTTCTCTTCTGATATGCCTTTAGCGGCAATTTGTTGTTTGTCCTTTTCAGATAACATATTGAATTGTTTAAGGTTATTTATTCATTTTATTGAGCAAAGATACGGCAAAATAATTAAAATACCAAAATCTTATCCGCTAAATAGATTTTTTTTAATAACTTTGTAAGCATATAACCATTATGAATGAGAAATTTGGTGGTTTATGGAAGAGAAATTAATATTTACAGAAGAAGAGAAGACAAAGGTCGAAGAGCTGTGTAATGAGCTGCGTCCGAAGATTGCCGACTCGTTGCAACCTGACGACGAAACGAAACTGAAAACGACCATTGAAGGCTCTATCAACAGCGGACTGATTACCCGCGACGCCTTCGGTTTCAATCCCTTCGTCGAGGCTTTGCAGACAGCGAAGATTGCCATCGACGATATCGGATTGCGGCGCGACGGCGTTATCGCCATTCTGCTCTATGTGCCTGTATTGTCTTCCAGCGTTTCTATAGATGATGTCAAGGCTGACTTCGGCGAAGGAGTCAGCAAGATTATACACGGATTGGTCAGAATTCAGGAACTGTACAAGAAGAACCCGAAGATAGAAAGCGAGAACTTCCGCAACCTTCTTTTGAGTTTTGCCGAGGATATGCGTGTCATTCTCATAATGATTGCTGACAGGGTGAACCTCATGAGGCAAATTCGTGACACGGAGAACACTGAGGCACGCCACGAGGTTGCTGAGGAGGCAAGCTACCTATATGCTCCTTTGGCTCACAAACTGGGACTATATCAGCTTAAAAGCGAGCTCGAGGACTTGAGCCTCAAGTACTTGGAGCATGACGCATACTATGAGATTAAGGATGACTTGAATGCTACTAAGCGTTCGCGTGATGCATATATAGAGCGGTTTATCAAGCCGGTTAAGGCTCGTCTTGAGGCTGCCGGGCTGAAGTTCCACATAAAGGGACGCACTAAGAGCATACACTCTATATGGCAGAAAATGAACAAGCAGCATTGCGGATTCAATGGAATCTACGACCTCTTTGCAATCCGAATCATCTTGGACTCGCCCCCTGAGAAAGAGAAGATGCAGTGCTGGCAGGTTTATTCCATTATCACCGACATGTATCAGCCTAACCCTAAGCGACTTCGCGACTGGCTTTCGGTACCGAAGTCGAATGGCTACGAGAGTCTGCACATCACGGTCCTCGGTCCTGAGAACAAATGGGTCGAGGTTCAGATACGTACCGAGCGCATGGACGAGATTGCCGAACACGGTCTCGCGGCTCACTGGCGCTACAAGGGAATCAAGGCTGAAGGAGGTCTCGACGACTGGCTTGCAAGCATCCGTTCGGCTCTTGAGGCTGGCAACGACCTCGAAGTTATGGACCAGTTCAAGAGTGATTTGTATGACAAGGAGATATATGTCTTCACCCCAAAGGGCGACTTGCTGAAGTTCCCGAAGGGTGCAACGGTACTTGACTTTGCATATCATATTCACTCGAAGATTGGAAATACTTGCGTAGGCGGTAAGATTAACGGCAAGAATGTCAGCCTTAAAACTCAGTTGAACAGTGGCGACACAGTCGAGATAAACACATCGGCACACCAGCAGCCTAAGCTAGAGTGGTTGAAAATCGTCAAGAGCTCGCGTGCGAAGTCAAAGATTAGGCTTGCCCTGAAGGAAATTCAGACGAAGAACGGAGCCTACGCCCGCGAGTTGCTTGAGCGTCGGTTGAAGAACCGTAAGATTGAGTGGGAAGACGGCGTGATGTCTCATCTCATCAAGCAGATGGGCTTCAGGGAGGCAAGTGAGTTCTATCAGCAGATAGCGGAGGGCAAACTGGACCCGAATGCCATAATAGACAAGTACCAGGAGGCCTACGACCACGACCATAACCTCAACGAGTCGAAAGTCGCAGAGAGTGCACAAAACTTCGAATTCGACAATCCGGGCGAGGAGATTGCCCGCAATGACGACGTGCTCGTTATCGACAAGAACCTCAAGGGCATTGACTTCCAACTTGCACAGTGCTGTCATCCAATCTACGGTGACCCTGTTTTCGGCTTTGTAACAGTCAATGGAGGCATCAAAATCCACCGTATGGACTGCCCGAATGCCCCGGAGCTGCGCCGCCGCTACGGTTATCGCATCGTCAAGGCGCGCTGGAGCGGAAAAGGGCAGAGCCAGTATGCCATCACATTGAGGATTATCGGCAACGATGATATTGGCATTGTCAACAACATAACGAATGTTATCTCGAAGGACGAAAAGCTCGTAATGCGCTCGATAAACATCGACAGCCACGACGGACTCTTCTCCGGCAACCTCGTAGTGTTGCTCGATGATACGTCGAAACTCAACATGCTGATGAAGAAACTCAGAACGATAAAAGGCGTGAAGGAAGTCAGAAGGTTATAATTTTATGACTTTTCCGAACAATAAGCTACGTTAATAAATCTTTTTTAGTAATTTTGCATTCGCATTATTATAATAGGAATGGAAAAAGAAACAAACCCTACAGCTATATTGCTGTTGCACTGCCCCGACAAACAGGGCATTATATCGGAGGTTACGAAGTTTATTACCGACAATAACGGCAACATCGTTTACCTCGACCAGTACGTTGACAGAGAGGACGGAATGTTCTTCATGCGCATAGAATGGGAGTTGAAGGACTTCATAATTCCGCGTGATAAGATTGACGACTACATTCATACGCTCTACGGTCAGCGCTACGACATGACCTTCCATCTCTATTTCAGTGATGTGAAACCGCGCATGGCGATATTCGTCAGCAAGATGAGCCATTGCCTCTACGACCTTCTTGCACGCTGGAAAGCAGGAGAGTGGAACGTCGACATCCCATGCATAGTCAGCAATCATGAAGATTTGCGCTACGTAGGAGAGCAGTTCGGTATACCATACTACGTCTGGTCGATAAAGAAAGACCACTCAAACAAGGCTGAGGTTGAAGCCGCCGAGATGAAGTTGCTTAAGGAGAAGCAGGTCACCTTCATCGTCCTGGCTCGCTATATGCAGATTATCAGCGACGAGATGATAAAGGCTTACCCTCACCACATTATTAATATACACCACTCTTTCCTACCAGCCTTCGTCGGTGCGAAGCCCTATCATCAGGCGTGGGAGCGTGGCGTGAAGATTATCGGAGCCACAAGCCACTACGTAACGGCAGAGCTCGACGCCGGACCGATAATCGAGCAGGATGTCATGCGTGTCAGTCATAAGGACACCCCGGCAAGTCTTGTACTCAAAGGCAAGGACTTGGAGAAGATTGTTCTTTCGCGTGCAGTCACCAAGCACATAGAAAGGAAAATCCTCACATATAATAATAAGACTATAATATTCTCATAGTCGAGACGCTGTAAAGGTCTGATTAGAAATGAATGTAGCAATAGTTAAATATAACGCGGGCAATATCCGCTCGGTCGTCAACGGTCTGAACCGCCTTGGCATCGAGCCATTGCTGACCGACGATGCCGATGCTTTGCGCAAAGCCGATAAGGTTTTGTTCCCCGGACAGGGCGAGGCAGCCACGGCAATGCACTATCTTCGTGAGCATCATCTTGACGAAGTAATCAAGAATCTCACCCAGCCGGTTCTGGGAATATGCATTGGCCAACAGCTTCTCTGTAAGCATTCGGAGGAAGGAGATACCGATTGCCTCGGCATTTTCGACACTGATGTCCGCCGTTTTCAGCCTTCACGCCATGAGGATAAGGTTCCGGCGATGGGCTGGCAGGACATTTCCATTAGGCAAAACACAGAGAATGGTATTTTCAAAGACCTTGGTGACAGCGTTTATACTTACTTCGTACATAGTTACTACGTTCCCCTTTGCAAGTGGACGATAGCCGAAGCCGACTACATCCTACCCTATTCGGCTGCCCTACATAAGGACAATTTCTGGACGACTCAGTTCCATCCTGAGAAGAGCGGAGATGTCGGTGCACGCATACTTAAAAACTTTCTTGCCCTATGATAGAGATAATTCCAGCAATAGACATAATTGACGGGAAGTGCGTTCGCCTTACCAAAGGCAACTACGGGCAGATGAAAGTTTACAACGAAGACCCCGTTGCGCAGGCTCGCGAGTTCGAACGCGAGGGTTTCCGCCGTCTTCATATCGTCGATTTGGACGGAGCTAAGTCGAAGCATATCATCAATCAGGCTGTACTTAAGCGCATAACCGATGCTACCGGACTGACAGTTGACTTTGGCGGAGGCATAAAAAGCGATGATGATATTCGTGAGGCGTTTGCTGCTGGAGCGTCAATGGTGACGATAGGCAGTGTCGCGGTCACAAAGCCGGAGCTGTTCTTCGAATGGCTAAAGCGCTATGGTGCTGACAAACTGATACTTGGAGCGGATGTCCGCGATGGCAAAATAAGCATAAACGGTTGGAAAGACGACTCGTCTGTGGGCTTGTCTGAGTTCCTCAGGAAGTATGTCGACGCAGGCGTTAAGAATGTACTTTGCACAGATATAAGCAAGGATGGCACCATGCAAGGTCCTGCCCTTGAGCTATATAAGCAGATAATGGCGGAATATCCCGACTTGAATCTCATCGCTTCAGGCGGCGTTTCGAGTAATTACGACTTGCAGCAGCTCGACGCAAACGGTATCCCTTCAGTTGTGACGGGTAAAGCATGGTACGAGGGAAAGGTGTCTGCTGATGTCTGCCGTAAACTTATGGGACGCAACAACAGCCGTGGACTTGCCAAGAGAATTGTCCCGTGCCTTGATGTTCGGAATGGAGAGACGGTGAAGGGGACCAACTTCGTAAACCTTCGAAAAGCCGGAGACCCGGTCGAACTGGGTAAGGCTTACTCTGATTCCGGTGCTGATGAGCTCGTATTCCTTGACATCACAGCCAGCTTCGAGGGACGCAAGACATTCACGGATATGGTTACTCGTGTTGCAAAAGAGATAAACATACCGTTCACTGTAGGCGGAGGAATCAACGAACTCGAAGATGTCAAGAAGTTGCTGGATGCCGGAGCCGACAAGGTTAGTGTCAACTCAGCTGCTCTTAGGCGTCCTCAGCTCATCAATGAGATAGCCGCCAACTATGGCTCTCAGGTCTGCGTGTGTGCTATCGATGCACGTCATGATGCCGACGGGTGGTACTGCTATGTCAAGGGAGGGCGTGAACGAGTTGAAGTCCGATTGTTCGATTGGGCACGTGAAGTTGCCGACCGTGGCGCAGGTGAGATCCTTTTCACCTCTATGGACAATGATGGCGTTAAGCAAGGGTTTGCCAATGAGGCTCTGGCACGTATTGCCGATGAGGTCAGCATACCGGTAATTGCAAGCGGAGGAGCCGGAAATATGGAGCATTTCCGCGATGCTTTCGTCAAGGGAAAGGCTGATGCGGCATTGGCAGCAAGTGTTTTCCACTTCGGTGAGATTAAGATACCCGAGCTGAAAAAGTACCTTCGAAGCGAGGGGATAAACGTAAGAATATAGTAGAAATGGAAATAGATTTCGATAAAATGGGAGGTCTCGTTCCTGCAATCATCCAGGACGCACGCACAAACAACGTCCTCATGCTTGGCTTCATGAACGAGGAAGCCTACAAAAAGACGATAGAAACCAAGAAAGTTACTTTCTGGAGCCGTACCCGCAAGTGTCTTTGGACAAAGGGAGAGACTTCAGGCAACTTCCTCAATCTTGTCAGCATCAAGAACGATTGCGACAATGACACGCTGCTTGTGCGCGTCAATCCAGTTGGACCTGTGTGCCATAAGGGAACGGATACTTGCTGGGCTGAAGACAATGTTTACGACCCCGTGAACTTCCTTAGCGAACTACAGGAAGTCATAAATACCCGTAAGAAGGAGATGCCTGAGAACAGTTACACCACCGCATTGTTCAAAAAAGGACCGAAGCGCATAGCTCAAAAGGTGGGAGAAGAAGCCATTGAAACTGCCATTGAGGCTGTTTCGGGTACCGACGAGAAGCTAATAGGCGAGGCTTCCGACCTTCTCTATCATCTGATGGTGCTCCTTGCCGACAAGGGACTTGGCATTGGCGATGTCGCCGCAGAACTTTTGAAGCGCCATTCCCCCGACTGGGACAAGGACAGACGTATTGCCAAATACAACGGAACATATAAAAGATAGATACAGATTATGCTGATTGATTATAAAAACGTAAACGTCTTTCAGGACGAAAAGCCAATTCTGAAGAATGTGAACCTGCATGCCGACGAGGGCGATTTCATATATTTGATTGGTCGTGTGGGCTCCGGTAAGAGTTCATTGCTTAAGACCATGTATGGTGAACTTGACGTTGACAAGAGCGACGAAGAACAGGCTGATGTACTTGGAGAGAACATCGCTGAAATAAAACGCAAGAAGATACCGGCTCTGCGTAAGCAGATGGGTATCATATTCCAGGACTTCCAGTTGCTCCACGACCGTACAGTGTACAAGAATTTGCGCTTTGTGCTGAGGGCAACCGGCTGGAAGAGCCGCTCAAAAATTGACGACCGCATTAACGAAGTGCTATCGGAAGTCGAAATGACGGACAAGCGCGACAGCATGCCTCACGAGCTTTCCGGTGGTGAACAGCAGCGTATAGCTATTGCCCGTGCCATCCTCAACAAGCCGAAGATTATCCTCGCCGATGAGCCAACAGGCAACCTCGACCCTGAAACGGCGTCGAACATCGTTTCGCTACTTAAGAAACAGAGCGAGAACGGTGCAGCAGTAATCATGTCAACACACAACATCTCATTGCTCGACAAGTTCCCTGGCACTGTATACAGGTGCAAGGACGGCGAGTGCAAAGACGTTACAGAAGAGTATTACGGTGGCGGTCAGTATGCCGAGGCAGAATTCCTGGGCGAAGACAACGGTACTGACGAGGAATAATCGTAATGCTTCCAACAACAGTAATAAAAGAAATTAAACAACAAGACACTATGAAGATAATGAAATTTGGAGGCACCTCGGTTGGTAGTCCTCAGCGAATGAAAGATGTAGCGGCATTAGTTCGTAAGAACGACGAGCCTGTTTTCGTGGTCCTCTCAGCTATGAGCGGTACCACAAACTCACTCATCGAGATAAGCAACTACCTTTACAAGAAGAATCCGGAGAGTGCTAACGAGGTCATAAACAATCTCGAAAAGAAGTACTTACAGCATATCGAAGAACTATATTCCACAGAGCAATACAAGGAGAAGACGCGTCAGTTCCTGCTCGAAGAGTTCAATTATCTTCGTAGTTTCACCAAGGACCTCTTCACATCGTTCGAGGCTAAGAGCATCGTAGCTCAAGGCGAGATAATGAGTACGAACATGATGACGAACTATCTTTTGGAGACTGGTTCAAAGGCAGTATTGCTCAACGC
This sequence comes from uncultured Prevotella sp., assembly GCA_900314455.1. Lineage (GTDB taxonomy): Bacteria > Bacteroidota > Bacteroidia > Bacteroidales > Bacteroidaceae > Prevotella. The sequence continues at coordinate 25,020 of OMVI01000040.1, read as the reverse complement.
CCTTGATTTCATGCGAACAGACAAGAATGCAGAGCCTGACACGCAGTACATCAAGGAGAAGTTGGGCAAGATAATGGACGACGAGAAAGGCTATCAGATATACGTTACGCAAGGATTCATTTGTCGGAACGCCTACGGTGAGGTCGATAACTTGCAGCGTGGAGGCAGCGACTACACAGCGTCACTTATCGGAGCAGCAATCGGAGCCGAAGAAATACAGATATGGACGGACATCGATGGTATGCACAACAACGACCCGCGCGTTGTCGATAAGACCGAGGCTGTTCGTCAGTTGAACTTCGAGGAGGCTTCTGAGCTTGCTTACTTCGGTGCCAAGATACTTCATCCGACTTGCGTTCAGCCAGCTAAATATGCCGGGATACCTGTTCGCTTGAAGAACACAATGGACCCTGAGGCAGAGGGAACGATTATCGACAATGTCCTCGTTCGTGGAAAGATAAAGGCTGTTGCGGCTAAGGATAACATCACTGCAATTAAGATTAAGTCTAGCAGAATGCTTGGTGCAAGCGGTTTCCTGCGCAAGGTCTTTGAGATATTCGAGAGTTATCAGACTTCCATCGACATGATCGCAACAAGTGAGGTCGGCGTCTCCATGACCGTTGACGATGGTACTCACATTGATGAAATCGTAGATGAACTGAAGAAATACGGCACCGTCACTGTTGATGGCGATATGTGTATAGTTTGCGTTGTAGGTGATTTGGACTGGAGCAATATCGGCTTCGAGACTCTGGCTACCGACGCTATGAAGGACATCCCTGTACGTATGATTTCTTACGGAGGCAGCAACTACAACATCTCATTCCTCATTCGCGAGGCCGATAAGAAACGTGCCTTGCAGAGTTTGAGCGACAAACTGTTCAACAACAAATAGAGATAAGGGCGATAACTACAACACAAAACAAGATAACGGAAGACAGAAGATGAAAGGTAATTTCCCTACAGATAAGTTCCAGAAGGTGGAAACACCATTCTACTATTATGACACGGAACTCTTGCACAGAACGCTCAAGGCTATCAATGACGAAGTTGCGAAACACAATAACTTCTATGTTCACTATGCGATAAAGGCAAACGCCAATCCGAAAGTGCTCAACATAATCAGCCAGGCAGGTCTTGGAGCCGACTGTGTCAGTGGTGGTGAGATACACAGATGCCTCGAGACAGGTTTCTCTCCTCGCAAAATCGTGTACGCCGGAGTAGGAAAGGCAGACTGGGAGATTAACCTCGGACTCGACAAAGGTATCTTCTGCTTCAACGTTGAGAGTGTTGCAGAACTCGAAGTCATAAATGAACTTGCCGAAAAGAAGGGAAAAGTAGCCGACATCTGTCTGCGAATAAACCCTGATGTAGGTGCTCATACGAACGCAAAGATAACGACCGGACTCGCAGAGAACAAGTTTGGTATCGCAATGCGCGACATGGAGCCTGCCATCGCTGAGGCAGCGAAGATGAAAAATGTACGTTTTGCAGGGCTGCACTTCCACATTGGGTCACAAATCCTTGACATGGGAGACTTCTCAGCCTTGTGTAACCGCATCAACAACATTCAGGACGAACTCGAAATTCACAACATAAAAGTCGAGAATATTAATGTTGGCGGAGGTCTTGGCATTGACTATCAGCATCCGAACCGTATCCCCGTGCCCGACTTCAAGGCTTACTTCGACACATACGCACGACATCTGAAACTGCGTCCGGGCCAAAAGCTCCACTTCGAACTTGGCCGTGCAGTTGTCGGACAAATGGGTTCGCTCATCACCCGCTGCCTTTATGTCAAGCAGGGAACTGCAAAGCAATTCGTTATCGTCGACGCCGGAATGACCGACCTTATCCGTCCGGCACTCTATCAGGCATATCATAAGATTGAAAACATAACAAGCGAAGAGCCGCTGACGACCTACGATGTGGTTGGACCTATCTGCGAGTCGAGCGACGTCTTCGCCAAAGCAATTGATTTAAACAAGACCAGTCGTGGCGACTTGCTGGCAATACGCTCTGCCGGAGCCTATGGCGAAATCATGGCAAGCCAGTATAACTGCCGCAAACTGCCACAAGGCTATATCACAGAGGATTTATCCGAAATATGATTGTAATAGACAACATATCTATAATAGTAATTGCGGTGCTGCTCGTGCTAGCGGTTGCAACGCCGTGGATAAGTATTTTCGTTCGTCGTCCGCATCCGAAGCAATACGAAACTGATGGCGAAGACCCGGAAGACGATACGCCGCTACCTGGCATAACGGTCGTTCTCACCCCACACGAGAATGGTCAGGAACTGAAGGAAAACCTCCCTCTATTCTTGAATCAACAGTATGGAGGCGACTTTCAAGTAGTGCTTGTAATATGGAAAAGCGACACAGAGGCTGCCGATATATTAAAAGGATTTTCATCAAATCCACATCTTTACGTCACGTACATTCCCGATTCCTCGCGCTATATGAGTCGCAAGAAATTGTCGATTACACTCGGTGTTAAAGCCGCTAAGTACGACTGGGTTGTCATGACAGAAGCTACTAACAAGCCGGCAGGCGACAATTGGCTTGCAACACTTGCCCGCAACTGCCGTGAAGGAGTCAGTCTTGTCCTTGGTTACACATATTATAATAGTGAAACGAGCTCATATCGACAGTACCTGAAGTTTGTCGACGACCTCTATCTTATGCGGGAGACTGAGCACGGGAGAACTTTCCGCTGCAACAGCACCTGCCTCATGTTCGCCAAACAGGCTTTTGTAGATTGGGAAGGGTTCCGTGGAAACCTCAAATACCTACGCGGCGAATACGACTTTATTGCCAACAAGTATTTCACTTACGGTGAGACACTGCTCGAGACGGACCCAGACGCGTGGATGGAAGAGGAAGAACCGACCGACAAAGAATGGAAGGACAAACAGCTTTTCTATCAGGAAGACCGCAAACACCTGAGAGGACGTGCACGTCACAGGCTTCCTATAGCTTTCGACCAGACATTTCTTCACCTCGACTATCTCGTCATCCTTGCAGCGATAGCATATAGCGTGATTACTCAAAAGTGGGTAATAGCCGCTGCCGCAGCAATTGCTATGATTGTAACGACATGTATCCGCAATATCCTTGCAGGCAAAGCACTTGACGAATGGGGCGTGGACGTTCCTCATTGGAAGTCAGTTTGGTATGACCTGAGCTTCGTTTGGCACTGGCTCTCATACAAACTTAAATACGCAAAAGCCGACAAGACAGATTTCATCAGCCACAAAATATAATGAAAGTTTTATACTACATACACGAGAAGAAGAGCCACGACATAAAGAGTGACTATCTTGACGTTCTGCTATCATCGCTTAGCGGAAAGTGTGATACGTATGTAGTTGCACGCACAGAAGACTTTAAGCTTACTCTGTTTGATGAGAATCCCGATGTCGTCCATATCATAGGGCTATGGGATAGGAATGCAAGCAAGCTCATGCATGCCGCAATTGAGAAGCAATGCGCTGTCGTTATATCTCCATGTGGCGGTCTTGACTCATACGCAATGAAGCATGAGCACAAGGCAGAGAAATCCGTTTATCTAGCTGAATACCAACGTTGGATGATAGAACATGCCGACGCACTTATAGCATCAAACAACTTTGAGCTGACTGATTTACAGCAACTCAAGTGGCAACGCAACATCGATGTCATCAGAACACCGTTGCTCGACAGTTCCGTTACAGAGGAAACGTTTGGCGACAGTCTTCTTGCATTCTACAACAAAGTGCTGAACACGCGCTATCAACTTGCTCTGACTAATGATGAGAAGGAAGCTATACGAATTCTGGTACGTGTCGGCAAGTCGCACAAGGAGCCGTGGGCACTCGTCAGAAGTGAGCAATTGCTCGCTATGCGCAGCCTGAAACCGGAGGAATGGAGGCTTATCCTGCTTTACGGCGATGATGAAGGCTTACGCGAAATCTACGATACAGCGATTGAGATTATGCATCTTATGCCACCGCAGATAGACACTTCTGCCATCAGCCGCTATACCCCGGCATTGAAAAAGTGCACAGAGCCTCTGGAGGACAAGCGTATCTTGGAGAAGTCGCGCAAACTGAGAAAGGAGCTCGAAGAGACAACCGGCTCTGATACAAAAGAACTGCAAGAATTGGCAATAATGCTGTTGAATGCACGTTATCTTATCAAGGAGCACACTTTCAGCATGCGGCATCTTGCCGAATTGTATGAGAAGATAAAGTATTGCGACTACGACGAGGACCGCTTTGTCGAAATAGCAAGAAGTCTTGGAGTCCGTAGGTTCATGCAACGAATACTTCAGATAATGCAGAACGAGCTGCATCTCGAGGAAGGTTTCATGCCTGACGACCCCATTGACGATGCAAAAGCAAAGAAGATACAAACCTTGCTGTTGCACTGAACTTCATGCATAAATTACTAACGACTGCTAATCCTACTTATAAAACAAACAAAAACGAACTACATAAAAACAATGACAACAAAGAATTTTGATTTCGCCAAGGACACACGCTACCTTGAACTACTGTCTAACTCCTTTCCGACGATAGCCGAGGCAAGCACTGAGATAATAAACCTTCAGGCTATATTGAACCTGCCTAAAGGCACTGAGCACTTCCTTGCCGACCTTCACGGAGAGTACGAAGCTTTCCAGCACGTACTTAAAAATGCGTCGGGTAATATCAAGCGCAAGGTGAACGAGCTCTTCGGCAACACATTGCGTGAAGCCGAGAAACGTGAACTGTGCACGCTAATCTACTATCCAGAGCAAAAACTGGAGCTTGTCAAAGCCGAGGAAAAGGAACTCGACGACTGGTATCATATAGCTATTCATCATCTGGTGCTAGTCTGCCGCGACGTATCGAGCAAGTACACACGCTCAAAAGTCCGCAAGAACCTCCCCGACGACTTCTCTTACATCATCCAGGAATTACTCCACGAGCGCCCGGACGATAAGGATAAGAGCGACTATGTCAGTGCTATCATCGACACTATCATAACTACGGGACGTGCCGACGACTTTATCATAGCGATATGCAACGTCATTCAGCGTCTCATCATCGACCAGCTGCACATCCTCGGCGATGTCTACGACCGTGGTCCCGGTGCCCACATTATCATGGACACGCTTTGCGACTATCACAGTTGGGACATCCAGTGGGGCAACCATGATATCCTATGGATGGGTGCAGCAGCCGGCAACGATGCATGTATATGCAATGTCATTCGCATAGCACTGCGCTACAGCAATATGACAACACTCGAAGACGGTTACGGTATCAATCTCATACCACTCGCAACGTTTGCTATGGAGGAGTACAAGGATGACCCTTGCACAGAGTTTATGCCAAAAACATCTTACGAGAACGAGATGACTGATAAGTCAAGAAGCCTGTCAGCAAAGATGCACAAGGCAATAAGCATTATTCAATTCAAGCTCGAGGCTCAACTCTTCGAGAAGCATCCTATGTGGAAAATGACTGACCGAGAGTTGCTTAAGGCTGTTGACTACGAAAAAGGGACGTGCGTTGTTGATGGCAAGACTTACAAGATGCGCTCATGCAACTTCCCTACTGTCGACCCTTCCGACCCTATAAAGCTGACGGAAGAGGAAGCTGCGGTAATGGAAAAGATACACCATTCCTTCACTGTCAGCGAAAAACTGCACCGCCACATACGCGCCATGCTTCAGCACGGATGCATGTTCGCCATTTTCAACAACAACCTTCTGTTCCATGCCTCTGTCCCACTAAACGATGACGGGACACCTAAAACCGTAGAAATATATCCCGGCCGCAAGTATAGCGGCAAGGACTTAATGCACCATACAGGCATACTTCTGCGCGCAGCGTTCCAGTCTGACTCCGATGCAGTGGAGCGTGACTATGCCAAGGACTACTTCCTGTATCTCTGGTGCGGACCGGACTCACCATTGTTCGACAAGAGTAAGATGGCGACCTTTGAGCGTTACTTCATCGAGGACAAGGAAACGCATGAGGAGATTAAAGGCAACTACTTCAAGATGCGTGACAACGAGAAAGTAGTAAACGGAATACTCGATGCCTTCGGAGTAAAAGGACCGAACCGCCATATCATAAACGGACACGTCCCGGTGCGTGCGGTGAAAGGCGAAAACCCTATCAAGGCAAATGGAAAACTGATGGTCATCGACGGCGGATTCTCACGGGCGTACCATAAGGACACAGGTATAGCAGGCTACACGCTTATATATCACAGTCGCGGTTTCCAACTTGTACAGCATGAACCGTTCACAAGCGCCGAGGACGCCATACGTACCGGAGCCGACATCAAGGGCACTACGCAAATTGTAGAGTTCAACCAGCGACGCCTCCGTGTAGCGGACACGGACAAAGGAGTCGAAATCCGTCAGCAGATAGCTGACCTTGAGGAACTGCTCTATGCATACCGTCATGGCATAATAACAGAGAAAGAGAGAAAGACGAAGCCCAAATTGTAATCGCATTCTTGTCTATAGGTCAAGGCAAAGTGATATCATAAATGTGGTGCGACCAAAGTTTTTATCACTTTTTTATGTTATTACAAAAATAATCACTACCTTTGCACGCAGTTAAAGGAAAGTTGGCAGAGTGACCGAATGCGCTAGACTCGAAATCTGGTATACCCGTTTCGTGGTATCGGGGGTTTGAATCCCTCACTTTCCGCTACAACTCTAAAGGGGACATTACTCGAGTAATATCCCCTTTATTTGTAGGTATGCTCTGACATCAATTAAACTTTCATTTCTTCTTAAAGGTATTATAAAAACACTATACGTTTGCCGAAGGAATATGACTTTTATTTTACACGAATGCGGGAGGTGCCGAATAGCATTGCAAAAGGGCAGGTTCTGGACTGCAAAAGCTAAACTTTCGCAACGCAGAACCTGCCCTTTTGCAAGCCGGAAGTTGCCCTTTTGATTGAGCGTTGACTATCAATCAGTTACGAAGACGTTTCCTATAAAATTGCTGTCAGAAATATATTTACAAGTCCTATATAAACAGGCAACCGACTCGGAATACTATTGCACTCACTACCCACGCAAGGCAGGTCGTGTAGGTTGCGGCAAATGCTGCCCACTTCCATGAACCCGACTCGCCCTTTATGGCTGCTATCGTCGCCACGCAAGGGAAGTAGAGCAAGACAAACAACAAGAAGCAATATGCCGTCAGCGTCGCTATCGGTCCCGCTTTATCGTAGCTTATGCCGTGTGTCTTAGCCACGTCGCTTTGCATTTCGTTGCGGAGGCGCTCGTACTTGCCATTCTCATCGTTGTAAGAGTTGTCCTCCGAGAAACTGTCGTCGTTGCTATAAAGGACGCCCATTGTAGATGCAACGATTTCCTTAGCGCCCACACCGGCTACAAGACCGACATCAAGACGCCAGTTGAAGCCCTGTGCACGGAAAACAGGCTCTATCGTCTTGCCTATGTGACCAAGGTAACTCTGCTCCTGCTGCTGTGCCTTCGACAGTGATTCGTTGTGAGGGAAGTAGCCCAGAGCCCATACAATGATTGTGGCAACGAGGATTATACCACCCATCTTCTTGAGGTACTGCTTACCCTTTTCCCACGTGTGGCGGCCCACAGCCTTCCATGTCGGGAAGCGGTATGGCGGCAGTTCCATAACGAACGGTGTGTCCTCGCCCTTTATGACGAACTTCGTGAAGACGCGCGCCATGATAACCGCCATTATCACACCTATGACATAGAGGCTCATCATGACAAGGCTCTGATACTTGACGGCGAAGAACGTGCCTATAATCATTATATATATAGGTATGCGCGCCTCACAACTCATAAGCGGAAGGATGAGCATCGTGACGAGGCGGGAGCGCCGGCTCTCTATCGTACGCGTTGACATGACTGCCGGAACGTTACATCCGAAGCCCATGATAAGGGGTATGAACGACTTACCATGCAGTCCCATCTTGTGCATCAGCTTATCCATGATGAACGCCGCGCGTGCCATATATCCGCTATCCTCCATGAACGAGATAAAGAAATAGAGGATAAGGATTTGCGGAAGGAAAACGATGACGGCTCCGACGCCGTCGATGATACCGTCGATGAGCATTGCCTTGACTGGTCCCACGGGCATATACTCGCCAAGTTTATCGCCTATGAAACCTACAAAGTCGTCAATCCACTCCATAGGATACTGTCCGATGACGAACGTCGCCGTGAACATGACGAAGAGGATGAGCAGGAATATCGGGAAGCCAAGCCACTTATTAGTCAGCACATTGTCGAGTACATGAGTCAATTGGTAGGTATCCTTCTTGTTTCCCGGTTTATAACCAGCCTCGGCAAGGGCACCGTGTATGAAACCATACTTGGCATCCATAATCGCAGTCTCACTGTCGGAGCCGGTTTCCTCCTTAACACGAGCAGCGGCATGGTCGCGGTGCTCAAGTATCTCCTTTGCATCAGGGAATTTGCTTATATAGTTCTCGATGTCCTTGTCGTGCTCGAGAAGTTTTATGGCGAGATAACGGGTGGAGAAGCGCTGACGGACATCAAGCTCATTCTTCAAGTGCTCCTGCATGTCCTTAATACCATTCTCTATCTCGTGACCGTGGTTTATATGGATGTGACGGAAGTGCGGATTGGCATCCTCCGTGCCCTCATACATTTCGATAACGGTATGGAATAGTTCCTTGACACCCTTTCCCGAGGTGAACACAGTCGGTACCATAGGAACGCCGAAGAGCTCCGACAACTTGTCGACATCGACATTGTCGCCACGCTCCTGTGTCTCATCAAACATGTTAAGGGCAACAACCATACGCACATGCATATCAATGAGTTGCGTGGTCAGGTAAAGGTTTCGCTCGAGGTTGGAAGTATCGATGACGTTGATGACAACATCCGGTGTCTTGTCGACAAGTTGCTTACGAACGTAAAGCTCTTCAGGACTATAGGCAGAAAGGCTATAAGTTCCAGGCAAATCGACAAGGTCGAAATGGTATCCTTCGAATTCGGCATGACCGGTCTTTGCATCAACGGTAACGCCGGAGTAGTTTCCGACACGCTCATGGGCTCCGGAAGCGAAATTGAAGAGCGACGTCTTTCCGCAGTTAGGATTACCGACAAGTGCCACACTGATTGTCTTACGTTTCTTCATAGCAGCGTCGGTGAGCTGTTGCGGGGTCAGAGGTCTCTCGTCGGGGTCGTTGCTGTCAACTTCTATGGCAGGAGCGTTCTCGTCGCCTAACTCCAATCGGCGTGCCTCGTCCAAAGTAATAACCTCTATAAGTTCTGCCTCACTATGGCGGAGGCTGACCTCATAGCCCATTATCCTATACTTGACAGGGTCTTTAAACGGTGCATTAAGAAGAATTTCTATCTCCTTTCCTTTGATAAAGCCCATCTCTATGATGCGCTTGCGGAAGCCACCGTGACCGTTCACCTTGACGATGACACCTTTGTCGCCTGTCTTTAACTCTGAAAGCTTCATTGTTTCTTCCTTTTATTTCAAGGTGCAAAGGTACAAATAATTATATTCAACTAGGTTGCATTTTCTACTTTTGATTTGCAAATACCTAAAAATGGGGATGGGGAAAGGTAAAAAGGCAGAAAGGCAAAAAGGTAAAAAGATGTGGGGAAAGGTAAAAAGGTAGAAAGGTAAAAAGGTAAAAAGATGGATGTGGCGGGTAAATTCTGTAATGATTACAATTATAAAAAACAGAACAAAATGTACATTTCTTTTGCCGTATAATAAAAAAACCGTATCTTTGCATATTGGAAACAATAAGCACATTTGGGCAAAAACCTTTTTCTCTCAATATGAAACGGCACATTATTTCTCTACTAATAACGGCGGCATTACTACTGCCATCCGCTCTTGGATATTCTGCCAACGATGTCTATTTCCGCAGAATAAACATGAACGACGGACTGTCGAGCTCGCAAATCAACAACATAATGGTTGATTCGCGCGGATATGTATGGATGGCAACGCAACTCGGTATCAACAGATACGATGGCTTCCGGTTCCGTGTTTTCTATAAGAATGACCTTCCGGGCAGCCTTAACTCAAACGACGTTCTTGACATACAAGAGGACAGGCAGGGCAGGATGATTGTCGAGACAGCTATAGGGTATTGCATTTACGATGCACTCACAGAGACGTTCTCGGCAAATGCGCAGGACTATCTCAGCCAGTATGGTATCAATGCGGAACCACATAACATGTACGTTGACAATGATAAGAACTTGTGGGTCACCGTCAGCGGCAAAGGGCTATACAGGATAGACGGCGCTACCGGACACACGGAGTTCCTGGCTTACGGCAGACAATTGCACCGCTCTGAGATTACCAGCGTCAGGCAAATGGGCAAAAGCATATACGTCAACTTCAACGACGGGTTCATTTGCAGCCTTAACAGTGACACGAGGAAGGTGGACTGGCAAAGCGATTTCATTGTTAAGAACAAGGAACTACCTACAAATAAGTACACTTCATTCCTGACTCAAGATAACAATCTCTGGATAACGTCGGACAAGCAGACATTTATTTGCGAAAGAAAGACTGGCAAATGGTACTCTTCGGTACGTCAGTATTTCTCTGAAAATCACTATAGCGTCCCATTCAATGACTATATCTTCGTCAAGGGAGTTATCGACGACCATGTCGGCAACTTGTGGATAGCAACCGAGCACTTAGGCTTGCTGCTCATAGAGCCTGGCAGTAAGGAGGTGAGACAGTTCCTTTACGACAAGAACAACATAAATTCAATACCGGATAATACCGTCCAGAGCCTTTATGTAGATAAAGCAGGAGCACTCTGGATTGGCTCATACAAGAACGGAGTAGCCTACTGCTCGCTGACGCAGAAGAAGTTCGGATTTGCCGAAATCGGTGATATATGCACCATAACGCAGGATGCAGCAGGACTGTTGTGGTGCGGCTCCAACGACAACGGTATCATAACGTATGACCTCGCGACACACGACACGCGGCACTACGGTATGGAAGAGACTGGACTAGGCATGAATACAGTCGTCAGCTCACTGACTGCAAGAGACGGTTCGCTGTGGTTCGGAACATACAACGGTGGCATGGCACACTTCGAAGGTGGACAATGGAAGGTCTACCGGGCCGATGGTAAGTCGGGATTGCTCAACGATAACGTCTGGGCGCTGTGCCAATTGCCTGACGGGAGAATAGCCATTGGTACTCTGGGGTCGGGTGTCCAGCTGCTTGACGTTAAGTCGGGACACTACACAAACTACAGTATGGCGAACTCAAAGCTGCCGTCGGACTTCATCAACTCGTTGGCTGTAGACAAGAATGGCAACCTTCTGATAGCTCATTCTGAGGGGTTCTCGTTCCTTAATCTTAAGTCAGGGAAAATAGAAAATGTAAAAAGCACAAAGTTTACAAGTAAGCTTTTCAATCAGATATATGTCGACTCCCGCGGGCTCATCTGGTGTGCCACGGCTTCGGGAATGAACGTCTACGACCCCAAGACGCAGCAGGTGGATGCCATTAAGCCACACTCTGATGTCCAGAGCTATGTCTCGTGCTCCGTTACCGAGGATTATGCGCACAACATGTGGATTGTTTGCGGACATGATGTCGTAAGAGTGGAGGTACAGAAGAATTCGGACGGAACGTGGGATTATACTTCTACGGTATTCGACAACTTAGATGGATTGCAGGAAAGGCAGTTCAACTACCGCTCTATTCTGACAGCACGCAACGGCGAGATAATCGTCGGCGGACAGGACGGAATAAATATCATTCCGTCGCAAAGCATCAAAAAGAAGCAAAACGACGCAATGGTGCTCTTCACGGGACTGGAAGTGTTCGGGCGTCCGGTTCATGTTGGTGAAGAATACAATAAGCATGTCATCCTGGACGAGAGCATTGACGTCAGCCGTAAGCTAAAACTGAACTACGGCGAGAATGCTTTTACCATTGACTTGGCTTCAAACCAGATTGCAATACCGCAGAAAGCACGCTTCATATATAGACTTAAAGGATTCTCCGACAAATGGATAACCACGGCAGAGGGACAAAGCAGCGTTACGTTTACAAACCTGCTGCCAGGCTCCTACACATTGGAGGCAAAGGTGCTCGACCGCGATGGTTCGGTAAGCAATAAGACCAGCGAGCTGGCAATAACAATCAAGCCACCGTTCTATATGTCAATATGGGCAATGCTGCTATACATTATTATATTAGTAGCCGCACTTTGGTTTGGCAGAAAGTTAATGCTTCGCCGGCAGAAAGAGAAATTCCGCATGATGCAGATAGAGCGTGAAGCAAAGAGGACCAAAGAGTTGGAGGATATAAAGTTGACGTTCTTCACGAATGTCAGCCATGAGTTCCGTACTCCTCTGATGCTTATCATCTCGCCAATAGAGTCGTTGATGAAGAAGGAAACTGACAAGGACAAGCACCGTAAGCTTGAACTTGTGTACCGTAACGCGCAACGGCTGCTTGAGATGGTTACTCAAATTCTCGACTTCCGTAAGGTTGAGAAGAACCAAGAAAAGCTGAATCTGATTTCGGCAGACATCATTGCGTATATTCGTAATATTGTAAACACATTCCAGGCAATAGGCGGCAAGAGCACATCGCTGACGTTTACGACACAAGTAGAGAGCCTCAACATGGCATTCGATGCCGGTAAGGTTCGCAAGATTGTAGACAACCTGCTCTCGAACGCGATGAAATACACTGGCGAGAATGGTAAAATAGATGTCATACTGTCCCTGCGGCTGAAGGGTTCGGACGAAAGTCTGAAAGAAGACATGCTCGTTATACGTGTTGCCGACAATGGAATAGGAATCAGCGACAAGGATAAAAAGCACATATTCGAGAGGTTCTATATGGTCAACAAGGTATCGTCTCCGTATGGTGGCACAGGTGTTGGCCTGAACCTTGTACACGATTATGCCCTACTCCACGGCGGTGACGTGACTGTAGAGGATAACACAGGCGGAGGAACGGTGTTCAGCGTTCTGCTTCCGATACGTCATGACCCGTCGCTGACTCAACTTATAGAGGAAAGTCTGCCTCAGGACACGGATGAAAAGGAGGCCAGCGAGAAGGTTAACGATAGTGGGTCTGAGACTTCTACGACAAAGGAGCAGGACGATTCGGAAACCATTAAGAACAAGCCTTGTCTGCTGCTGGTAGATGACAGTACTGATTTCCTCGAATTCATGACAGAGGAATTGTCTTCGAAATATTACGTCCGCACGGCTGTCAATGGGCGTAAGGCACTCGACAGTATTAGCGAGCATCAACCTGATATTATCCTTAGCGATGTCATGATGCCAGTGATGGATGGTATAGAGCTTTGCCATGCGGTAAAGGAGAATAAGGCTACGACTCACATTCCGTTCATTATGCTGACTGCACGATTGGCAGAAGAGCATCAGATTGAGGGTATGAAGAGCGGTGCAGACGACTATATAACGAAGCCGTTCAATATGGACTTGCTCTACATGCGTATCGACAATCTGCTGAAATGGCACCATTCAAGCGATGTACCGGATAAGGGTAAGCTGCTGAAACCGGAGCTGAAGCACATTGAGATTACGTCACGCGATAAGGTATTCGTCGACAAGGCAACTCAATATGTCGACGATAACTTGTCTGACAGTACAATTAACGTAGAGGCAATGGCATCAAATCTGGGAATGAGCCGCGTACAGTTGTACAAGAAACTGGTATCGCTAACGGGCAGTACGCCATCGGAATTCATCCGCCAGATACGTCTCAGACGTGCCGAGCAGATGTTGCGTGAGAGTAAGATGTCGGTTAGTGAGATTGCTTATAGCGTGGGATTCAATAATCCCCGCTACTTCTCGAAGTACTTTAAGGAGATGTACGGCGTCATGCCGTCACAATACAAGAAGTAGCGGGGATAAGAAATTAATGGTTAGAGGCTGTCGGGTATGCTCTTCTTCGGAGTAATACCCAACTGCTTCATATTGTCGAGACGGCGGATGACGTTGCCCTTTCCTTCGCTGAGTTGACCGTGGCTGGTGTCGTAATCCTTGCGAAGTTTCTCTATATCGGCACCAATCTTGACGAAGGTCTCAGCGAAACCGCAGAACTTATCGTACAAATCGTTCGACTGGCGAAGTATCTCTTCCACGTTCTTATTCATGCGGTAGTTCTGCCACATGGTATGTGTTAGCTGCAAAGCCATGAGCAAATTCGACGGACTAAGGACGATAATGTGCTTGCGGTAGGCGTATTGCAGAATTCCGGGGTCAGTCTTCAGTGCAGCGGAATAGCCGCTCTCGTAAGGGATAAACATCAAAACGTAGCCTATGCAACCAGGAACAAGTTTCTCGTAGTTCTTCGCCGACAACTCGTCAATGTGCTTCTTGACTGATGCAACATGCTCCTTAAGCAGACGCTCGCGCTCTTCCGAGTCATCTGTACGCACTGCTTCCTGATATGCTGTGAGTGAAACCTTGGAGTCAATGACGGCACGCTCGTTGTTAGGAAATACGACAACGGCATCGGGACGGAAGTTGTTGCCATCGTCGTCTTTGAAGTTCTCCTGTAAGAAATACTGCTTATCTTTCTCCAACCCACAGTCCTCAAGGGTCTTGTCGAGAATCATCTCACCCCAATCGCCTTGCATCTTGGAGTCTCCTTTCAAAGCTTTCGTCAGCGATGCAGCATCGTCGCCAATCTTCTCGGTCTGCTCTTTAAGCTCACGAACTGTTCTATCCTGCAACTCCTGCATGCTTTTCACGGTTTGAAGTTGCTCGTCATGGAGTTTCTTCATTGCATCTTCAAAAGCTGTTTTAATCTCAGTCTTATTAGCAGTGCCTTCCTTCGTCGATGCTGTTACATTGCGGTTGAAAGAGTCGAGTTGTTCCTTTAGAGGCGAAAGCAGACTCTCTATCTTCTCCTTATTTTCGGTCGTGAGTTGCTGTTTTGAGTCCGTGAGCATCTTGGTAGCAAGGTTCAAGACTTCTTCACGTACAGCCTTGACTGCCGATTCATGCTGCCGCTGTTGCTCCTGACGAAGTTCCTCAGCATGATTGTGTTCCGCTGCCAACTTATCGGATGCTGCCTGACGTTCGGACTGTAAGCGTTCGTCAGCTGCTTCCATTGCTGACTGAAGCTTCTCTTCGGCAGTTTTGTTGGCCGTAGCTAGTTTGTCGGCTGCTGTCTGACGCTCAGTCTCAAGTTGGGATTGAGCTACGGCAAGCTGTTGCTGCAACGCTGACTTCTCTGTTGCAAACTGTTCCTTTTCCTTATTAAGACTTTCCTGCACAGTGGCAACAGCCTCCGCAGCGGCATTACGTTTCAGAAGATAAACTAAAGCGGCGCCGATAACGAGCCCTACTATTAAATATAAGATTGTTTCCATATAGACAGATTGTTTGAATTATTATTGTACAAAAATAGTAAAAAAGAATGATGACACAAAATAAAAAACACAAAAAGAGCGGTCTTCGGGAATGAAGGCCGCTCCATTAACTTAGTATATTCTTGTTTTCCGACCCTCACGGGCGGGTATATCACTATTAATCTACAACGATTGGCTTATACTTAGGCACGAGAGCTTTCATAATACACCAACCGATAAGATAAGCAACAGCGCAGAAACTGAATATAATCATATATCCAGCAGGCTTACCTGTGAAGCCCAAAAGCTGCATCTGAGTCTCATCAGCATAAGTGAAGAGTACACCGCTAATACCGTTGATGGCTGCCGAACCAATACCGCCGGCCATACCGCCGATACCTGTAACAGTTGCAACAACAGACTTCGGGAACATATCGCTGACCGTTGAGTAGATGTTAGCTGACCAACTCTGGTGTGCAGCACCAAGAATACCAATCAGAATGATTGGGAACCAAGGTGTACCGAACTTGTCACCAAGAGGCTGGGCCAAAAGTCCTGCCAATGGGAAGAATGCGAATATAAGCATTGCACGCATACGACCAGCGTATGGATTCATTCCCTTATTGATGAAGAAGTTAGGCAACTTACCACCTAAAATACTCAACATTGTGATGAGATACAGTATGAATATGAGAACCATTCCAAGTGTATCGGTCGGGTTAATGTTGAACTGTGCCTTCAGATATGCAGGTGTCCAGAACAGGAAGAACCACCAAACACCATCGGTAAGGAACTTACCTACGACGAAAGACCATGTCTGACGATATGTGAACAGTTTCCAAAGCGGAATCTTCGGACCTTCGTCAGTAACCTCAGTCGGGTCTTCGTCGGAATCAGCATCTTGGTTTATATAAGCCAACTCTGCCTCATTGACACGCGGATTTTCATTCGGCTTCTTGTAAACAAACACCCAGAAGCCCATCCAGATGAAACCAAGAGCACCGATGATGATGAATGCCATTTCCCAACCGAAGTACTTAGCAAGTACCGGAATTGTGAACGGAGCAATGAGAGCGCCTATAGATGCGCCGCTGTTAAATATAGAAGTTGCGAACGCACGGTCCTTCTTCGGGAAGTATTCTGCCGTAACCTTGATAGCTGCTGGAAAGTTTCCAGCCTCACCAAGAGCAAGTACGCAACGTGCTGCGAGGAAGAAGAACATACTCGTCGTTGCCACCGCAACCATCAAGTCTCCTGTTGCTGCCAATGCATTAGCGGCCTTCAGTGATGTAGTACCGAATGCGGCCATGAGCTGATCTGAGTAAACGGCCTCTGTAGCAACACCGCAAAGGGCATGCAAACATGCACCGAGCGACCATACACCAATAGCCGTGAAATATCCTTTCTTAGTTCCCAGCCAGTCGATTACTTTACCAGAAATCAACTGGCAGATAGCATAAGCAAACGAGAATACCATGGTTATCATTCCATAGTTCTCATCAGTCCAGTGGAACTCAGCCTCAATACCACCGTCACCAGGGTATGTTAGCGAGAGAACCTGACGATCCATATAGTTTATCGTTGTAGCCATGAACAGCATAAAGCATATCAGCCAACGATAATTTGTCATTTTTGCTGGTTTAATCTGTGACATATCTTATTCGTTTCTCTCCACCGATTATCATCAATATTATCAAAATTATACATCCATATTGATGATAACGCTGGATTATCTTTGTTTGTTTCTATGTTTATAAGTTATTCAAGGCTTGGGATTGGAACAACTTGCATATCGGTGTATACGAGGTTTTCACCGGCCATACCCCAAATAAATGTATAGTTGCTTGTACCTGCTGCACAATGTACTGACCACTGCGGAGCGATAACTGCCTGCTCGTTATTCAGCCAAATAGGACGAGTCTCCTGTGGTTCGCCCATGATATGCAGTATCTTCTGTCCCTCAGGAACCTTGTAATACATATAAGCTTCCATGCGACGGAGGTGAGTATGAGCCGGCATTGTGTTCCAAACAGAACCCGGCTTCAACTCTGTGATACCCATCTGGAGCTGACATGTGCGGACACCGGCTACACCGTCGATAATCATCTGGTGGATAACACGGTCGTTGCTCTCCTCCATCTTTCCGGCTTTAATATTGTTAGCCTCTTTCAAAGTGACTTTCTTAGTAGGGTATGAAGTCTGTGCACAAGCTGAATTCAGATAGAACTTGGCTGGCTCAGCTGCGTTCTTACTTGCGACTACGATATCCTTAGCACCACGACCGACATACAATGCCTCTTGGAAGCCAAGGTCATAAGACTTTCCATCAACTGTGACTGTTCCTTCACCGCCAATGTTTATGATACCAAGTTCACGGTTATCAAGCAGGTTGCGGCCATTTGTTCCCTTGCTTTCGTCGACATACAACGGTGCAATAGACGTAAGCTTCAGAGGTGTTGCAGTAGGTTCTGCACCGCCAATGAGGAAACGGTCATACAGAGTATAGGTCCAATTGACTTCGCCTGGTGCGAATACCTTCTCTATAAGATACTCCTTACGCAGGCGGTCGGTGGTGTAGTGCTTTGCATCCTCAGGACCCGTAGCCCACCGAACATTGTAATTAGTGTAGGCATTTTCAGCCTTCACCTCGTAGCCTTTAAACCCACACTGGGCAAATCCAGCAAAGGCAAACATACAGACGGCTACTGTCATTAATGCTTTCTTCATATTTCTTTAGTTTTTAAGTTTCTTAGTATAGTGAGTTTTTGAGTTTTTTGTCCTATGCTTTCTGAGCAGCCTTCTTTTCATCTCTGATGATAGCGCGGCGGTTGAAGAACATCATAGCGACGGTAATAACAACAAGTATACCAGCACCAATCCACTTTATGTACTTGATAGCTGCATAGATGCAGTAGCCGAAGAGTGATGAAGCGAAGTCCATACTACCAGCCTGAAAGTCATCTGGGACGTGAGCAGCCTTGTCCTGCGTAGCTGCATAGACCTGATTTGCAGCGCTTGTGAAGTCTGGAGCCATATCGGTGATAAACCAAAGACCAACGATGAGAGCAACGAGACCAACGATGAATGTCTTTACTACATTACCTTTGGTATACGGAAGCATAATTGGGAACAGATAGAACAGTCCGGCAAGTGAAGCCAATGGCAAGAACTGATTGCCTGGAAGGAACACTGCTATAATAATATAAGTAGGTATCAGAAGCAGCGTACATACCAACGTGGTCGGATGACCTATGACAAGAGCAGGGCTCATACCAATGTGAACCTTCTTGCCATGGAACTTTTTGTCAACAAGTTCCTTTGTCTTATCAGATATTGGCATAAGTCCATCGATGAACAACTTAGTGATTCGAGGTATAAGTTCCATAACGGCACCCATCGTAACACCAAGGAAGAGAATATCCTTGACTATCTTCATCACGCCGTCAGTAGTCGTTGCATCCGGCTGAGTCTCGTGAAGCTTATCCATAAAGCCTGAGAAATTAGTGTAGTCACCTACGTGAGCGACTGCGGCAATGAGTCCGCCGACGATAACACCAAGAACGATTGGCTCACCCAGAACGCCGAACTTCTTCTTCAATCCCTCAGCGTCAATGTCGAGTTTGCTGAATCCTGGTATCTTATCGAGTACCCAGTTCACAACCCATGTGAAAATGGTGAAACTCTGACAGAATGGCTGTGGAATTGAGATACCAGGCAAATTGTAATATCCCTGGAACTTTTCGGCGGTTATATCAGCCATGACAAGTGTGATAATATAGCAGACGATGGCAGCAAAGTAGCCCCATGCAAGGCTCTCACCGGTAAGGAAGTAAACCACTGCACCTATGAAAGCGAAGTGCCAATAGTTCCAAAGATCGATATTAACGGTACGAGTTGTCTTCGTAATAAGCATCAGGAAGTTGATGCAAAGGCAGATAGGGATGATTAATGCGCCCACCGCTGTGTTGTAAGCAACACTTGCTGCAGCCGGCCATCCCATATCAAAGACATCCAGCTTTAGACGAAAGATGTCTTCAATCGCCTTAAGTGGGTTACTGAAGTTATCGGTCAGCAATGCAGTTACTATGCCAAGGCCGACGAAACCTACTCCAACAAAGAGACCAGACTTAAGGGCTTTACCGAACTTCATGCCAATACACAATCCAATAATTGTAAAGATGATTGGCATCATCACCGAAGCACCAAAGCTGATGATATAGCTAAAAACTTGTTCCATTTATACTATTTAGTTTTGTTTTAGTTTTCGTTCTTAGTAGATAAGGGCACGCAACAAGCCCATATTGGTTGCAAAGATAATAAAAAAAAATTAATGAAAGAAAGAATGAAACAATGAAATATCATAAAAAATGAAAAATGAAAGAAATCCATGCGTTATCAATGCATTTCATTCTTTCATTCTTTCTATATTCTAAACTTCCTTAGTCTTGGAAGTAAACCCTTCTTACTCGATTCGAAATTGTCGTCAAAACCTCATAAGGAATTGTATCAAGAGCATCGCTGAGCACCGTCACCGGAAGGTCGTCGCCAAAGATTTCGACGCTGTCTCCTTCTTTACAGTCAATTCCAGTGACATCAATCATTGCCACATCCATGCAGATATTGCCGACATACTCTGCTTTCTTGCCATTCACGAGACAGTAGCAATGACGATTGCCGAGATGCCTGTTCAGTCCGTCAGCATATCCAATAGGAATGGCGGCTATAACACTGTCATGCTCAATCGTTCCTTTACGACTGTAACCTACAGTATCTCCCTTCGGCACATTGCGCATTTGCAGTATTGTTGTCTTCAAAGTCGACACATTATTTATAATTTCATTGTTGCGGCTGTTTATTCCATAGAGGCCGAGACCTAAGCGGCACATATCCAACTGATACTGCGGGAAGTGCTCAATGCCTGCACTATTGTCGATATGACGAAGGATCTTATGCTTGAATGCACCTTGAAGTTTCTTGCTGGCAGTATCGAACAAAGCGAACTGATGCTCTGAGAAGTTATCGAAGCCGTCACTGTCTGAGCCGACGAAATGGCTGAACACCGAGCGTGGAATTATAGCATTCTGATGTTTCAGACGCTCAATGAGCTTATCAATGTCATGTACTGGGTCGAAGCCGAGGCGATGCATGCCCGTGTCAAGCTTAATATGAACAGGAAATCCGGTAATTCCCTCACGCTGTGCAGCAGCTACAAGAGCATCAAGCAGGCGGAACGAATAGACTTCCGGTTCCAAGTCGTAGTCGAACATCGTCTTGAATGCAGACATCTCCGGGTTCATTATCATGATATTTGCCGTGATACCATTGCGGCGAAGGGTAACGCCCTCATCGGCAACAGCCACTGCCAAGTAATCGACACGATGGTCTTGGAGAGTCTTGGCAATCTCGACAGCACCGGCTCCGTATGCATCAGCCTTTATCATACAGACGAGTTTAGTCTCCGGCTTCATGAAGGAACGATACCAGTTTAGGTTCTTCACCACTGCGCCAAGGTTCACTTCAAGTACTGTCTCGTGAACTTTCTTAACCAGCAAGTCAGTCAGACGGTCGAAGCCAAAGTTACGAGCGCCTTTCAGAAGTATTACCTCGTCATGAAGATTACTGAACTCCTTGCTCCTGATAAACTCATTCATATCGGCATAGAAATTCTTTTCGGGTATGCCTTCAAAGAACTTCTGATTTGCAAGAAGGTGCTTGCCAATGCCAATGAACTTCTCTACACCACGCTTTTTGCACAAGTCTGCGACCTCGCTGTACAACTCTTCGTCAGTCAATCCACTTTGGAATATATCACTGAGGATAAGTGTGCGCTTGCGACCTTTATGGTCCGGACGGCGACTCATGAAGTCGAGAGCGATGTCGAGAGAGTTTATATCTGAATTATAAGAGTCATTGATAAGCGTACAGCCATTCTGTCCCTCCTTCACTTCAAGTCGCATAGCTACCGACTCAAGCTTCGGCATGCGTTCAGCAAGCTGCTCTTGTTTCAGACCGAGGTACAACGAGACTATTGCACATGTTATAGAATTGACTATGCTAGCATCATCGATAAACGGAACGACATACTTTCCTTCCGTCTTACCTTTATATATATAGCTTACCGTTGTTCCATTATCAGCCTTCTGAACATCAGTTACAAAGAAAGCAGCCTTCGAATTCTTCTTCGACCATGCCAGTTGCTCACCGCGATAAGCGTATTCCGACACGCAGCGGTTCACAATCTCGTTGTCCATACAGTAGACAACAGCTTCGGTATCGTGGAAGAGTGTCAACTTCTCCTTGCACTTTGCCTCCATAGAAGTAAAGTTCTCCTGATGAGCAGCGCCAAGATTTGTCAGCACACCGATAGTAGGCTGTATGATGTCACGCAAAGCCTGCATTTCTCCAGGCTGGGATATTCCTGCCTCAAAGACTCCAACCTGACTCTGCTCATTAAGCAACCATACGCTCAACGGTACGCCAATCTGCGAGTTGTAGCTACGTGGAGAGCGCGTAACGACCATCGACGGCGACAGAAGCTGGTACAGCCACTCCTTCACCATCGTCTTTCCGTTGGAGCCAGTGATACCTATTATAGGAATATCGAATTCATCACGATGGCGCTCAGCAAGGCGTTGCAATGCCTCACGTGTGCCAACGACCTTCAGGAAGTTGGCATCGGGATATAGTTCCTCCCAATGTTCAGGCAATTCCTCAACAACAAAGTTGCGTACGCCACGCCGATATAGCTCGCCTATGTAGCGGTGTCCGTCGTTGCGTTCCGATTTAATAGCGAAGAAGAGGGTTTCTTCCGGGAAGCATAGAGAGCGTGAGTCGGTCAGCAGAAAACCGATGCTTGAGTCGGCGTTGCCAAACCGGCGTGCGCCTATCAACGTAGTAACTTTCTCAATAGAATAGTTCATTGTTGTGTTTTTATTTAGTTTCTTACGGCAAACTCCAAAGGTATCAGGTTGCCGTCGGACTTTTTATTTTCGCTGCAAAGTTACAAATTTATTCATAATTCATACTTGATTATTTACAATTAAATTTGCATTACTGTTACGAAAAGTTAGAATTTACTATGCGACAGCGCTTTCTTGCGTGCGCAATTAGGGCACAGCCCCTTTATCATATAGTTCACACTGTCCATTTCGAAGCCATCGGGGATGTCGACAGAAGGTATCGGAGTACCGTAAAGACAGAACGTCCGGTGGCACGACTCGCAGTAAAAGTGGACGTGCATATCATCATCCTCGTCATCGCTGTGGCTTGTACACAATTCATACAGCACCGTATTGCCACCATCCTCAACAGCGTGAACAAGATGATGAGCCTTGAAAAGCATTAGCGTACGGAAGATACCGGACTTGTCAATAGTAACAATCTGACTCTCAAGCTCACTCATCGATGTCGCATGGTCGTCCGCAGCTAGTGCCTTTACTATAACGATACGGTTCGATGTCGGCTTGACACCATGATGTTCAAGTAGTTCTATAGCTTCATTTTCTGTCATTATCAATGCCTTTCAATCCTATTTCAAACCAGGATATTTTTTTTTCAGAGTTTCGAAACGTTCCTGTGTCTTGCGCAAGAATTCCTTATATTCATCCGACTCGGGGTGCAACGGACGATGTCCGAGAGCCTCTTTCACCGACTTCCACTCACGAAGGTACTCCTTAGCAGCATCCGAAAAGCAACTGTCGACGAACCGTTCCCAAATGAATTCCACCGTTTGATGTGACGGATGGAGCATGTCAGGCTGATAGAAGCGGTAATCGCGGAGTTCGTCATTTACTATTTCGTAAGCCGGAAAATAATAGACGCCTTCTTCTTGCACAAGTTTGTCAGCAGCAAGAAGCAGCGTTGCCTTAGACAACTGACTGCCATGATAGCCGTATTTACGATATCGTATCGGACTGACGGTAACCACAATATTTATATCTCCACAGCTGTCGCGCAACTCATGAACTGCCTTGCGAAGGTAATCAGCGCACTCTTCTATCGTCAGCAACTCTTCACTGAACAGGCGCTGGGGACGTTTCCTACAGTTGTCAACAATCTCTTCCGTTGCCTTTTCTATGTAGACATGGTTAGTACCCAATGTAAATATAGCCAAAGACGGAATGAAATCGGACTCGCCACTACGAATCCGAGCTGTTAATTTGGAAACTGTATGCAAAATACTTGCCGGATTATACATCACGCCGTATGGATTGACGACTGTCGGGAATCGCTCTTCATCAAAACGTTTGCCAATGTTGTCGGCAAAGCACGAGCCCACGAGGAGCACCTTTTCGAGAGGTGCAACATTGAAGTCAGGCTTCGGTATATCAACAATAGTACGGAAATCCATAATCCTTCTTACAGCTTAAAACGTTTCCTTTTGCGACTACAAAAGTAACAAAAGATTATGGAAACGATGATATATGAGAATTCTTTTTTGTAATTTTGCACCATAACACACTAACATTTATCACAATGACAGAGAAAGAAAAGCAACAACGCGGCATGCTCTACGACGCCAACCACGACCCGGAGGTGCTTGAAGAACTTCACCGCTGTGAGCAGGCATGCTTCGAAATAAACCAAATACCGCCAAATCAAAGGGACGAACGCAAGCGAAGAATTCGCCAATTGCTTGGCAAAGTGGGAGAGGACTTCACCGTAGTAACGCCATTCTTCTGCGACTATGGGTACAATATAAAATGTGGGGAGAACTTTTTCTGCAACGCATACTGCGTAATCCTCGACGAGGCTGAGGTCACATTCGGCGACAATGTCTTTATTGCGCCGAGCTGTTCATTCTATACTGCCGGACATCCTCTCGACGTTGAGCAACGCAACAAGGGCTTGGAATATGCATATCCTATACATGTGGGCAACAATGTGTGGATAGGTGGCAACACGACAGTTCTTCCCGGTGTCACTATCGGCAATAATGTCACTATCGGAGCAGGCTCAGTCGTTACACACGACATACCTGATAACGTCATTGCTGCTGGCAATCCGTGCCGAGTTTTAAAGCCCACCCCCATTCTCCCTCCCATCCGGGAGGGGGTTGAAAACAGTGATAAACGCTGAAAAAACAAATTCACAGATATTCATTACACTATCAACGACACATCAAAACACTCCATTATACCCTCAAGACATTACAATTCCCTCCCGTTCTGGAGGGGAAACAGGGGTGGGTGTTCTATATAATATGTATACATACAAATATCCGCGACCGGCAGTAACAGCCGACTGCATAGTTATCGCAAAGACAAATGAAGGTCCTAAAGTTTTGCTCGTTCAGCGTGGCAACGACCCTTATAAAGGCGACTGGGCATTCCCGGGCGGTTTCATGAACATGGACGAGACCACAGAACAGGCTGCACGCCGCGAGCTTGAGGAAGAAACGGGGCTCATAGTTGGTAAACTTCATCAGGTGGGAGCCTACGACAAAGTTGACCGTGATCCACGTGGCAGGGTCATGACTGTGGCATACTATACCACCATCGACAGTGAACAGCCCGTCAAAGGTGGTGATGACGCCGCTAAGGCCCAATGGTTCTTAGTCGACGACCACCCTACCCTAGCCTTCGACCACAACGAAATCCTTGACAAGGCAGTTAGGCTTTGCTATTCCGAAATACATTAATATAATCGCAACAAG
>OMVI01000052.1 GCA_900314455.1 uncultured Prevotella sp. | reverse complement strand
TTGGGATCGCTCTTACAATAGACAGATCCTCTATAGTATAATGTGTATTACCCGAATAACCTTGGCATAGACCGGCACCAGAACCAATTATAACAGCTTTTAAGTGCATATACCCGAAATAATGGCGCAATTGTTCACAACTTCTCATTGTAATAAAAGTTGCGTATGTTGACGCTATTGGATGATAACCTTCGGCAGCCAACCCAGCTGTTATTCCTAACATATTTTGTTCGGCAATGCCTACATCAATGAACCTGTCGGGATAAAGTTTTTCAAATCTGTCCATTCCAGATAACTGACCAAGGTCGGCTGTCAAAAGAAGCAGTTTGTCATCTTTCTTAGCTGCATCACAAACAGCCATCCCGAATATAGCACCACGCTGACCCAAGCGACTGTAAGTGCGAACATTAATTCTATTTAACTTACCCATTATTCATCACCTCCTTTACTGCCTGCTTATATTGTTCTTCAGTTAATGTATGGTGATGCCACTCACGCTGGTTTTCCATGAAACTTACCCCTTTTCCCTTTATTGTGTCGGCTATCACACAAATAGGTCTGTTACCAACCCTATTCAACGCTTGACGAAGTTGGTCACAATTATGGCCATCAACTTCATAGCTATCAAAACCGAATGCATTAAATTTCTCTATAAGTGGAGAGTTGTCCATTATCTCTTTTGTAGGACCATCGTATTGAAACTTATTGCAATCAACTATGACAGTCAAATTATAAAGTTTGAAGTTTGACGCAGCCATAGCTGCTTCCCAAATAAGTCCCTCGTCACATTCACCATCACCGACAATTACAAAAATCCGATTTTTCAAGCCTTTTTTCTTGCAAGCCAATGCTTCACCAACTGCAAAGCTCATACCCATACTAAGGCTGCCTCCAGAGAACTCTATACCATTTTTTAAATTTCTCAGAGCATGACCATGAAAATGTGAGCCATCAGTCTCAAAAGAGTCAAGGTCTTCCTGAGATATATATCCTGCTAATTTCAAAGCTGGGTAATATGCCAAAACGCAGTGCCCTTTGCTAACTATCAGCCTATCACGGTTCTCGTCTTCTGGATTATTGGCATCATAATGCATTATGCATCCATAAAGGGTGGCAAAAATCTCTATTGCTGATAAACCTCCACCCAAGTGGGAACCGTTTCTCCCACTTTTAAATGCCATCTCCAAGGCTTTAAGTCTAAGTTGTTTGGCAAGTTCTTTACAATTGACCATAAATGATTATACTTGTATAATCTTAATTGATTGATTTTGCAGTAAGAAGACGCAAACTATTGCCCCCCCCATCGACCTTAACGGTCTCTCCAGTTATAAAGGAGGACTTGTCAGATGCAAGGAACATAACGACCTCTGCTATTTCCTCAGGTTTAGCAAAGCGATGTAGAGCAAGACCTTTCTTAATAAGATTCACTGCATCTTCATCCATGCTTTCAAGCATCTTTGTTTCAGTAAGACCAGGAGCTACAGCATTCACACGAATTCCAGAAGATCCCAATTCTCGTGCTAGCTTCTTTGTTGATACAACAATCGCTGCTTTACTTGCGGCATACTCAAGTTGAGAAGTGTCTTCACCCCAGGCTGAAATACTGGCAATATTGACAATGCTGCCTTTACGCTGTCTCATCATGGAGCGGCACACCAACTGAATTATTTCCAAAACGCTGAAGAAGTTTACTTCCATAACATTGCGGATGTCACCCATCTTCGTCATGGTGAATAACCGATTTGGACTTACGACCCCAGCCGCATTGACGAGGATGTCAATCGGGGCCTTATCATGCATGATTGTCTTCATGCCGGACTTTATCGATTCGGGGTCTGCCATATCAATGAACACAGGCTTTATCCAAACGCCATTCTTGACCTGTAACTCCTTGACCGTTTGCATAAAGTCCTCATCCTCACGATGGATAACAGCCCAAGAGTTGCACCCATTCCTTGAGAAAAGTTTCAGTGTTGCAAGTCCGATGCCAGTGCGCGCACCAGTGATAATGGCATTCTTACTTTCCAAGTTCTTCATGTCAGAACTGCTTTAGAACTCAATGCCGTAGTTCTTCGACAAGATTTCTTTACCCTTCTCATAGGAGGAGAAGTCTACAATATCATCTGTTTCAAGCATGATGTCGAAGGCATCCTCAATAGCAGCCATTAACGTCATGTGTCCTACTGAATCCCATAACTCTGTTCCCTGATACTGAAGTCCGGGAAGTTTGTCCTCTGTTAACTCAAGGCTATCGGTAAAAGCCTTATTGTACTTTTCTAAATTTGTCATTGTGATAATATTAAATTATTAATCCTTGTGCTTTACTAAAACATATTCTAACTCATCAACCCTATAATTAAAGTAATTATAGCATCTTATCATAGGCATGTTATTAGAGGAGACGGCAAACCTACAGGATTTAACATCTTTGTAGCCCATCTCTGTTGGGAATAAGACTGTACTCGATGCAGCAATTATACCTAACCCCATGTTTTGATACTCTTGATAAATACCACCAAGAGGCACATGGTTGATGGTACCATTTATCTTACTGGTACTGAAACCAACTGGCTTGCCTTCAAAAATAAATTCATAAAGTATAGTTCCTCGTTTAAATTCATTCGTCATCCAATTGCGAT
>OMVI01000012.1 GCA_900314455.1 uncultured Prevotella sp. | reverse complement strand
GCCTGTGATGGGTGCGCTCCATTTTTTTCATGTGCGCTGCCATCAGCTTCCATTAGTCAGATGACCAGTCGCGAACCGCTGATAGTAGTCTCATTGTAGATTGATAACTTCATGCTGTTTGTATAATAGAGGTGGAATATTGTCGCTGCCCACGCCTGTAACCTGTATGTACTGAATGTCTATGTCTTATATGTAATCTGCACAGCAGCTGCCATCGTCTCTGCTTGTGTGGCCATACATTATATTATGCTCTCATATCCTCTCCAGTATCATCGGCCATGATGGTCTATTAATGTATAGCTTCCGCTAAGGTTTCTCCATTTCCTAAGTCAACTCATACTGTGAGTCGTAGGAGTCATAACAAATTTATCATTATTGAACTTTCATTTTTCCTTTGCAAAGTTAAAGACAATCGGCATTTGCAAGGGCGCAGGCTCTGCCGTTTAGCTCAAGATTTTTTTAAATAATTTTTCCTCTCTTCTTTCATAAAAATTATTCGGGGCCAAGGTAAAAAAATCTTGGCTATCCCTTGCTGGACAATGCTCGTATTGTCATAACTGTTTTGCACGTAAAAATTAAAAAAGTTCAACAATTTAAATTTTAAAGTTATGACAGCTACAACTTTCACACAGCACGAGTTAACAGGTTTAGGTAACAGAAGAAACCATCGCAGAAGCCAGTACCTTTCTCAGACCATCTATCAGGTCGACGTTACCGGAGAGGACAACGAGAGTGCAACATTCGAGATTATGGCCGACACTTGCGCAGAGGCAACGGCAGCAGCAGAGCAGATGGCTATGGAAGTAATGTCCGACATTCAGTACATACAGGTTACAGTCCTGGGTTAATCGCTAACAATATTCAATAACATTATAAAACCAAACAGCTATGAAGTTATCAAATCACAACGAGGTAGTTATCGAGAAGTTCGCAGAAATGATCATCTCACGTATGGAATCCATGAAGGCCAGCGACTGGAAGCAAGGATGGATGAACCCCTTACCAGCAGGCGCTCCCGTCAATATCGAAGGAAACAGCTACAAAGGCTGTAACTCCTTCTTCCTCACTCTCGATACCGTATTGCAGGACTGGGAATATCCTATCTACTGTACCATGAGGCAGGCGAACCGTCTGGGAGCTCACATCAATAAAGGCTCTAAAGCCATGCCTGTCATCTACTGGGATTACACTGTCTACTCACCAGACCACCAGAAGATGAGCCGTGAAGACTACAGCCGCCTGTCTCCTGAAGAGAAGAAGAAGTGCATGAGGTTCCCGTTCATGAAGAGCTACTCAGTGTTCAATATCGCACAGACCAATCTGGAACAGAAACAACCAGAGAAGGTAGCTGCTCTCAAGGATACGTTCACCGACCAGCCAATGCCTAAGGATGACAGCGGCATGTATAAGAACGAGGCAATAGACAATATGATAGCTAACCAGACGTGGTTGTGCCGCATCCAGAATGACAAAGTAGTGGATGGCGCATTCTACTCACCTTCTCGCGACCTGGTAGTAATACCGAAGAAGGAGCAGTTCAAGCTCGGAAAGACTCCCATAGATGTATACAAGGACGGCATGGAGTACTACAGCTCGCTCATACACGAGATGACTCATTCAACCGGCACAGCCAACCGTCTCAATAGAAAGAAAGGTCAGAAGTTCGGTGATGTTGACTACGCTAGAGAGGAACTAATAGCTGAGCTGACAGCAGCACGTGTAGGTCAGACGTTAGGCTTCGACTCCAGAGTGCTGAACAACAATGCTGCCTACTGCGATGGATGGATAAACGCCATGCGCCAATCACCTAAGTACGTTCTCAATCTGATGAGTGATGTGGACATGGCATCACGTCTCATACTGGAGAAGATCGGCTAAGCTTATAATTTCAAACGAAACCCCACCGGCAAGGCTGGTGGGGTTTTATTATGGTCGCCGCTTAACCGCTGATAGATAGGTTGGGACATTGTGTGATAAGTTGTATGAAAGGATGTGTGTAGATGCGTGAAGTAATTGCCAGACGTGGCAATTGCCACACGACCGACGATAGGCGTGTTGCTTACGTTGCATGAAAATTGCTTTACATATTCCGCTAAATTAAAGGGCGGCAATTCCCAAGACCCCGTAGGGCGGTGGGGGCTGCTAAGGCAGGCAGCGGCGGCAGAGCCGCCACGCAAACCGCCAAATCGTTGATATTGTGCGGTTTGCGTTTTTTGACAGTGGAATACTCGCGCAAAATCACCCAAATTGCCGTCTTGGAACGGTAACTTGGGACCCCTTTTGCGCGAGAAACACCCACTTACCAAGGTTTTGACATCGCTTTAGTGGGCTGAGAGGTCAAATCCTGCATTCCGCCCAGGAGCCGGAATTGCAGGATTTGGGGATGTATTATTTCTTGACAGATATGGGGACGTGATAAAAAATTCACTCTAACGTTGGAAATATCCTATAATTTGCTTACCTTTGCAGCATAAGTCAAAGGACTTACTATACACGCTTCAGAGGTACTTGGCTTTAGGGGCGGCACGGTGGCCAATTTTATGCTGCCGCCCCTTTTTCTTTTGCAGCAAAGATGTCTTGATACATATAATAATGTCTCTATAGTTTTTAGCTTATATCTCTTGTTGAATTCTTAAATAACTTTAAATGCTTGCATTTATTGGCTTAAATGCTTGCATTTATGGAAAATAATGCGTAACTTTGCAGTGTAATTAAAAAGAAAACAACAATAACCCATTCAGCCCTACGCAGCACGGTTAAGCGGAAAACTATGATGAATATCTATTTCAACGACGGAGTTAATACAAGCACCTGTGTACATACATGCAACACTCTCGAAGAGGCGAAGAGCTGGATAAGCGGTCAGATAAAGGGCTACACAATGGTAGACACCGACCACGCGTGTACAGAAGATGTTATGACATCATCAAAGACCGCATTGTACCAGGTATTCGACGGGGAGCCAGTAACCACCGGCGAGGACGGAGAGCCGACATTCGCTTCCCCAATTTTTGAATCAGACTATTTCTTCACAGAATAAAATGAAAGCAGGAACTAAATTTGGCACAGGGCGTCCTGCAACAGGGCGCACCTATGCAATTAGTGTACGGATTTCGCATGAGGCTGCGGAAATTCTAAGCACTAA
This sequence comes from uncultured Prevotella sp., assembly GCA_900314455.1. GTDB lineage: Bacteria > Bacteroidota > Bacteroidia > Bacteroidales > Bacteroidaceae > Prevotella. The sequence goes on along the minus strand of OMVI01000012.1, from coordinate 239 downwards.
GAAAAATAAATCACAGTATATTGACAGCCTGATCAAGAAAGACAGAAGACGAGACCAGACTGAAAGATAATCTTTTTTTATCTGAGAAAAGAAAAAGGGAGACGCTGAAATTTGCCGGGGATAGCGTCTCCCCTAAAATAATGTTAGAGCTGTCTGCGCGAGATGCGTGGACGGCTTTTTCTTGCTAAAATTTTTGGAATATCAATACTTTTTCTTACTTTTGCCTATGTTTTAATCAA
>OMVI01000017.1 GCA_900314455.1 uncultured Prevotella sp. | reverse complement strand
GCTGATGTATATGTTATTAATTATATGTCTTTTATGTTCTTTTGTCGAATCTTTTGTCAACACTTAAAAACATCAAAACTTATAAACTAGAAAACTTTTTTAATATTATTTAGATACAACTTTTGCCCGTAATGGTTATTTATGTTGTAATTTTGCGAGAAAATAGAGATTTTAGACGAAATAAAAAGTATAACAAAACGAGTAAAAGCATTATGGCAGAATCTTTTGATATCCGTGAGATTAATGAACAGATAAAGGAGCAGAGCGCTTTCGTCACTGATTTGACGGAAGGCATGCGGCGCGTCATCATTGGTCAGAATCACCTTGTTGAGACGCTGCTCGTGGGCTTGCTCAGCGACGGTCACGTCCTCCTCGAGGGCGTTCCGGGCCTTGCCAAGACCCTTGCGATAAAGACCCTCGCCCAGCTTATCGATTCAAAGTTCAGCCGTATACAGTTTACGCCGGACCTATTGCCTGCCGATGTCATCGGTACGATGATTTATTCGCAGCGCGACGAGACCTTCCACGTCAAGAAGGGACCGGTGTTCGCCAACTTCGTACTTGCCGACGAGATAAACCGTGCACCGGCTAAGGTGCAGAGCGCGCTGCTCGAGGCTATGCAGGAGCACGAGGTTACGATTGGCGACCAGACTTTCAAGCTTCCTGATCCGTTCCTCGTCATGGCGACGCAGAACCCTATAGAGCAGGAAGGAACATACCAGTTGCCTGAGGCTCAGGTCGACCGTTTCCTGCTGAAGGTCGTCCTCGACTACCCGACAATTGACGAGGAGAAGGCCATCATCAGTGAGAACCTCGCCCCGTCGCTGCCTGAGGTTAAGCCGGTTACTACCGTCGACGAGATTATCCAGGCACGCAAGACCGTCAACAACGTTTATCTCGACGAGAAGATAGAGCAGTACATTGCCGACATCGTGTTCGCTACGCGTTATCCGGAGCGCTACGACTTGCCCGACTTGAAGCAGATGATAACCTTCGGAGGCAGCCCCCGTGCCAGCATCAGCCTTGCAAAGGCAAGCCGTGCCTACGCCTTCATCAAGCACCGCGGCTACGTTGTGCCTGAGGACGTGCGCGCCATTGCCCACGACGTACTTCGCCACCGTATCGGACTCAGCTATGAGGCCGAGGCAAGCAACGTCACCAGCGAGGCTATCGTCAGCCAGATTATCAACAAGGTTCAGGTGCCTTAAGGATTGAAAGATTGAAATATTGAAAAAATGAAAGGGGAGGGAACCTGAGGCTGTTACCTTGCGCTCGGTTTGCTGCCGCGCCGCGGCAGCCTTCCGGCATCGCCAAGGAAAGGAAATCGGAGATAACGATGGAGACAAGTGATATATTAAAAAAGGTAAGGAAGATAGAGATAAAGACCCGCGAATTGAGTCAGAATATATTCGCCGGTCAGTACCACTCTGCGTTCAAGGGACGCGGAATGGCTTTCTCTGAAGTCCGCGAGTACCAGTACGGCGACAACATCCGCGACATCGACTGGAACGTGACGGCACGCTTCCACCGCCCTTACGTCAAGGTCTTCGAAGAGGAGCGCGAGCTCACCGTCATGTTGCTTGTCGACGTATCCGGTTCACTCGACTTCGGAACACAGGGCATGATGAAGCGTGACATGGTGACCGAGATTGCTGCCACGCTCGCCTTCTCAGCTATTCAGAACAACGATAAGATTGGCGTCATCTTCTTTTCCGACCGCATCGAGAAGTACATCCCGCCTATGAAGGGGCGCCGCCACATATTATATATAATACGTGAGATGCTCAGCTTCAAGCCCAAGAGCCGCCGAACCGACATCAAAATGGCAGTGGAATACTTGACGAGGGTGATGAAGAGGCATTGCACCGCCTTCATCCTCAGCGACTTCTACACCGACGACGACTTCGAGAAGGCACTTACGATATGCAACCACAAGCACGATGTCGGTGCCATTCAGGTTTACGACAATCGTGCAAAGCAGTTGCCTAATGTCGGACTCATGAAGGTTGTCGATGCCGAGACCGGTCACGAGATGTACATCGACACGAGCGACAGCCGCCTTCGCGTGGCGCATCGCATGTACTGGCAGAACCGCCAGAAGCGTCTTGAGAACATCTTCATCAAGAGTAACGTCGACCAGGTGGCAATTGCTACGAACGAAGACTACGTCAAGAAGCTGATGTTGTTTTTTAAACAAAGGAGCAAAAAGTGAAGAAACTATATACAGTTTTTATAACCCTGCTGTGCGTCGTGGCAGCTCAGGCGCAGGTATCGGTGACATCGAGGCTCGACTCGGCGCAGATACTCGTGGGCAGTCAGGCACACCTTACGGTCACGGTGAGTGGCGCAAGGGAAGGAGCGAACATCGAGTTCCCGTCGTTCAAGGACGAAAGCGAAATAGCACCGGGGCTCGAAGTCGTCGCAACCCACGACCCTTCGGCTTCGCCCAACATCCGTGTCTACGACATAACGGCGTGGGACGAGGGACAGTACAATGCCCCAGCGCTCACGGTCAAGGTCGACGGCAAGAGCTATACCACGAAGACCATTCCGCTGAAGGTCAATACCATTAGCGTCGACACTACCCATGCCGACAGCATCCGGCCGATGCGTGGCGTCGCTCCGAACCCGTATTCGTGGGACGAATGGAGTCCGCTGTTCTGGTTGTCGATACTTCTGCTGGCGTTGCTGGTCGTAGCCTACTATCTGTATGTTCGTCTACGCGGCAACAAACCGATAATTGCCCACCTGCGGTTGATACGCCGCATTCCGCCACACGAGCGCGCCCTGAAGAAGATTGAGGCTATCAAGTCGCAGCAGCTCAGTGGTCCGGAGGGTCAGAAAGAATACTATACTGAGCTCACCGACGCCCTCAGGCAGTACCTTGAGGAACGTTTCAACATCCGCGCCAAGGAGATGACGAGCTCCGAGATAATATACCGTCTCGAGAAGGAGCAGGACAAGAGCAAGATTGACGAGCTCCGGCAAGTCTTCGAGACTGCCGATTTGGTGAAGTTTGCCAAGTACTCAGTCCAGGAAAATACCTCCGACGCCTACCTTTCGAGTGTTGTCAGGTTCATCGACAGCACCAAGGAGGAAAATGCTCCTACCGTTGAGAAAGTCGGTTCGAAGCTTTCGGAAAAGGACAAGATGAAGATGCGGAAGCGCAAGGGTGTCCGACTGGCCATCGCCTTGCTGATAATCGCTGCCGTAGCCATCTTCGCCTATGTCTGCTGGAGAATCTTTGAGATAGTGGCAGGGTAGGTGTCGTCAGGCATGCTGCCACAAACAAGAAAGGAAAGAAGAACTAATGGAATTTGCAAGTAAAGGATATTTGTTGCTGCTGTTGCTGCTCATACCGTACCTTCTGTGGTATTTCCTGTACCGCAGAAAGGGCGAACCGACCATGCGGCTCAGCGATACACACGCCTACGAGTACGCTCCTATGAGCCTTCGCGTGCGTCTCATGCATCTGCCGATGCTCCTGCGCTGCCTTGCCTACGCCCTGCTGGTTATATGTCTTGCACGGCCGCAGAGCCATAATGCGTGGACGACGCGCGAAACGGAAGGCATCGACATCATGATGTGTATGGATATATCCTATAGTATGCTGTCGGAGGATGTTGCCCCGAACCGTCTGGAGGTGGCAAAGGACGTTGCCGCCGAGTTCATAAGCGACCGCCCGAACGACAATATAGGCTTGACGATATTTGCCGGAGAGGCTTTCACTCAATGCCCTATGACCACCGACCACGCCTCACTTCTCAACCTGATGCAGAATGTGAATGCTAATCTCGTCATGAGTGGGCTCATTCAGGACGGTACCGCTATCGGAATGGGACTCGCCAACTCCATTAGCCGCCTCAAGGACGCTAAGGTGAAGAGCAAGGTCATTATCCTTCTGACCGACGGTAGCAACAATGTGGGCGACATATCGCCTATGACTGCGGCGCAGATGGCAAAGACGTTCGGCATTCGTGTCTACACCATTGGACTCGGAACGAACCAGGTCACGCGCGTACCTATTATAATTAACGGGCAGAAACAGTACACCCAGCAACAGGGCGAGATAGACTATAAGACGCTGAAGGACATCGCGCAGACCACCAACGGCAACTTCTACCGTGCTGAAAGCCGCGCCGAGCTGTCGCAAATTTACCACGATATCGACCAGCTTGAGAAGACAAAGCTCAGTACTTCGACATACAGCAAGATGTACGACATCTACCAGCCGTTCGCCATTGCAGCGCTTGTCTCGCTGTTCCTCTCAATTTTCCTCAGTCTGACGGTGTTCCGCAGAATTCCGTAGGACAGGTGGAAAGATTGAAGTATTGAAAGAATGAAATATTGAAAGATTGGGCGTCCGGTCGTATAGGTGAATGAAAGAAATATTGACGACAGGATATTCCGATTGGACAATTGAAATATAGAAAAAGTGATGGCGCTCTTCGGGGTGCCGGAACGATTTTGATAGAATTGGATAAATGTTCAGATTTGAAGACCCATTATACCTCTGGCTGTTGCTGCTGATACCGTTGTTGGCAGTGGTGAGACTCGTGTCTTACCGCATTCGCAAACGTCGTATCAAGCAGTTCGGTGACCCTAAGCTCATTGAGCAGCTTGTTCCGCAGCGCTCGAAGTATCGCCCCGCGGTGAAGTTCTGGCTCCTTGAGGCGGCATTGGCGCTCATCATCGTCATGATAGCGCGTCCGCAGATGGGCAGAAAGATAAGCAACGACAAGCGGGAGGGCATTGAAACCATTATATGTCTTGACATTAGCAACTCCATGCTTGCACAGGACGTGGACCCGTCACGCTTGGAGAAGAGCAAGATGATGGTCGAAAACCTCGTCGACAACTTCAGTAACGACAAGATTGGCTTAGTTGTCTTCGCAGGAGACGCCTTCGTCCAGCTCCCGATAACGAGCGATTACGTTTCAGCCAAGATGTTCCTGCAAAACATCGACCCGTCGTTAATCCGCACGCAGGGCACCGACATCGGCAAGGCTATTGACCTGGCGATGCACAGTTTCACTCAGGACACAAAGACAGGTAAGGCCATCATTGTCATCACCGATGGCGAAGACCACGAGGGGGGAGCAGAGGAAATGGCGCAGAAGGCTCAGGAAGCCGGCATCAACGTCTACATCCTGGGCATCGGAAGTCCGAAAGGCGCTCCCATTCCTATTGAGGGCGGATACCTGAAGGACAGAAGCGGCAACACCGTCATGACTGCCCTGAACGAGGAAATGTGCCGTAAGGTAGCCGCGGCGGGCAAGGGCGTCTACATACACGTCGACAACAGCAGCATTGCAGAGGAACAACTCGATGCGCAACTACGCAAACTTCAGAAGGGAGAGATAAACAGCGTGGCTTACAGCGACTTCGATGAGCAGTTTCAGGCTGTAGGCATCATCGCCGTAATCTTGCTTATCGTTGAGGCTCTTATTCCCGAAACCGCCAGCAGGAAGAAGCGGAAGAACAAATTGTTTACGAGAAAGTGATGAAGAGATACATCTTTATAATAATATTGGCAATAACCGCCGTGCAGTGCGCTGTGGCTCAGACCGACCGCGACTGCATACGTCGTGGCAACAGCCTGTATGCCTCCGGCAGGTACGCCGAGGCTGAAGTCGAGTACCGCAAGGCTATTGCCGCCAACCCGCGAAATCCCCGTGCACTCTATAACCTTGGCTGCGCCCTCCAGAAGGAGAAACGCGACAGCGACGCTATACGCCAGTATGAGGAGGCTTCGAAGATAGAGCCCAACAAGAAAGTACGCTCGCAGGCGTTCTACAATATGGGTGTCGCTTTTCAGATGCGCAAGGACTACGGTCATGCGATTGAGGCTTACAAGAACTGTCTGCGCTTGAATCCGGACGACAACGATGCCCGTTACAACTATGTTCTTTGCAAACAGCAGCAGAGCAAGCAACAGCAGAACGGCTCGAACAACAAGAACCAGGACAATAAGGACAAGAACAAGAATAAGAACGATAAGAATCAGCAAGACAAGAATAAGAATAACAAGAATCAGAATAAGGACAACCAGCAGCAGAACAAGGACAATCAGCAGAACGGCGATATAAGCCGCGACAACGCTGAGCAGATGCTTCAGGCTGCAATGAACCAGGAACAGGAAACGGAAGCCAAGCTGAAGCAGGCTATGCAGCAGCCTTCGAGCCGCAACCTTGACAAGAACTGGTAGGGGAAGAATGAAAGATTGGAATATTGAAAGAATGAAATATTGAAGGATTTGCATTCCGATTGATTTCGTTGTTCTGATTATTTGTATATTAGGAGAATAACAGCTTATGAATAAGAGTCTCTACATAATATTACTCTTTCTGGCCTGCGTGCTCTCGGCAAACGCACAGCACGTTAGGTGTGAGGCTCCGCGCACCGTCGCGGCGGGCACGAAGTTCCAGATTGAGTATTCCGTAGCAGCCTCCGACGTGTCGTCGTTCAGAATCGACCACATGCCCTCCGGGATTGAAGTCTACTACGGACCAAGCCGTTCGGAGATGTCTAGCTATCAGGATGTAAACGGTCAGCTGAGTGGCTCGACAACCGTTTCGGTGTCGTATGTAGTAGCGGCTACACACGGCGGAACAATAACCCTGCCAACGGCGCACGTCGTTGCCAACGGCCGCCATGTCTCTTCGCCTCCTACCCACGTAAAGGTTGTGGGCTCAGAGCCCGAGCCTTCGACGCCAAGTCGTGGTGCCGAGCAGGCTGTCGGCAAGCAGGCAGGCGGCGATTTGTTCATCCTCGTGAGTGCAAGCAAGAAGCGCGTGCGTGAGCAGGAGCCTGTTATGCTCACTTACAAGGTGTACACGACGACCAATCTGAAGCAGCTCAGCGGTGCGATGCCTGACCTTAACGGTTTCCATACGCAGGAGGTTAAGTTGCCGCAGCAGAAGGTTTTCCACACCGAATCATTCAATGGGCGCAACTATCAGGTTGTTACGTGGAGTCAATATATAATGTATCCGCAGATGACCGGTAAGCTTACCGTTCCGCCAATCACATATCACGGCATCGTAATGGAACAGGACAGAAGCGCGGATGCCTTCTTCTCCGGCGGAGGATACCGTGAAGTCCAACGTGATGTGACAGCTCCGGGCATCACGATACAGGTCGACCCGCTGCCGGCAAAGCCAAAGGACTTCTCCGGAGGTGTCGGTCACTTCACCATTTCGGCGCAGTTGCCTAAGACGGACGTGCGTACCGGTGACCCCATCAGCCTCCGTGTCGTTCTCGGTGGCACAGGAAACCTGAAGCTGATACGCGAGCCTAACCTCGTGCTTCCTAAGGATTTCGACAAGTACGACACGAAGATAACCGACAAGACGCGGCTCTCCGAGTCAGGCGTTGAGGGTAATATGGTCTACGACTATATGTTCGTGGCACGCAAGGTCGGAACATATACCATTCCTGCCATTCGTTTCACATACTACGATACAAGCAGTAATTCGTACAAGACGATAACCACCCAGCCGTTCACCCTGCATGTTGCGCAAGGCGACAATGAAGGCGATATCGACTCGTATGCCGACGTCAAGAACCAGGATATACGTCCGATACACACCGGAGGTGCGTCTCTCCATCAGATAGACGACTTCTTCTTTGGTTCCGTTGGTTACTGGATTGTCATCATCCTCTTGCTCGCCGTCTTCGGCGCGTTGCTCTACAACTTCCGCAAGACAGCCCTCCGCCGTGCCGATGTCATTGGCTCACGCCGCGACAACGCCAGCAAGGTGGCCACGAAACGTCTCCGCCGTGCCGATGAGCTGATGCTCAAGGGACGCTCGGCTGAGTTCTACGACGAGGTGATGCGTGCCCTTTGGGGTTACGTCAGCGACCGCCTCAATATCCCAAGGGAGAAACTCAGCTCCGACAATATCAGTGAAAAGCTGTCGGCACTGGGCGTCGGTGATGACATCATTGGTAAGTTTATCAAGGCTCTTCAGGAATGTGAGTTCGAGCGTTATGCCCCCGGTGACCCTGCCGGCAATATGAACAGAACGATGGAAAGTGCCATGACTGCAATAATGGGAATAGAAAACTATCTTCAGGAACGTCGCAAGCAACGCCGCAGCAATCGCCCTGCCGATGGTGCGGCAACGATGCTTCTGCTCCTTGCCATGCTGCTTCTGCCTCTCGGCGCACATGCCGTCACGAAGCAGAATGCCGATGCTGAGTATCAGCGGAAGAACTATCAGCAGGCAATCGTCGACTACAAGGAACTTCTGAAGCAAGGTGTCTCGTCCGATATATACTTCAATCTCGGCAACGCATACTACCGTACGGACAACATCACTGAGGCAATACTTGCCTACGAACGAGCTCACATGCTCTCGCCAGGCAACAGCGACATCCGATTCAACCTCGAACTGGCTCGCTCCAAGACTATTGACAAGATTACTCCGGAGTCGGAGATGTTCTTTGTAACGTGGTACAAGTCGCTCGTCAACCTCATGAGCGTCGACGGTTGGGCAATAACGGCAATCTTAAGTCTTATCGCCGCCATCATAGCGATACTCGCCTACCTCTTCTCAGGCAGGATTTTGCTCCGCAAACTGGGCTTCTACGGTGGCATAGTGCTGGTCGTCGTGTTCGTCCTTGCCAACATCTTCGCTTTCCAGCAGCGTAGTCTTCTGCTCAACAGGACGGGCGCTATCATCACCGCACCTTCAGTTACAGTGAAGAAGGGACCGTCGTCAGGCAGCGGCGACAGCTTCGTCATCCATGAGGGAACTCGTGTAGACATTATTGATAAATCATTAGGAAAGTGGTATTCTGTGCACCTTGCCGACGGCCGTGAGGGCTGGGTGCAGGCAGGTATGTTAGAAGAGATATAAAAAAAGAATGTTCCAGACCATAGACAGTATCGACAAATGGCTGTTGCCCATGCTGATGGGTGGCAATGATATGTTCTCTGACGAGTTCGCATTGCTGCTCACCAATGGGCTGACGTGGATACCATTGTACATCGGATTAGTACTTCTTGTGGTCAAGAACAACGAAAAAGCATCGCAGACATTGCTCGTTTTCGCAATGATTGCCTTGGCTTTACTGTTTACAGGAGGACTCACCGACATTGTCGTCAAGCCGCTTGTCGGTCGTCCCCGTCCTGTAGCCGACCCGTCGATGGCGTCAGTTATATCCGCCATCAACGGCTATGTGCCGTCCGGCTACAGCTTTTTCTCGGCACACGCAGCCAACACCTTCGCTGTTGCAGTGTTCATGACGCTGCTCGTACGCAAGTGGAACTTCACCCTCGTAATGCTCTTTTGGGCAGTCGTCAATGCATGGACGCGGCTCTATCTCGGAGCTCATTATCCGTCGGATGTCCTCGTCGGTGCCGTGTGGGGCACCCTTGTGGCTTTGCTTGTCTACCGTCTCTACCGCTGGCTGTATTTCAAGATAAGCACACGACTTCACTATATATCAAACGAATATACAAGAACGGGCTATGGACTCGGCGACATTGAGGTTGTCGACTTCATCTTTCTGATGACCCTCATCTTTGTCGTCATATTGTCATGCATACTGGCCCATTAATCAATAGAACTATACAAATGGATACAAAAAGCATTCATATTTCAGATTTCAACTACGATTTACCCGAAGAGCGCATTGCAAAGTTCCCGCTGAAGGAACGCGACCACTCGAAGATGCTTGTCTATCGCCACGGCGAAATAAGCGATGACATCTTCAAGAACATTGCCGGCTATCTGGCTCCAGGCTCACTGATGGTGTTCAACAACACCCGTGTAATCCAGGCTCGCATGCACTTCCGCAAGTCGACGGGTGCCCTCATCGAGGTCTTCCTCATGGAACCCGGCGAGCCGTCCGACTACGAACTCATGTTCCAGACTACCGGACACTGCGCCTGGTTGTGCATGGTCGGCAATCTGAAGAAGTGGAAGGAGGGAACGCTGGAGCGTCAGTTCGACATCCGCGGCAAGCATCTTACGCTCACGGCGACGATGGACAGAAACCGCACGGGTGGCACCGTAGGTGGTACAAACTACTGGGTCGACTTCAACTGGGACAACCCTGAGGTCACTTTCGCCGACATTCTCGAGGCTGTAGGTGAACTGCCAATACCGCCGTATCTCAACCGCAAGACAGAGGAAAGCGACAAGGTGACCTATCAGACCGTCTATTCAAAGATTAAAGGCTCCGTCGCTGCGCCTACAGCCGGACTGCATTTCACCGACAGAGTACTTGCCGACATCGATGCACACGGCATCGAGCGCGACGAGCTGACACTGCATGTCGGTGCCGGAACCTTCAAGCCTGTAAAGAGCGTGGAGATTTCCGGTCACAGTATGCACACCGAATACATCGTCGTCCACCGTCATACCTTCAATCGTCTGCTCAAGCATGGATGCAAGGCAATTGCCGTTGGCACAACCAGCGTCAGGACTTTGGAGAGCCTTTACTATATGGGTGTGAAACTGCAAAGCAATCCTGAGGCTACCGAAGAGGAACTCCACGTCAACCAGTGGGAACCGTACGACTTGCCTCACAACGACGACGGTCTCGTCATTGTCGACGGAAAGCCTGTCACCGTAGAGCAAAGTATCCGCAATATTGTCGACTGGCTGGAGCGCGACGGTCTCGAAGCACTTCACAGCAGTACGCAGATTATCATTGCTCCAGGCTATAAGTACAAGATTGTCAACGTGTTGGTGACCAACTTCCATCAACCTCAGTCGACCTTGCTGCTGCTCGTCAGTGCCTTCATCGGCGACAACTGGCGTCGCGTCTACGACTATGCGCTAGCCCACGACTTCCGTTTCCTGAGCTATGGCGACTGCAATCTGCTCATGCCGTAAGGCGTTTTGTTACGAATAAATATTTATAATTATTTGAAAACATCCATTGCAGGGGCGGCCCTTGTGGCTGCCCGTTCGGTCGGTAGACCGAATGAAAGCAACAATTATTTGCCATAACAGACAATCGGACAGCCACAAGGGCCGTCCCTGCAATGGATTATAGGTGAGGGATAAACAATATGAAGATAGGAGATAAAGTAAGATTTTTGAGCGAGACGGGTGGCGGCCGCATCTCGGGGTTCAAGGGCAACAACATCGTTCTTGTTGAAGACGAGGACGGTTTTGAAATTCCGACACCTGTAAACGAGGTCGTTGTCGTTGAGGATGACGACTACAGCATGAAGCATCTTGTCGAAACGAAGAAGAGCAAGGAATCTTCCGAGCCTGACACAAGGAGCATTCGCCAGCGGTTGTCGGCAAGTGAGAATGTCGATGAGGCTGAGGACGAAGATGAGGACGAGGCTATTGAAGACCCGTCGGTCAACTTCACTCCGAAGCCACGCGAGCGTCAGGGTGGCGACACACTGTCGGTCTATCTCGCTTTCGTACCAAAGGACATCAAGCAACTTCTCTCGACAAAGTTCGAGATGTACATCATCAACGACTCAAACTATTTCCTTTCCTACACCCTTCTTTCTGCCGAAGGCAACAGTTGGAACCTTAAGTCGAAGGGAGAGTTGGAGCCTAACACCAAGATATTTATCTCTGAGGCAGGCACTTCGGACATCAACGCAATGGAACACGTCGCCGTTCAGGCAATCGCCTACAAGAGTGAGAAGGGCTTTTTGCTAAAACCGGCAGTCGACGTGCAGTTGCGCATCGACCCCGTAAGGTTTTGCAAGCTCCACGCCTTCACGTCGAACGACTTCTTCGACGACGATGCCTTGCTTTTCACGGTTATCGAAAACGACCGTCCCGCACGTCCGTTGGTTGTCGATGCCGAAACTCTTAAGCGCGAGATGTACGCCTCCGCCAGGCCAAAACTTCAACCCGGCGACAAGAAACCGGCACGTGCTGCGGATGGCGAAAAGCCTGTGGCAACTGTAAAGGGTGGAGGAGCGGAGCCCATACAGCCCCTTGTCCGCCGTTACGACAGCTCGCAGAGCAAGTCGCACAAGGTGAAGCAGATAATGCGCAACGACAAGATAGTCGTCGACTTGCATGCCAACGAACTCCTCGACACCACTGCCGGCATGTCGAGCGGTGACATCCTCGAGTATCAGCTCGATGTTTTCCGCAAGACATTGGAGCAATATAAGAGCCATCCTGGGCAGAAGATAATCTTCATTCACGGCAAAGGCGAGGGCGTCCTGCGCCATGCCATCATCCACGAACTCAACTATCGCTACAAGAAATATCAGTACCAGGATGCCAGCTTCCAGGAATACGGCTACGGCGCAACACAAGTTACCATCAAGTAGTTTCTCTGTTAGCTTATCATCGCTTATCATCGCTTATCCCTGCCTGTAACTCTCCCCACCTCCGACAAAAAACATCCACACCACAATGAAACACGGTTTTATAACAGTAGCTGCCGCAATACCCCAAGTAAGGGTTGGCGACACAGCTTACAATCTATCACATATCGAGTCGATGACAGCCGAAGCCGATGGCAAAGGCGCTGAGGTCATCGTCTTTCCGGAGCTCTCTCTGACGTCGTACACATGCCAGGACCTGTTCCGTCAGCGTCCGTTGCTCGACAGTACCGAAAGTTGTGTACTGCGCCTGCTCGAGTTCACCCGCTCCATGGACATCGTCGTCATTGTCGGAGCGCCGATACCCGTTGGTCCTCTGTTGCTCAACTGTGCCGTCGTCATTCAGCGCGGCGGTATCCTCGGCATCGTTCCGAAGGCATACCTGCCAAACTACAGCGAATTCTACGAGAAGCGTTGGTTCACCTCAGCCCGTGATGTTCGCCCGACGACGATACGCTATGCTGGTCAGACCGTTACCGTTACGTCGCAGCCGCAAGTGTTCTGCATGAGCGACGGAGCAAAGTTCGGCATCGAGATATGTGAGGATGTATGGTCGCCGGCACCACCTAGCACCAACCTTGCCATTGCCGGAGCCGATGTCATCTTCAATCTTTCGGCAAGCGATGAGCTCATTGGCAAGCACGACTACCTTCGTTCACTGCTTGCGCAGCAGAGCGCACGCACCATTGGCGGCTATGTCTACAGTGGCTGTGGCTTTGGCGAGAGCACGCAGGATGTCGTCTATGGCGGCAACGCAATGATATTCGAGAATGGCAAGATGATAGCGACTTCGAAACGCTTTAGCCTCGAACCGCAACTTGTAGTCAATCAGATAGATATCGAGAAAATACGCAGTGAGCGTCGCAACAATTCCACTTATGCCGGAGCGCAGAGCCCTAAGGAGGTTGCCACCGATGCATTGTATATCGATGTAGCCTCGCCGGAAAATCCGGAGAAGGATTGGCAGCTGCTTCGCGATGTCGATGCGCATCCGTTTATCCCTAAGGCTGAGGACATGACGGCAAGCTGCGAGGAGATATTCTCTATTCAGGTCATGGGTCTTGCCAAACGTCTTGTGCATACAACGGCAAAGCATGTGGTCATCGGAATTAGCGGAGGACTCGACTCTACGCTTGCCTTGCTGGTTTGCGTGCGCACCTTCGACCGCCTCGGACTCGACCGCAAGGGTATCGTCGGAATAACGATGCCGGGCTTCGGAACCACCGACCGCACCCACGACAATGCCGTCACGCTGATGCGCCAGTTGGGAATTACAATCCGTGAGATTAGCATTGCCGCCGCCGTCACGCAGCACTTCCGTGACATCGGTCATGATGCGTCGGTTCATGATGTGACTTACGAGAACTCGCAGGCTCGTGAGCGTACGCAGATACTTATGGACGTGAGCAACCAGGTGGGTGGTCTCGTCATCGGAACGGGCGACTTAAGTGAACTTGCCCTTGGCTGGTGCACCTACAATGGTGACCACATGAGCATGTACGGAGTGAACGTCAGTATCCCGAAGACCCTTATCCGCCACCTCGTCCACTATGTCGCGACAACCGGAATACTGTCGCCGGCAGCTTCCCAGTCGTCCGACAAGGACGCAACCGCCAACGCCAGTGACGAGATTAAGCGAGTCCTGCTCGACATAATCGACACGCCGATATCGCCGGAACTGACCCCTGCCGACGAGAACGGACAGATAGCCCAGAAGACGGAAGACTTGGTGGGACCGTACGAGCTCCACGACTTCTTCCTCTACTACTTCCTTCGCTTCGGCTTCCATCCGTCTAAGATAATGCTGTTGGCACACAAGGCCTTCGACGGAAAGTATCCCGACTCAGTCATCAAGCAGTGGCTGCGTACCTTCTTCCGCCGTTTCTTCTCGCAGCAGTTCAAGCGCAGCTGCCTGCCGGACGGTCCGAAGGTCGGCAGCGTAAGTCTTTCGCCGCGTGGCGACTGGCGTATGCCGTCCGATGCGGTCAGTACTCTGTGGTTGAACGAATGCGACGAGCTATAGTGCTGAGGCGTTTCATACTCTTATTTCTCGTTGTCACGGTGGGTTTATGTGCCCGTGCGCAAGTCCGCCGTGACATGCAGATGCCCATATCCGTGTGCCTGCAATACCAGCGGGCACGCCAGCAGCGCGGCACCGGTGTCGCCCCGTTCCGTCAGTATGGCTTCCGCCGTCTGCTTCCGCCTAAGAATGCCAAGGCCGACGGCAAGCAGTTGTGGGGCTATCAGGTGCGTTTGGACAGCGTACCGACAGCTGCCGACGGTTCACCATCGACCAACAGCAGTGTGCCGAAGGGCAAAGTCCCGCTTTACCGCTACTTCCACCGTGTCAACATCTACAGCTTCGGAGTCATCGACAGTGCCGACAGTCTTGGTACATGTCAGTATGTCTTTTGGGCAAAGGCTTATTATCGCCGCTTTGCCAACAGTCTGAAGCAGTTCGGTTTTGCTATGTCGCAGGACAGCCGCCGTCCCAATGTCCTGCGTTTTACCCGTGACGACATCGGTATTTACGTCGATTTCATTATTTGGGAGGATGTCTACGTAATGGAAATCGGCTCAAAGAAGAAAGCTTAATCCTTATTTATAGCCCATGTAAGTGAACATTTGCGGGTATATCTTTATATTTTATGATTGTCCGCAAATGTCCAAGTCGTAACAAAAATATCCAATGCAGGGGACGCCCCTGCGGTGGATGGCATAAATGGATATGATAATTAATATGTCAGGATTTTTCCTTTTAAGTTTTTATAGATTTTGTCTCCGTAACTTGCTGATTATCAATGCCGCCGCAAAAGCATAGCTTTGGGCTTGCAATACCTTAGGTTTGAGACTGCAAAAGCTGACCTTTCGGGCTGCGAAAGTTGACCTTTTGCGAGCTCATTCGGCAACTATTGTTTTGCTGTAAACTTTTCTTACGGATTTAAAAACACAAATATTTCACACGGAGTTCAAAGATTATAAAGATGTCGGCTTCGCCGATTACTCTTGAGTCCGATGTGTGTAGAGAATGGCAAAATAAGTCTTTTAAGGTTCATTCTACATATGGTGTAGAGGCATCCACAAACCTCAAAATGGTTTGTGGATGCCATCACTCCAAATATTGGTCTCCCAATCTTTCAATATTTCATTTTTCCATTCGTTCAATCTTTCAATTTTCCATTCTTTCAATCTTTCATTCTCAGAACGTGGTGGTGTTCCAGTCGCCGGTCTCGACACCCTTCTTGAGCCAGTACATGCGCTGCTCAGACGTGCCGTGGGTAAACGTCTCCGGACACGAATAGCCCTGCGCCTGCTTCTGAAGGTAGTCGTCGCCAATCTTCTGCGCCGCATCAAGAGCCTCCTTCAGGTCCCCGTCCTCCAGGCTTCCGTACTTTTCGTTCTCATAATGCGCCCAGCATCCGGCGTAATAATCAGCCAGAAGCTCCAGCTTAACACTGATTTTGTTGGCTTCCTCCTTGTCGACCTGCGCCATTTCGGCGTGCGCCTTGCCGAGGATTCCACGAAGATATTCGACGTGATGGCCAACTTCGTGGGCTATGACGTAGGCGTAAGCGAACGAGCTCTTGTTGTTGACGTTGATGCCGAACTCACGGCTCATGTCCGCAAAGAAGCTCAAATCGAGGTAGAGCTTTTGGTCGCCGCTGCAATAGAACGGTCCCATTTGCGCCGAACCGGTGCCGCATGCCGTCTGAACGGTGCCCGTAAAGAGCACCATAGTAGGGTAGGAGTAAGTCATTCCGTGCTCGCGGAACTGCTCGGTCCATACGTCCTCGAGGCTGCCGAGCACCTGTTTCGAGAACGTCGCGGCCTCTTCCTCCTCCTTGGTGAACTGCTTCTGTCTGCCGCTAGTTTGCTCCGTCACCTGTCCTTGCAGCTGTTGCTGAGCAACATTGTTGACGACATCGCCGATGTTGCCACCGCTCAGCAGTGTGAACAATGCAATGATGATGACTGCGCCGATACCACCCACGCCGGCTTTGGCTCCCGTGCTCATGCCGCGGCGGTCGTCGACGTTGCTGCTTTCCCTACGTCCGTTTAGTCGCATAATGATTTGTTTTGGTTACGTTTATAAGTCCACGACAAAGTTAATACTTTTTCCCCACATTCTGTTCTCAATGTTAACTTTTTCTGCTTTTTCTGTTGACATACGGCAAGAAAAATTCTCTCGTAATGCGATTTTAATCTTTTTTGCTTGCTGAATTTTTGCAGAATGGTTACTTTTGCACACGTATTCAAGATTGGTACACTTATTGCAGTAGGTATTACGAGAGAGAATCATGAACTCAAGGATAACAATTCTTTAGAAAGTAATTAACGTAAATAAGGAGGATTAACAATGAAAGAGATTTTGAATATAGCGCTTGTCGCTCACGATTCGCGCAAGAAGGAACTCATAGACTGGGTGCGCTACAACGCATCATTGCTGTCGAAGCATAACCTTTATGCCACAGGCACGACCGGAAAGCTCATCACGGAGCTTGCCATTCCGAAGGAGGACGCCGACGACAAGCAGACGCTGACGTATCCGTTCAAGGATAAGGTGACGCGACTGCTGTCAGGTCCGCTCGGCGGCGACCAGCAGATAGGTGCCATGATTGCCGAAGGGAAGATTGACATGCTTATCTTCTTCTGTGATAACCTTGCCGTGCAGGGCCACCAGAACGATGTCTCAGCACTGAGCCGACTGGCTTCGCTGTACAACATTGCTTACGCAACCGACCGTACTACGGCTGATATGCTGCTTACGTCGACACTGCTTGGCGATGAGACTTACCAGCGGATAATTCCGGACTGTATACAGCGCTACGCAAACCGCAAACTTTAAATGTTTTAAAATAAACTGATTCAAGATGAGGAAAATTCTACTCTCAATGGCAGCCCTGCTGCTTACGGCAGGCTCTGCTGCCACTGCGGGCAACTATGTTACGCCCGGAAACGGTACTAACTACACGCTCAGCAAACTCGCTGACATAGCCGGCTCAGGCGTGACACGCGACGGAAGCGTCTACACTATGGCTGACAGCGTGACTATCAGCGCAGGCGACTCGTTCACGCTGGACAATGGTGTGACGCTCAGAATTGGCGATAAAGTTGGCTTCGAGATTGATGGTCCGGTCGACTTCGCTGTCTCTGAGCCGACGACGATTACCCGAGTTGGCGACAACGGCAAGCCTGGTCACGTTAGTTTCAGTGGGGATGGCGTCATAAACATTCGCAATGTCGTGTGGGACTATGTAGGAATGAAGACCTACGGGCTTGACACTCTGAATATTGACAGCTGTACGTTCAAGAACTACATCTACGCCGACCGCGTCTCTGGTACCATCGGCGTGGCTGGAACGGGCAGCCGCGTGCATGTGACGAACACTCTCTTCGACCACAACGACTACACGGCTATCGGCGGTGCGGCAAACATCAATGTTTCGTACATCATCGAGAACTGTATATTCAACAAGAACCAGCAGGTCAACCGCAATATGCCGATGCTCAATCTTCAGCAGGGCGACACCACAATCGTACGCAACAATACGTTCATTGGTGACACTACGAAGCTGCTTGTCGGTGCTATGTCGATTGCGAACATGCTTGGCTATGATGCCGACCTCTATGTGCTGGTCGAGAACAACACGATAGACAGTTGCCGTTATGGAATTAACATTCAGGGAAGGTTTAAGAATGCCATCATCCGCAACAATATCATCCGCCATAATAAATATGTTTATAAGAATAATCCGAACTATGGCGGCAGCGGTATCGCAATCTATGACTCCGGCAATACGAAGGGTCTGAACCTCCGGGTCAGTGGAAACCGTATCGAGGACAACTGGTGGGGCATTACCATCATGGGCGGAAAGGACATCAATCTTGGTAA
>OMVI01000096.1 GCA_900314455.1 uncultured Prevotella sp. | reverse complement strand
GTTTAAAACCTAAGGTTTTGGAAGCTCAAAGCTGCCCTTTTATGGCGCCATTGACAATCAGTTAGTTACGAAGACAAAAGCTATTAAAAACGAGAAGGAAAAATTCTGACATAGTAGTCATATAACAATAACCCCCGGATTGACAATTGCCAGTCCGGGGTTTGCTGTATTTTGCTATACGAAATCTATGAATGCATCTTTCCTTATATGACTATCCACAATCGTCCATGTTATTTCTCACGATGAACGATGTAAAGCATATCAGACTGCCTGTCGGCAGATGTTCATCTTGTCTTATTCGTCCTTCTGCTTACTTACCGAGCTCTCCGAGGTAGCTGTCCTTGAAGCCGAGGAAGTAGAGGACACCGTCGAGACCGATGGTAGAGATGCTCTGGTGAGCCGTTGCCTTTACCTTTGGTTTTGCATGGAAGGCGATACCGAGACCTGCCTCGTTAATCATCGGGAGGTCGTTGGCACCGTCACCGACTGCTATAGTCTGCGCGAGGTTAATCTTTTCGACCTGTGCGATTAGCTTGAGGAGCTCCGCCTTGCGGTGGCCGTCTACTATCTCACCGAGGTAATGGCCCGTGAGTTTGCCGTTCTCGCCAATCTCCAGTTCGTTGGCATATACGTAGTCGATGCCGTACTTGCGCTGCATGTACTGTCCGAAGTAAGTGAAACCTCCGGAGAGAATGGCAATCTTGTAACCCGATGTCTTGAGAACCTTCATGACCTTGTCGACACCTTCGGTGATAGGAAGGTGCTCGGCGATGTCCTGCATGACACTTGCGTCGAGGCCCTTGAGCAGAGCCACGCGGCGTGTGAAGCTTTCCTTGAAGTCGATTTCGCCACGCATAGCCGAAGCGGTGATTGCCGATACCTGGTCGCCAACGCCCGCACGCTTAGCCAGTTCGTCTATGCACTCGGTCTGAATGAGGGTAGAGTCCATATCGAAACAGATGAGACGGCGCATACGGCGGTACATATCGTCCTTCTGGAGAGAGAAGTCGAAGCCCATTTCCGCCGACAGTTTCATCAGCTCCGACTGCATGTCCTGACGTGAGACAGGGTCGCCACGAAGCGAGAACTCAATGCACGAGCGCGTGTTGCGGTCGGGATGCATGATGCTGACACGACCGGTGAGACGGCGGATGGCATCGATGTTGAGCTTCTGCTTAGTTATCACATTTGAAGCAGCGAAAATCTGGCTTGCCGAAAGCTCGCGTCCGATGAGTGTGAGGATGTAGCGGTGCTTTCCCTGACGGCCTACCCATGCTTCGTAGTCGTCGTCGGTGATAGGCTGGAAAGTAATGTTGACGTTGAGGTCGTTGGCACGGAAGAGCAGCTCTCGCATGATTTGACCCGATACGAGGACGTCAGCACGGATGAGAACGCCGAGCGACAGTGTGGAGTGGATGTTCGACTGACCGATGTCGAGTACTGTAGCGTTGTACTTTGCGAGGATTTCCATGACCTCGGCAGTGAGTCCCGGACGGTCAATTCCCTGAATACTGATAAGGATTTGTTCTTCCTTGTGTTCTGTTAGATTTTCCATAAGCAAGCAATTGCCCAACCCCTGAAGCAGGGGAGTTGTTAGTTGGTTTTGCGGGTGTTGTTATAATAGTTAATAATGTTAGTTCATACTGGGGGCTTCTGCGGTGCAGAAGCATACCGAACGGGTGGATGCAAACCGCAGGATGGTTCGTTGCCGGCGCTGGGCGGAGGATTGCCGGTGGCTGGACGGGAGGGAGCGGGGTGGCTGGTTACTCCTTCGAGAAGAGGCCGAAGAGCTCGGCGTCTATCTGGTCGGCGATGCGTCCGAAGTCGCGGGGCGAGTCCTGGAAGTCGCAGGTGTCTCCGTCGACGGTTATCAGTTTGCCTTTGTATGACTTAATCCATTCCTCGTAGCGTGCGTTGAGGCCCTGCAGGTAGTCGATGCGTATGGTCTGCTCGTACGAGCGGCCGCGCTTCTGTATGTTGCCGATGAGCCTTGGCACCGACGAACGGATATAGATGAGCAGGTCGGGGAGCTTGACAAGCGACAGCATGAGGTCGAACAAGTCGGTGTAATTGTTGAAGTCACGGTCGGACAGATAACCCATGTCGTGGAGGTTCGGCGCGAAGATGCGTGCGTCCTCGAAGATAGTTCGGTCCTGAATGACGGCTTTGTCGGAGCGGGATATTTCGACCACGTCCTTGAAACGCTTGTTGAGGAAGTATATTTGCAGGTTGAATGCCCAGCGAGCCATGTCGTGGTAGTAGTCCTCGAGGTAGGGATTGTTGTCCACGGGCTCGAAATGCGGTATCCAGCCGTAGCGCTTTGCGAGCATGCGGGTGAGTGTCGTCTTTCCGCTTCCTATGTTTCCTGCTATTGCTATGTGCATTGTTATGATGTTTGGTGCCGCTGTCGTGCAGCGGCATACCCAACTGCTTGGGTGATTATTCGTTATTACTGAAGAGACCGTAGAGCTCGGCTCCTATCTGGTCTGATATTTTTCTGAAGTCTTCGGGACGGTGTTCGAAGTCGAGGTTGTCGACATCCACGACGATTGTCCTGCCTTTGTACTTCTTCATTACGAAGTCGTCGTACAGGCGATTGAGGCCTTCGAGGTAGTCGATTGGGATTTCCTGCTCGTACGAACGTCCGCGGTTCTCGATGTTCTTGACGAGGTGGGGCAGTGAGGAACGAAGGTAGACGAGAAGCCTCGGATAGCTGACGCGTGTCATCATCGACTCGAACAGTTCCATGTAAGTTTCGAAGTCACGGTCGTCGAGGTTCCCCATCAGGTGGTTGTTGGTTGCGAAGACGTAGACGCCCTCGAAGATAGTTCTGTCCTGGACGATAGTCTTCGGCGAGCGGGCTATCTCCAGCAAATCGCGGAAACGCTCCTTGAGGTAGAACACTTCCATTGGGAATGCCCAGCGCTTTATGTTGCTGTAGTAGTCGGAGAGGTACGGATTGTCCTTCACAGCCTCGTAGCTTGGAGTCCAGCCGTACCGCTTTGCGAGCAACTTTGTTAGCGTTGTCTTTCCGCTTCCTATATTTCCTGCTATTCCGATGTGCATTGTTTTCTTGGTGACTGCGGCAGCGCCGCAGCATACTGGACGAGTGGGTGCTTAATAACTGCTGGGGTGCCGCAGCATACTGAACTAACCTAAATACTTCATGAGGATGCGGACATTGCCCGACTGGCGTATCTTCTCGATGCTCTTCTCGCGTATCTGGCGGACACGCTCACGAGTGAGTCCCATCTCAGCGCCTATCTCCTCGAGTCCTTTCTCGTGGCAGCCGATGCCGAAGCACTGCTTGACGATTTTCAGTTCGCGCTCCTTGAGCACCTTGCGAAGTACGTCGTCAAGGTCGGATGCCATTGATTCGTAGTCGACCTGCTTGTCCGTCCGGCTGTCGTCACCTGAGGCAAGCATGTCCGACATGGAGTTGGTATCATCGTCGGAGAACGGTGCGTCGATGCTCATGTGGTGTCCGTCGGCATTCTGGCTCTGACGTATCTTCAGCTCCTCGATGCCCGTCATCTCGCTGAGTTCGTGTATGGAAGGGCGGCGTCCGTTCTTCTGGACGAACTCCGCGGTAACTTTGTTAATCTGGCTCATGGCACCTACCTGGTTCAAAGGCAAGCGTACGATGCGGCTCTGCTCAGCGATAGCTTGCAGAATGCTCTGGCGTATCCACCAAACGGCGTACGATATGAACTTGAAGCCACGCGTCTCGTCGAACTTCTCGGCAGCCTTTACGAGTCCGATGTTGCCCTCGTCGATGAGGTCAGTTAGCGACAGCCCCTGGTGCTGGTATTGCTTTGCAACGGAAACGACGAAGCGCAGGTTGGCCTTAATGAGCTTTTCCTTTGCGCGCTCGCCCTTCTGACCGCCTTTGTGGATAGTCTGTGCGAGTTCGATTTCCTCTTCAAGGGTTACCATAGGCTCACGGCCAATCTCTACGAGGTACTTGTCCAATGCCTCACTGGAACGGTTAGTGATGCTTTTCTGAATTTTGAGCTGTCTCATTATTTTCCTTTCATCATAGGGCACAACCAACGGTGGCAGGCTGTTCCCGTCCTAAAAACAATTGTTCTCTTTACCTATTATACATTATTATAATAAAGGGGGCTTTCGAAAGCGGCTGCAAAGGTAATGCTTTTTTTTGAGATAGACGAACTTTTGACCATCATATTTGATGAAATGATGGCTTTTCTTTTCTTCCTTTGTTAACGTGTTGAACGGCAGAGAAATATCACTTTATTCGGCTTTGAGAATATACGGGCGGATTTTATCCAACGGAATGGTGAACGTCGGAATGCCGAGGGTGTACGGACCGATTTCGTATTGCTGGTAGACGAACTTCACCCCATCTGCCGTAAGGTATGTCGGAGTGGACGGTAACGGAACGAGTCCGTCGATGAGATACATTCCACCGTTGATGAGACTGTCAACGTTGAGCTCCGTTCCGTTGTCGCTGAGGTACTGGTTGAGGCCTTCGCGCAACAGAGGCTGCATCTCGTCGACGAGCAGCGGGTCGAGAACTATGTCTATCCTGCTGCCGTCGCTGCGGCGGAAGGTCACACCCTCGAGCCAGCTACTGCCGTGGGCGCCACCCAGGAAGTTGTACGATGTGGCCTCGTAGGTCACGATTGAGTCGTTCTCGCTTGCCTTGTGGATACTCGATTGGGTAATCATGTACATGTCTTTCGGCCCTCCGTCCTTGACGTATTGCTCATAATCCTTCTTCAAGGCGGCAAGTATGGCCTCTGAATGGAAGTCTACTATTGCCTTGCCGTTGCTTATATCGCCCTTGTAATCAGCTGGTTCGGTCACGCCATCCTCGTTTTCGGGGTAGAAAGCCTTCAACTCGTCGGCAATGTACGAGCGAATGCTGTCCTGCAATTGCCCGCTTCCGGCGGGGAAATCGACGGCCGTTTCCACTGCGCAATGCTCGTCGCTCGGTGCACGTCCTATAGAGTCGGTGGCCAGGGGAGTGTATGCCGTGGAATCGTTGGTAGTATATGATATATTGGTTGTTGCCGCGCTTGCCGGTGTTGCGGTAAGCATCATGGCGAGAAGGATAGTCGGAATCATAGTGTTTTCTATATTAGTTGAACTTACGTTTATAAGAGCAAAGGTAGCAAAAAACCTAATATGTTGTTCGTACGCAGCTATATTTTTTTCAAAAAAATCCGAAATAAATGTTCTTTTTCCTTTTTTTTCATACATTTGCACACGAAATCAATTCTAACTAATTAATTTTCACTTATCTGACAATATACAATATAACACTATGAATCGCCTGCCTGTAGCCTTACCGCTGCCAGTATAGCGCGCGAACGGTTTCCGGAGGCATGGCCCTAACTTTTTACATATGACAGTTTTAATGGTTGTTGAGCTCCTCGTTGTGCTTGTAGCACTGTGGATAGGAGCGCGTTACGGCTCACTTGCCTTAGGTGCCATCAGTGGCATTGGTCTTGCCGTGCTAGTTTTCGGCTTCCATCTGAAGCCTGGTAATCCCCCAACCGATGTCATCTACATCATCATTGCTGCCGTCACCTGTGCCGGTATACTCCAGGCTTCGGGCGGTATGGACTGGATGATACAGATTGCTGAGAAGTTGCTCCGCAAACATCCGAGCCGCATTACGCTGCTTGCCCCGCTGACAACGTTCTTCCTCACCGTCCTCGTAGGTACCGGTCACGTCGTCTATACGCTGATGCCTATTATCTGCGACATAGCCCTCCAGAAAGGCATACGCCCTGAGCGCCCTTGCGGTATAGCGTCGATAGCATCGCAGATTGGTATTACCTGCTCGCCTATTGCGGCAGCTGTTGTGGCTTTCGCGGCAATTTCCGCCGACAACGGATTCCCCGTTACGAACGTCCAAATCATAATGGTGACAATCCCGGCGTGCCTTATCGGTATTCTCGCCGCTGTGGCTTACAGTTGGAACCGTGGCTTGGACTTGGACAAAGACCCTAAGTTCCAGGCTAAGCTCCGCGACCCGCAGCAGTACGCTTACATCTATGGCTCAAGCGCAACGACCCTCGACAAGAAGATTCCTCAGCACTCGAAGAATGCCGTTTACATCTTCCTCGCAACGCTAGCTGTCATCGT
The DNA here is from genome assembly GCA_900314455.1 of uncultured Prevotella sp. Taxonomy (GTDB): domain Bacteria; phylum Bacteroidota; class Bacteroidia; order Bacteroidales; family Bacteroidaceae; genus Prevotella. The sequence continues at coordinate 15,694 of OMVI01000096.1, read as the reverse complement.
TGTCATCTCCGTTGCTCAGATGTTTGGTGTCAATTTGCTGCCGTCTTACAAGAACATAAGTGCTGTCAGCCATGTCGAATCGGCACGTTTCACGAAGACGAGTGTCGACACCATCTGTGTCAAATCGTATGCTATGCAAGGCAAGGACACGCTATGGCTGCCCGACGATGTTGCCGTAGCGAAGGCCGAGCAGAAAGGTTTGCCGGTTGATCATGTGGCCGATACCGTTTCTGTGGGCGTCAAGTGGGACGCTGCCTCTGGCACTGGCTCAAGCACAACTATCGACACCAAGAAGCTCGTGAAGGGTGGAATCGAAATTGAAGGCGTAACTCAGGCTGGCGATAAGGCGCTCTCGATGAATATTGTCATACAGATACTGATGCTCGTGGCGTGTGCGCTGATGATTATATTCTGCAAGGCCAAGCCGAAGAACGCTGTTTCGGGGCCTGTCTGGCAGAACGGTATGGTTGCGGTGGTCGCCATCTATGGTATCGCGTGGATGTCCAATACGTACTTCGACAACTACCAGGAGGAGATGAAGATACTCCTTGGCGGCATCGTCAGCGAGTATCCGTGGTCGATAGCATTCGCCTTCTTCGCCGTGTCGGTGCTGATAAACTCGCAGGGCGCCGTTGTCGTTTCGATGCTGCCGCTTGCTTATTCGCTCGGCATTCCGGGCTGGATACTGCTTGGAGTGATGCCTTCCGTCTACGGCTACTTCTTCATTCCGAACTATCCTTCGGACATTGCGACGGTCAACTTCGACCGCTCCGGTACGACGGTCATTGGTAAATACCTGCTGAACCACTCGTTCATGGCTCCAGGGTTGATACACGTTTTCTGTGCAACACTTGCCGGACTGGGTATCAGCTACATGTATCACTTCTGGTTTGGACTGTACTAAACGAAAATTGGTTGCCTGCTTTAGGCAACCAATTTTTTTGTCTCGTCCTTTAAAATACAAATGAATGGTCAGCTGCAATAAAACCTCGTAGAGGTTTAACTTTCGAAAACCCCAGACAAACGATAGTGCAGTCTGGGGTCGTACATCTTATTAAGAGTTTGTACTCGGCGCTTCGGAGATGCGCTACAACGTGAAACGTGTACGTCGTTTATTGTCAACCTATAGCGCACTTCGTGCTGTAGCGCATCTCCGAAGCGCTGAGTTGTAATTTGATGTGTGCTTTTCCCCCAGTCTGCGGTCGTTTCACTCCCTTGGCTGGGGTTACCGATTGTTAAACCTCTATCGAGGTTTGTGGCAGTCATCTGTTGGAAAACTGAATGCGCTTATCGTCCTTTCTTATTTCTTCCAGAACCATTCGGTGACGTCCTCGAACGTTCCGTCCTTCTTCCTTCGGTACATACGCTGGTTTGTCGTGCGCTTCTTGAGCGGACCGAGATGGCGGATGTAGGGTCCAACCTTTATGTAGTCGAAGTTCTGCTTGTCTATATACGGCGATATGACGGTACGTCCCGTGTACCAAGCCGTCTTCAGTCCCTTGTAGTTCTCGTGCACGTAAGCGGCAAGGTCGCTGACGGCGGCAGGGTCGTTGTCGCCTCCCATGAAGCTGACACACGTGATGGCGTTGCTGCCGTCAGCTCCGATGAGCACGTCAAGAGCCTCCGGTGTCAGCTCATTGCCGTTGTCTCCCCACAGATAAGAGCTGTGGCAGCCCGGGCAGTGGCAAGGACATAGCGAGAGGTTGATGGCGAGTGTCGTCTCGTCAGGAACTTCCTGGAATACGATATCAGTGTTTACGAATTTAAGCATGTTAACCTATAGTGACAAAGAACCCCACCCTTTTTGACGGGGTGGGGCAATCCTTTCAATATCAATCTTTGAACCTTAAGTAATTATTTCACAGTGATGGTTTGCGGCTTCTGCTTCTCAGCAGCCTCTGCCTCTGCCTTGTCCAAATCTTCCTGCGTTGTTCCCACCGTGTACTTCTGCTTCGTTGCGTAGTAGCGACGGTGTGCTTCCTCTTGGCGGGCCATAGAGAAGTTGCTGACACGCTTCAGATATCCGATGACACGAGTTAGGTAGTCGACATTCTTCGAGTGGCAAACCGGGCACTCCTTGAGGTAGCGCTTGTCGATGTGACCGCAGTCGTTGCAGACGGTGTTAGGAATGTTGAACGTGAAGTAGTTGCAACCTTCCTGTGCGGCTACACGGAGAAGCTGACGGTACTGTGCCTTCGAGAGATGCTCCTCGAGGTTCATGTGCAGTGCAGAACCACCGGTCAGGTGCTCGATGTAAGGAGCTCCGTGCAGCTTGAACTTGTCGAGGATAGTCAGCGAGTCGTCCTCTACAACATAGAAGTAAGAGTTGTAGCAGTCGCGCGGTACGAAGTATCCGTCCTCGCGGTCCCACTTAGCGTGCTTGACACCGACGTTCTCGGCAGGTATCATCTCGCAGTTGAACATGACATCCTTCGTGCGGTAAGCCTTGTTGTACTTCTCGATGAGTCCGAGGACACCCTGTACGAAGTGCAGATAGTCGTCGTTCGGAGTAATCTTAAGTCCGAGGAACTCAGCAGCTTCAACAAGTCCGTTGATACCGATGGTGAGGTACTGGCGGCTCATGTTGATGTATCCTGCGTCGAACAGCGGCAGCATGTGGTTCTTCTGCAGAACTTTCAGGTTCTCGTTGTAAGCCAACTGTACCTTGTGGCACAAGTCGATAACGCCCGAAAGATATTCTTTATAGTCAATCTTGTGATTTACAGCATATTGAATGCACCGGTTCAAGTTGATTGTAAGCACAGACTTAGAGCCAGTAGATACACCGCCGGCACCGAGAGTGTAAGAGAAACCGTTGTCCTGGATTTCGTTTCTGAGGCGGCAGCATGACGAAAGCGAGTCGGCATTGTCGCTCATGTAAGTGAAGAACGAGTGACCCTCTGAGTACATCTCTGCTGCGAAGTCGCCCCATTCCTTATCTTTGCAGTCGCCATTCTCAGTAAGCAGCGCCATGGTCTCTACCGGGAATGTCAGCACCGTACGTGTGCGCTCCTTGTTGAACCACTTCATGAAGCGCTTCTGCAACCAGTTCAGACCGTCCCAGTCTGGCTTTGAGCCGTCAGGGAAGTAGAAGTTGTCGAACAGACTCTCGAAGTAGTACTTGTCGTAGTAGCTGATATTCCAGAACACAGCTTGGAAATTGCGGGCTCCGGTAGGCTGGTTCAGCGAGTAAACGATTTGCTCGAAGTAGTCGGTGATGACCTTATCGAGTGTGCGGTGGCGCAAGCTCATGTCGACAACCTTGTCAGGCTCCTTCCAGTAGTCCTTGCCGTACTCCTTCTGGATGAAGTAGTTCATGTACATAAGGAACTCCGGCGTAGCGCAGGCGCCTGCAAGCATTGAGCTGACGATGAACACCATGTTGATGAAACCGCCGCAGAACGACTTCAGGTTGGTAGGAGCGGTTGAGTTGCCGCCGATGCTTGTCGTACCGCCGATGAGCCATGGATACATGGTTATGCTGGCGCAGTAGTTGGCGAGGTTTGTCTCGTCGTTCTTATATATAAAGTGGTGGTTCAGCTTGTCAAGGTATTCGTCAGCGAGCTGCTTACCATACATCTTCTTAATGCGGTCGGTCAGCATACGGCGGTTGAGGCGAATGAAACCGCGCTTTGGCAGTTCACCGATGAGCGTTGCGATGTTCTTGTGCTCGACATTGGCGTTGGCGTCGAACTTGGAGCCCGTTGCGGCGTTGTCAGCACCCATATAGTCGGTGAGGAACTTCATCTGCTGAATGGCCTCGCGGTCCTCGGTGTGCTCCTGACGGTAGATGATGAAACTCTTTGCAACCTTATAGTAGCCTTCTTTCATAAGCGCCACCTCTACCTGGTTCTGAATATCCTCCACCTTAATATCGTTGTGGATGTCGAGGTGAGCCAGAATCTTAGAAATGGAGCCAAGGTCTACGGGTTGCTTTACACTGTCGAACGCCTTGAGGATAGCGTTCATGATTTTGTCGAGCGAGAACTGATCCTTCGAACCGTCGCGCTTTGTGATTGTAAAGTTTTTGATTTCCATGAGCTTGGTTTATGTTTTTAAGGATTACTTAGTGGGTCGCGGCTGACGGATGAGTTTTCCGTTTTGGGAAACTTTTTTGTTTTTGCGACTCCGAAAGTTTTCCGTTTTGTTTAACTATTTCGACTGCAAAGATATATAAAATATCCCAAAGTGATGTAGACAGAAGTGTTTATTTATGTTAAATTATAGGCGGGTTTTAGTGTCATTTTTCGTAAGTAGTTGTGTTTCATATGGTGTGTCTTACTGTGTTAAAGTAGATGGACATATCGAGAAAATCCTCGCTCGGATTTCGGCAACTCTATTTTGTGTTGCTTTCCATGACCCACGCAATCTTGTCGGGGAACCGGATTTGCAGCCGATTGTTGTCCTTTGCCAGTATATAGCCCTTTTCGCCGGGGCTTACGACGTATACTTCGCCGTCGTTGATGCGCCTCAGAAGCGCCGTGTCCTTGCGCGCCGTGCTCATAGAGTAGGGCAGTTCGTCGAGTTCATCGGGGTTGGTTGCTGCGAAGCAACGGCACGTCACGGTGACGTGGGTTTGTCCTGGCAGCGTGTCTACGGGCTCGGTGGCGGGTGCCTTGGTGCCTGATGGTACGTCCATGACAACCTTCGGAGGCTGCTGCGGCTGCTTCTCGGCTTTGTCTTCTGCCTTGTTGCCGCAGGCGGTCATTGCCAACAAAAGTGCTGCCACACCAATAACACGGTTCACATTATTATATATATGTCGATTCATTTTTGACGTTCAGATTATCTTTTTTGTGCAACTTCACTGGCCATATTAAATGCAATTAATGAACTTTTAAGCGTTTCACGCTGTAGCGCATCTTGTTTTCAACATTAGGAATATTATTGTTGCAAAGATAACAAGAATTGCTCAGAACGCCAAAGAATGTGCACGGAAATCCACTGCTTTTCCGTTCATTTCTTTGAAAAGTATTAACACCGATACCATAGCTAAGGTTTGGCGCTCCCAAACCTCAACTTTTGGCCTGCAAAACCTTATCTTTTGAGACCTTAAAGTTGAACTTTCGCTACCTCAAAGCTTAGGTTTTGCGTAGCCATTGACAGTCAACAAGTTGCAAAGGCAGATGCTATGAAATCATAAAATGAAAAATTATGACATAAGAACTTTATAATTGTCGGGCAGGCAGGCGGATATTAATTCTATTAAAATCCTATGTTCCTCAGCAGCAATTTGTGTTATGTTCATCACCCACTGAGATACTTCTAACACTTCCGAAAACCAGGTTTCCAAGCGTAAAAATTGTCTAAAGTTATCGTATTATGCATAAAAAAGTAACATTTTTTGTTGCATAATTGAAACATTATGATTAATTTTGCACCGTGAAATAACAAATACAACGGTGAAGTGTGTCAAATACACGCTAACCGTTGAGCCACAAGCGCCAACACATCGCTGTGGCAATAACAAATACTTTGGTAATATTTACTGAGCAATAACCTGCCGGCGAAGGCACCGTTTACTCTAGACAAAAGCTGATTACAAACACAATTAGTTCAGCTCAAACAAAGGAAGACGTAAAGAAATATATAAAGCTTACAATAGAATGATTTTTATGAAAAAGCAAACACTTATGACTTGCGGACGGATTGTACCGTTCCTCGTCGTGGCACTCCTCATGCTCTTCACAGGAAGCATGCGGGCTGTGGCCGATAACGAGAAACCGACGATGAACGTTACGGTGAAGTCCGGCTACGACAAAGTAATGGTAAATGCCGCGAAGTACGAACCTGCCGCCGTAACTATTTACAACGCAGCAGGCAGAAATGTGCGTGGTTTGTACAAGTTGGAGTACACATTTACCGACGATTACAAAACAACCACAACCGTTACGGAGACGAATGGCGGCACGACAACGACACGTACCGTCGACCTGAAGGATAATGACGGTCACGTCATCCAGGAGCAGACTGCTACCGGAACGCGGCTCAACACCTTCCGTGGATACATCACCGTAGGTAGCAAAACGGGTACTGTTAAAATCAAGGTGACCGCCACCCCGACGGCTTCCGGTAAAGCAAAGGGATACCAGCCGGTAGAGGGCAACTATTCATTCGAGGTAGTTGCGCCTACATCTTTTAATGTATTGGTCTACAACAATGGCAAGCCAATGACGGATAATGACGTCGTTTCGCTTGTTACAAAGAAGACTAACGGCACTCCGTACAGCACCTCCCAGGGCATCGACTCTGTGAAGGTGACTTACAAATCGCCTGAAGGCAACGACATAGACATCACCAAATGCTTCGACATTACGTCCGCAGGCAGTGATGCCCAGCTCTCTATTGTACCCAAGGAAAAGGGCTATACAATCACCTCTACAAAGACATCTGATGCAGAGGCCGGTACAACAGACAACGAGACGATTACGTTTACCGCTAAAGTAAAGCCAGACTTTGCAAGCACTTACGGCACCAACGCTACGGCTACCGGTACCGTCAAGGTCAGCGTTAAGGAACTTGGAACCAGCGAAACCGTCCAAACGCATGTTGTATGGGATAAGCAGGAATTCTCTAAGTATAAGACGTCATTCTATAAGTCTAGGAATGCAGGTTCCGATATCTTCTACGGTCCGCACTTCAAGATTGTTGACGATGCGGGCAACGACTATACAAAGGAATACGATATCGATGATTGTATCTCTAATGGAACCATTACCTTTAAGAGTCAAGACGTGTTCAAGAATTTTAGTCAGGACCCTCTTGACTACGGAATGGACATGAAGGACAACAAAGGCAATGTTGTGACATATTTCTCCTATGCACCTGACTATATCAAAAAGAAGGCTCCATACGGAGACATAACTGACGCCACTGCCCTCACTATACAAGGATTGGGCAAAGATGACAACCGCCAAATCCAGATTCAAGGCGCTTTCCCTGACGACTATATCTTCACGCTTAATGCCAAACTGAAGAGCAACTCTCCGCTGAAGGGAGTTATCTCGGAAGAGGCAGGAGCCGATAGCGACAAGACAACGACCGTTCCCGGTATGTTCTATACAACAAACCAGAACAACAAATACACAATCAAGTCAAATCAGTTTGTGCTCCACTCGCTGAAGCGCTCACCGACATTGAAGCTTGATCCGGACCCTCAGAAGAACCCAATCGCAAAGAACTACGTCATGACGGTGGAGAACCGTTTCGACCTTACCGGTACTTTGGACGACCACGATTTGGACTGGAGCGTTCCGGAGGATACAACTGTAATGCTCGGATACAACGATAGAGGTCAGTATCAGAACGATTTCTGGTATGTATTCTTCGTTCCGGACGACAGTAAATGGCAGTCTACATATTACAGTAATGTACAAGACAGTATCAATGAGGAAATCGGTCTTTACAAGACTCATACCGGCGAGGGCAAGGACACTAAAGTCTCCGACCCTACCGGACAGGTAAAGATGGAGGTCTACATTGGTAATGAGCAGGAAAGAAACGAGCGTACGATAGAGAATATCAGTCTTGCTGTACCTGCATACAAGCGCCAGGTCGATGCCGAAGGCAAGCCGACCGGTGTCTATCTCCGAGATAAGAATGGCAATCTTATACCGTCCATGATTGACAACGGACATGGCGTACAAGTCCAAAAGGATACTGTCGTCACCGGAACGTTCTATACAAGTCGAAAGAGATGGGGTAACGACAGCAAGAGTTCGTGGAGTATTACATTCCACGGCGAGGGCTATGTGCCTATCTACTATGTATGTTCTTTCTGGAACTACTATCTGTTCGACATCGGTAAGGTCTCTTCTCAGGTTTATAACATTGCCGAGCATGAGAACCTCAAGTTCATTATTGACCCGAAATCGACGCATATCCCTGTCGGAACTACAGCCCCGGCACCTTCTGTAAAGATTGTCGACGACTACAATAACGACTGGACGAAGTACTTCAGCTTTACCAATGGCACCGGTCACAAGGGTACATGGGTAAAGACAAATGATACTAACGACAACATAACTGTCCTCAACGCCGACCACTCTTCTTATGGTAAGAAAGCTGGAACCGCAACGATGGAAGTCACACCGTACTATGACCCGTCGCTCGACCCCAACAAGACATGGAACCGTGCCAAGTATGGTGCCCTCCAGCCTGTAAGCGATACGTACACAGTGACTGTCGAAGGCTCGACTGAAGATATGGCTCAGTATGACATTATCTACGATGCCAACTACTATAAAGGCGACTCTACCGATGGCAACGGACTTCGTGTGCCTCTCTTCTCACAACGTGAGACAAGCCGAATGGGCAAGCTTCACTTCATCAAGGGTGGTAATTTCTATTCCGGAGCTATATCTGAGAATGAGGCTCCGGGCCTTAAGATAACCTTCGGTAATGCTACCGCGGGTGAGACTTGGACTGTTTCCGACAACAATGCGATAAAAACGGCGGACCCGGATGGCGACTTCGATAAGGATGGCACTGCTACCCACCACTACATTCTTTATGGTGGTAACGCCCTGTTCGGCGATGGTGCTGCTGCTCCAAGCGCTGACAACCCTTATCCAACGTGTGGTGGCTTCCTCAAACTGGAGCCTACTGCCAACGGATTCCTTGCTCTCGATGCAGACTATGGTACAAAGGCTTCGCCAATAAGATATACTATCTATGATGCAACGGACAAATACACGCAGGTGCTGAACCGTCCTGAGCTCGAAGCAGATGGCACAACCGCGATTGCAGAAGAAACCGACTGGTGGGGTGAGCAGACAACTCAGCACCCGCTGTTTGCAGGCCACACTTACTATCTATTTAGTCCTTCGCAGAAAGACTTCCCAATTCACGGACTGCTATACAAGCCGGCTTTCGTCGTCATGCAGAGTGATACCAAGGCTGCGCGTACAGCTTCGACATTCCTCAACACAGGCTTCAAGGGTGACCTTCCTAACCTGATAGACAAGGAACATGCAGACATTACGTTCACGGAGACCTACGCTACGCCTGACTACGGTACTGATTCCAAAGGCAATAAGCAAGACCAGTGGCCTAAGTCAAAGAACGGTGAGGATGTAACTGATTACATGACAGTTGACAATGCGTTCAACATCAATCCGAAGAAGGCAACCAATGCCAACTCGGGTGCTGTCCGCGTGCGCTCTGCCGTAAAAGGTAAGACCCACTACCAGAGCGACGGAACGACCGTTAAGGATGAGGTTTACCGTAACCCTTACCTTGACATTACTATCATCGGTGTACCTATGTACAAGCCGGTTCTTGGCGAAGGCATATTCGTTGGTAAGCGTGTCACCACTACAAACTACGTTACACGTATGTGGATGACGTACGGAGGATGGGACCACGGTGACCAGGAAAATTATCCTTATATAAAGGACCAATCCAAGAGCTTGAGCGGTAATACTCTCACCGATAGCTGGGAGGCAGTCAAGAGTGATACCGTTGGAGCCGACGACCGTACTATCGATGGCTTCAAGTATGCTTCTAAGGGTGGTCAGAACCCTGTTGATGAGAACGCAGAGCGTTGGTTATCGTTCAATAAAAACACTACGTTCAATCTCCCTGTACGTGGTACTTACCTCAAGTTTGAGCCTGAGGAGAGTGGAACACTTATGGTTTACGTCCTTCAGAACGGTATGACCGACCTCAATGATGACAATCCAAAAGCAAGTGTTTCTAAGGCTGACGAACTTCGTTATCGTGCTCTTTACATCCTTGACGAGAACGGCAATACCGTTAACGTAAGTGATAAGAACGACAACTGGTCGTTAAGCGGAGTAGGTCAGTACTTCTCCGGCGGCAACAACCAGCAGACTGCCCATCAGAACTATGTTGCTGAAGGAGAGCTGCGGTGTACATGGAAGGATGAGTTCAAGTTCAAGCCGCAATGGCATTCAAGTTATACAAGTGCCGAGCAGAAAAGCTTCAGTGAGCCGGGTAATGTTACACAGGCAGACTTGAACAACTCAAATACGTTCCAGCAGGATGTCAATCGCGTTAAATACTATTGGCAGAACACAAACTACGGAGACACTATTTTCGTGCTGAAGCTTACAAACGGTGCATTCGTAACTCCTACCAAGGCATACGTAAGATACACATTCAATGTCAAGGCAGGCAAGACTTACTACATGTTCCAGATTGGTTCAAAGCTCGCTTGTGCCGGATACGCATTCGTTCCTGATGGTTTCATGAGCAATTCAACTAAGTGGCCGGCAACAACACCTGTCGATGACGACTACAATCTGAATATGCCGGATGCCGATGAGAAGATAAGAAACAGCAGCAACACTGGTGCAGATGCAAAAAATCTGCCAGAGCCTGACGACCAGGAAGTCTATGGTGAGGCAAGAGCCGTTGCTACCCAGGATATCTATGACACAACTCAGAAGGGCGATAATGGCGCCGATAAGGTCAACACAGTTTCTAGTCTTGATGACGGAGAGGCAACTCCTACCGACAAGCCTTTAGCAGAGGCTAAGCGGTCGTTCGTCAACGTCAAGCTGCACCGTACGTTCACGAAGAACAGGTGGACAAGCATCTGCCTGCCGTTCTCTGTCAACGAGCATCAGGTGAAGGAACTCTTCGGAGCTAACTCAATACTCATCACCTTCGACTCAGTCATGACTGCCCACACGGAAAATGGTTTCCGCACTGGCGATACAAAGGAAATTGAAGCTCGCACGGTACACTTCACGCGCCATGTCAACCAGCTCATTGAGGCAGGTCGCCCATACTTTCTCTATCCGACGTTCGACGCCGAGGAAGGCAGCACGCTGTCGAGCGATGTCACTCTCGATGCTAACGGCAACGCAACGGCAATCACTTTCCGCCACGTTACATTCGAAGGCGTCGACAAGAAGACAATCGTCTGCAACAATGAGAATGCTCAGAGCCTTGTCAAGACTGCCAAAAACAGACTTCAGAATGGTGAGCCGATACTCGATGCAAATGGTAAGGCGACCGGCGAATATACTCCACTCACTGACGAGCAGAAAGCTTACTACACTAAATTGCAGAATGACAAGCAGATGTTCACATACAACTTCTACGGCACTTACGACCGTCAGCAGATTCCATGGTACAGCTACGTGATGGCAACAAAGACTGAGGACGGAACCGAGAAGAACGGTTTGTGGCGCATCACTTCAAGCGACAAGACCATCGACATGAACGACAAGACGACGTTCCCGTATCTGCAAGGCTTCCGCGCATACCTGTATCCGTCGGCAGACTTCGATGGCACGCTTATCAACAACCCGCTTACGACAACTGGAACAGGAGATGCCAAGGCACAGTATCTGTGGATTTCCGGTGCTGATGTCTATGGTGACAACAGCGGAACTGTGGACGGTATTGACGACATCGTCAACGAACTCAATGCTCAACTCACCATCGGTGTGAAGGGCGTGTTCAACGTTGCCGGTCAGATGGTACGCTCCGAGAACGACCTCAAGGGCCTGCCAGCAGGAGTATATATTATGAACGGACAGAAGTATCTGATAAAGTAAGGAGGGCAAAGAAATGAAAAGGAAGTATATCAAGCCCCAGACTGAAAGAATTCAGGTACAATGCGAGGGCTTCATCATGTGGAGCGCAAAGCTCAAAACGGACAAGACCAACCTCATAAACGATAAGAACACATGGAGCGAAAGTACCGAAGACTTCTTCGGAAAGGGTGCCGGGACAGCAGCACCGTCAACATTCGGCGACTACGATGTTAACCCTGGCTCTGATATTCCGGGAACTTCGAAGACCAATCCATGGGACGAGTGGGATTAAATCTCACAACTTCTCCTCCCGCAAGGGAGACAGCTCGATAATGCATAATGATAGTTTTAATTATAAAGTCTATACATTTGAGCTTTAAATATATCAAAAGCTAGGTCAATTCGGCATGCGAAGCGTTCGCATTGCTTAGTAATGAGAATTGACAACAAAATGCCGGGTGCGTGAGCATCCGGCATTTTTTTTAAATTCAACACCCAACCTCCCCAATGTAAAACCCCTCCAAGCCTCCCCCACGTGGGAGGATGTTTGATTACCGAATGCCAGCTTGCGTAATGGATATTGTTCCTTTGTATATTGTTATCATAAATGTTTGGATGTCGGTGATGTTACTTTTGGTTAATCAGACAGACTCCCCTTGGGGGAGGCTTGGCGAGGTCTTAGTCATTTAGTTGTAAACTGTAAGCACTGTGCTTACACTTTGCGAAGAAACAATTACTGATTATTTACAGACTGAAAGAAGTACTATTGTTTTATAATCAAAAGCTTAATTAAATGCGGTTAATATTTGTTCTTTTGCTAACTTTGCACCTGTTATCGGCTACATAATGCAAACAAAGCGAACTAAATAGAAGAAATATGAAACTTAAAATTAAAAAGAAATGGATTATTTTGATGGCTGTGATGGTCATAATAACCATTGCGGGACTCTTTGCCCCAGAGCCATCATTCGACTGTGACTTCTCAAAGATTGACAAGGCAGATGTTGCCTGGATGATAACAGCTACAATCTTCGTCCTGATGATGACACCGGGACTGTCGTTCTTCTACGGCGGTATGGTCGGCGCACGCAACGTTATATCAACGATGTTGCAAAGTTTCATTGCCATGGGCATCATCACCGTGCTGTGGGTAGCATTCGGATTCAGCCTCGCCTTTGGTGATGACATCGGCGGAATCATTGGCAATCCGACAAGCTTCCTTATGTTCCAGCATGTCGGCGCGGCAACCTACATCACCCCGACGGGCAAGATTCTCGGTGGCGCTACTATCCCGCTGGCCTTGTACGCACTTTTCCAGATGAAGTTTGCCATCATAACCCCGTCGCTGATAACCGGTTCTTTCGCCGAGCGCGTACGTTTCTCAGCCTATCTGTTCTTCATGATTTTCTTCTTCGTCTTTATATATTGCCCGCTTGCCCACATGACATGGCACCCCGACGGACTGTTCCTCAAGTGGGGAGTCGTCGACTTCGCCGGTGGTATCGTTGTCCATGCGTCGTCGGGTATCGCAGCTTTGGCAGGAGCAATATTCCTCGGTCGGCGCCGGACGTCGACAAAGAACGAGGAGCCTGCCAACATCCCGTTTGTCCTTCTCGGTGCTGCAATGCTATGGCTTGGCTGGTTCGGTTTCAACGCCGGTAGTTCCCTGCATGCCGACGGTCAGGCTGTGAAGGCGTTCCTCAACACGACAACAGCCTCGGCAACGGCAATGATGACCTGGATATTCTTCGATTGCCTTCGTGGCCGTAAGCCTTCGGCAATGGGTGCAGCCGTTGGTTGCGTTGTCGGTCTTGTCGCTTGTACACCTTCAGCAGGATATGTGACGGTCGGTCAGACCATCTTCATTGCCTTCGTCATAGCCATTATCTGTAACATTGCAGTGTATTGGCGCTCACACAGTCGTATCGACGATGCCCTCGACGTGTTCCCGACGCACGGAACCGGCGGTATTGTCGGTACCATAATGACGGGTATCTTCATCAGGGAAGGCCTTATCTCCGGTACGTGGGACGGCTTTGTCATCTTCTTGTACCACCTTCTCGCCATCGTCATCGTATTCGTCTATACGTTCGGCATGAGCTACTTTGGCTATTGGCTCATCGACCGCTTCATTCCAATGCGTGTCAGCATCGAGAGCGAGCGTGTAGGCCTTGACCTCAGCCAGCACGACGAGCACTACGGTCTTGCTCACTTCGGCGAGCGCGAACTGGCAGAGTACGAGGAGCATATCAAGAGTAAAGGAAAATAATTAGTTGTGTCTCTCCAAGTCCAACCGACAGCATCGGGACTTGGTGAGACATTTTTGTATGGGCACCTGAACAACAAAGGGAAGATATAGTACTATTTTTGATATTTACACCACTGAAATGTTAAAAAACAAGGATTTAATAAAAACTTCTCGCCTTTTTGTCTTTCGTTTGAGATAATTTATATAAATTTGCATCATACTGTTGACAAATAATTCATTAAAATAAACTTTTGACTAAACGCCTTTAGCATTATTCGCCACTCGAAACCAAGTGATTAGATGATGGTAGGGGTAATAAAATTCAAGCACTATGAGACGATTAGCATTCTTTCTTTGCCTTTTGTGCATGGGATTATTCCCTGTCAATTCGGTAGCTCAGACTGTCTTGCAGCCACCGAGCCGACGTATAGCACCTAAACCGAAGCCAAAGCCTAAACCGAAGCCAAGACCAGGCCGACCCACCGGAGGCACAGCCAACACGAGACTGTCGCTGTCCTCGACCTATGCCGATTTCGATTCGGACGGCGGTAGCAAGACATTCACTGTGTCATCGAACAAGTCGTGGTACATATCCACTGACACTTACTCGTGGGGACACTTGTCGAGGAGCGGCAACGAGCTCACCCTTGCCGTCGATGCCAATACCGACGACTCGCCCCGTACCGACTATTTCGAAGTCCAGGCGGGCTCAAAAACGGTACGTGTCAATATCTCGCAGGATGCCGCAAGCACGTCCAACTCCGTCGACTGGAGCATGACGGGAACGAGCCGCGACTACACCGACAATGCAAGCAGCCTGAAATACATTCGTGAGCAGATTGAGGAATGGGGCAAATGCCGCATGGGCAGTCTGACCGAAGGTGGCAGCGGCGTCGTCATAAACGGTGATAACGGCTACGCATACACCAATATCAACCAGAAACTAGCTGACCATATAAAGGAGCTGAACAACCAGCAGAAGCGCATCAACGCCATTTCCATCACGAATTCGGGCTACTACTGCATTGTCTATGATAAGAACAGGTTCTTTGCCGTAGCACCTTCGGGCATGACAGACATGCTCAACAAGTTCTACAGTGATGAAGATGAGATATTGAGTGTCTCTATCAGTGAGAACGGCGACTACGCTATTGTCACTGACAAGTCGATATATGCTTCAAACTCAAGCGACATGGAGTGCTTGCAGAAAGCCGTGGAGATGTATGGCAGAGCCTACAGTGCCTGCGTGACCGACAAGGCTTGCTGCGTGGTTTGTGAGAACGGAGTGTATTACAGTCAGATACCTACGAACCTGGAGAAGAAGCTCAACGACATTGAGTACGTTCCTTATTTCGTCGACTTTACCGATAGTGGCACCTTCCTGATAACCACCAAGTCGGGCAAGTACTACTACTATATGTAAGTTAGAATATCCGCATTCATTCATGTAGCCACAGCTGTTTGAATGGCGGAATTTCTATATCCGAAATTAAGAATTTTATTTACAGCATACCCATAGATGCCCTTTTGCGTTGCGAAAGTTGACCTTTTGCAACGCGGAAGGGCATCTTTCGTCGTCCAATATCTAAGGTTTTGCAAGCCCAAAGTTGCCCTTTTGCGTAGCCGTTGATTATCAATGGTTTACGGAGACGAAAACTTACAGATTGCTAAAGGAAAAACATTGACAGCTTATCACACATTCAAAACCCTTTCTTCCATCTACTTCTCTTCCACGTTATCACCCTGACACCATATCCATCTCATCCATCCAACTACGCCACCCACCGCAGGGGCGACCCTTGTGGGAATAATTATGGTTCTTCCGACATTTGAAGTGATGACTGCCACAAGCCTCGATAGTACAACCTCTTCGAGGTTATTGCTGATGTATATGTTATTAATTATATGTCTTTTATGTTCTTTTGTCGAATCTTTT
>OMVI01000104.1 GCA_900314455.1 uncultured Prevotella sp. | reverse complement strand
TTATTGTCGGTCTTACAGCCCGATCGGGCACCCACAAGGGGCGCCCCTGCGGTGGGTGTGTTCTGATTGCGCATTCTAACTTTATATTATTGTCGGTCTTACAGCCCGATCGGGCGCCCACAAGGGACGCCCCTGCGGTGGGAAAACATGGCTGTAGGGATGATTGCGGATATTGATTAATATTTTACAGTTTTCCCATGCATGCCGAATGAGCTTCCAAAAGATGAGGTTTTGCAACGCGAAAGGTCAACTTTTGCAGCCTTAAAGATGACCTTTCGCAAGCCCAAAGCTAAGGTTTCGCGGCGGTGCTGACAGTCAATGGGTTGCGAAGGCAAAAGACAGGAAAAGGAAAAAGGAAAAAGGAAGACAAAAGAGCCCGCCAAAAGCCGAAGTCCTAACCGAGCCTTCCCCAAGGGAAGGATGTTCAAACACCTTGTTAAACTCTTGCGCAAGCTGCGACGCGAGCTAAACGCTACAGACTTGGACAGACTGTATAGATATAATTGATGAACAAGATTGAGGCGCTGCAAACAGAACAGACAGTACAGTCGAAACGTCCTGCGGGCGCTGCCACATGGCTGTTTAGACATCCCTCCCATCCGGGAGGGCTTGGGCAGGCTCCTTATTTATAATCCACCTTCACAACGATAACCCTGAAGGGCTTGTTCTTTTTGCAGAGCTGGACCTTGGCGATGTGCCAGTCGCCGGGGAAGAAAATGTTGAAGGTACCTTTGCGGTTGGTGAAGAACTTCGTCTTGTCCTTGGCGTAATCATAGTGGATTACGTCCTTCTTGGCATCATACTCGCAGTTCGGAGTTGAAGAGCCATGGTCGATAAGGGCAAAGCCCTCCGTTCCGCTGACAACATACTGGAAGTCGATGTGGGTGCGGTGGCTCTCGGAGTTACGCTTCTCAAGCGGTTTGTTGGTGTCGTCCTGAACCGAGGCGACCATCGTTGTGCCTGGAATAGGGTGCTTGCCTTTCGACAAAGCCAGCAAATCGGTCTCCTGCAACCACTTGAACAGAGCGCTCCACTGTTCCGGATTCTTCTCGTACTGACGCTGGAAGTCAACGAGATTGACGGTCTTGTCGGGTTTCGCTTTTGTAAATCCGTTTCTCCATTGTCCTGTCTTCATCCATTGCTTTGCAGCCTTTTGTTCAGAACTTGAATAGACAGCCGTATATGTCTGTGCAGCAACGGCAAGGGGAAGAAAGATGAGACAGAGCAGTAATAATTTCTTTTTCATAGATTTGTTTTATGGACGTAAATGTTTAAAGTAGTTATCTGTTGCGGTGCTTCAGGTACCAGTTGTGCGTGAAAGCCTTGTAGAAGATTGTCGAGACAAGGATTACTATCAAGCCGATGACATCAAGCTGATGGTAATCACGAAGCCATCCGGTGAGGAAAATGCCAATTGCGAAGCCGAATTCCCACGAAAGGAAGAACGAGTTCTGTGCCGTTCCACGCTGGCAGTGGTCGGCAAGCTTGATGAAGAACATCTGAATACGACTGCTTATCAGTCCCGTTCCGATGCCGATGAGCGACGGGGCAAGGTGCTCGACGACAGGCATTCCGCTTCGCGTGACGTACATCAGCAGGGCGGCAATGATGCAGAATCCACCGCTAATGAACTCGCTCTGCAAGTCGGCATCGGCAAAGACGAACTTCTCGGCTGCCAAAGCGATGGCGAAGCCTATGGCTACCTGTTCGAAGAAGATGGGGTTGTTGAACGCCATAGCTACCGACATGCCAAGCACGGCGGCAACGGGCAGGAGGTTGAAGGCGAGCCAATGGCCCTGCGAAAGGATGAAGCGGTCGGAGGAAAACAGTTTTTCGTTGCCGTCGGGGGTCTTGAACGGTATCTTGACGAGCAGCAACAAAACGATGACGGCTACATACACGATGCCACGAACCTTCATAGTCGATTCGACAGGCAGCACTATCGCCAACAGCGGACCTGCGCAAATGGCAAACCGCCGGAACCATGCCGAGGCATAGTTGGCCTCCGTGCGCTGCCCCGATTCGGCTACATCGAGGACGAGGACACCGGAAAGTATCATCTGGGCGAGCCCGAAGAAGGCTCCGTACCACAGCATTATGACGAGTCCGAAGACAAGTCGCTCGGTGCCGTCGGTGCGCGGGACGATTTCGCCAAAGGCAAAAGCAAGCAACGCCATCGCTGCAACGGAAAGTATGCATACCTTGTTGCGGCGATAGCGTTGTATGAGATAGTGGCAGTAAGGACCCAAAAGGAAGAGCCCAAGACCATATATGCCGACCATACCGCCGCGCTCCAGCGATGTCATTCCGCTGAGAGGCTCGAGCATGGAGGCAACTCTCGAGAGCCACATGTAGACGACCGTCGAGAGTAAAAGGCCTGCTATGGACAGAAACCAGAAGTCTCTGTGCCACAGACGAATATGTACTGGGGTATTCTGAGTGTCCATAAGGCTGTCAATCTAATAGCCGAGTGCCACGTAAAGTGCTTAGTAGCTCTCGTTTTCGTTAGGGAAATCGGACTCCTTGACAGCCTTGACGAACGACTGGACGCCGTCGGTCATGCACTTGCCGACCTCTGCGAAGCGGCGAAGGAACTTAGGCTTGAAACCCTGGGTCATGCCGAGTGCGTCGGCATAGACGAGCACCTGTCCGTCGGTGTATGGTCCGGCGCCGATGCCGATGGTAATTCCCTTGATGCTCTCGGTTACCTTCTTGGCGAGCTGGGCTGGTACTTTCTCGAGCGTTATGCCGAAGCAGCCGGCATCGTCGAGTGCCTTGGCGTCGGCAAGAAGCTTGTCGGCCTCTGCTTGTTCCTTGGCGCGCAGACCGTAGCCGCCAAACTTGTGGATGCTCTGAGGGGTCAGTCCGAGGTGTCCCTCAACAGGGATACCGGCGGCGATGATTGCCTTCACGGTGTCGAGGATTTCCACTCCGCCTTCGAGTTTGAGGGCGTCGACACCACTTTCCTTCATTATCTTGATGGCATTGCGCACACCGTCCTCAGGGCTAATCTGGTAGGAGCCGAACGGCATGTCGCACACTACGAAGGCGTGCTTGCAGGCACGGGCCACCGAGCGTGCCATGAATATCATTTCGTCGACGGTGACAGGCAGTGTGTTCTCATTGCCGGCAACAACGTTGGAACCAGAGTCGCCGACGTGGATGGAGTCGATGCCTGCCTCGTCGAAAATACTTGCGGTTGTAAAATCGTAAGCGGTAAGCTGGGCGATTTTCTCACCCGATGCTTTCATCTCATGTAGTGTCTTTACAGTAATCTTCTTTTTGTCTGTTGAAAGATAACCCATTACAAATTTACGTTTAAATGTTTTCAGAGTGCAAAGGTACACAAATTTAGGCAAACTGATAAGCCATAACGGACAAATAGTTTACTTAATGGAGAAATTTTCGTAATCTTTTATTACCTCATCGCAATACGGAGCAATGCTCTCGGCACTGTTCGTGGTGGCGAGTCCTACAACGCGGGCACCACTTGCCCGGCCCGATTTCAGACCGTTGAAGCTGTCCTCGAAGACGACACAGTCCTCCGGCTTTGCCCCGAGGCGCCCGGCGGCACGCAGATAGCAGTCGGGCGACGGCTTGCTCTCTGCAAAGTCCTCGCTGGTGAGGATAGCGTCGAAGTAGCTCTTGAACTCCGGGTGCCGGCGATAGACGTTCTCCATCTTATCCTTATTTGAACTCGTGGCTACCGCTGTCGGTATTCCGTTGGCTTTCAGTTGCTTGATGAATGTCTCAAAGCCCGCAATGTAGGGGTAAGCCATGTGTCGCTCGTAGTCGTTAAGGCGTGCTGTGATGCTCGTCTGGTCTTCTTTGGAAGGGAAGTATTTGTCGTAAATCTGTACCAAAGTCTGTCCTTTAATTTTCTGTTCCATGCCTTCTGAGCCGGGATAGTACTCCTTGAAGATGCCTCCCCAGAAGATGGTGTACTGCGGTTCTGTGTCGAAGACGACACCGTCCAAGTCGAACAGCCCTGCCTTCATCGTCCTGTTATCCTGCAACATAATATATACAATATGTGAATAAAATTCGCCTTATCATGAAAATCGGGTGCAAAGGTACGACTATCAAGCGTAAAAAACGAAAGATTTACTTTGCATTACGCTTTTTTTTCTTACCTTTGCGATTAATATGGACTATTGTTTACAATCGTCTGAACAAACGAATAGAATATGTCGCAACTAGAAGAAATACTGCAATATTTCCCCAATCTCAGCGAGACGCAGCGCGAGCAGCTCACGAAACTTGAGCCGCTGTACCGCGACTGGAACTCGAAGATTAACGTGATTTCACGTAAGGACATCGACAACCTGTACCTTCACCACGTGCTCCACTCGCTCGCCATTGCCAAGTTCACACACTTCAAGCCGGGGACACGCATCCTCGACATGGGCACCGGTGGCGGTTTCCCGGGCATTCCGCTCGCAATACTGTTCCCGGAGGCGAAGTTCGAGCTCATCGACGGTACGGGGAAGAAAATCCGCGTGGCTACGGAGGTGGCGCAGGCGACAGGATTGAAGAACGTCACGGCGCTCCACCGGCGTGGCGAGGAAGAGCATGGCAAGTTCGACTTTGTCGTCTCTCGTGCCGTCATGCCTCTGCCGGAACTGATGAAACTGGTACGCAAGAACATCGCCAAGCGAAGCGGCAATGCCATCGGGAATGGTGTCATAGTACTCAAGGGCGGAGATATCAAGGAGGAGATAAAGCCGTTCACAAAGATTGTTGAAGTGGAAGAGATAAGCCAATGGTTCTCAGACGATTGGTTCAAGGAGAAGTATGTCATCTACATACCTGTTTAGACGGGATATGCCGGTTGACAGGATGACTTGCAAAAACGTAAAAAGGACAAGAGACATTATGATAAACGTCAAGAGGTTTACATGCAATATGATTCGGGAAAACTGCTATGTCGTCAGCGACCCGGCGAAGGAATGCGTCATCATCGACTGCGGAGCGTACTACCCGGAAGAAAGGAACGCCGTCGTCGACTACATTCGTGAGCAACAGCTGAAGCCCGTTCATCTGCTTGCTACGCACGGACACATCGACCATAACTTTGGCGACAACACGATATACAAGGAGTTTGGGCTCAAGCCGGAGGTCAGCCAGGGTGACGAAGGGCTCATGGCAGACCTCAACGGACAAGCCATGAAGTTGTTCGGACTGTCTATCGACATCGATTTTCCGCCCGTCGGACGCTTCATCGATGACGGGGATGTTATCCATTTTGGAACTCACGACATCAAGGTGATAGCCACTCCGGGCCACACGGCTGGCGGAGTGACATTCTATCTCGAAGACGAAGCAACGGCATTCACGGGCGATACGCTCTTCCATCAGAGCATTGGACGCACCGATACGACAGGTGGCTCGATGTTCATGATTATCAACAGTCTGCGTGAACTGGCACAGCTGGCCGACGAGACGATTGTGTACCCGGGCCACGGCGCACAGACGACAATCGGATGGGAGGTCGCCCACAACCCGTACATGGACCGATAAGCGCATGAACGGTGAGAAGATAATACTCGGAATAGACCCGGGAACGAACGTGATGGGCTACGGTCTGCTTCGCGTAAACGGCAACCGGAGCTCGCTTATCGTCATGGGAGTCATCGATATGCGACGTCAGAGGGACGTGTACATACGCCTCGGAAGGATATTCGACCGCGTCAGCAGTATCATTCAGACGTATCACCCGGACGAAATGGCAATCGAGGCGCCGTTCTTCGGCAAGAATGTGCAGTCGATGCTGAAGCTCGGAAGGGCGCAGGGGGTTGCCATAGCTGCGGCAATCCACAACAAAGTGCCTGTTCACGAGTATGCTCCGCTGAAGATAAAGATGGCGATAACGGGCAACGGACAGGCTTCCAAGGAGCAGGTGGCTGGCATGCTGCAACGGCTTCTGAACCTCCGCGACGACCAGCACTCGCACTTTCTTGACGCTACCGACGCTCTCGCAGCCGCCTACTGTCACTTCCTGGAGTCGAGCCGTCCCACAACGGGCGCGCGCCACTACAGCAGTTGGAAGGACTTCGTTGTAAAAAACAAGGCGAGAACCAGCGCAGGAAGGGAACAGGAAAAGGGAAGAACGGAAAGTGAAGAGTGAAGAACGCACCCTGCTTTTTACCTTTTACCTTTCTGCCTTTTTACCTTTAATACGATTATGAGGAAGATAATAAACATAGAGAACGGTGTTTGCCGCATGCCGAAATGGCGTATGGCAGAGCCCGTCAACTTCACTTTGGAGGACGGGGAACACCTTGCGATAGTGGGACCGAACGGCGGCGGCAAGTCAATGCTTGTCGACATCATCGTCGGACGTCACCCGCTGTTGATGCACGACCCAGAGTACGACTTCACGCCGAGCACCAAACCGATGGTCAGCGACAACATTAAGTACATCACTTTCAGAGATACCTACGGCGGAGACAACGACCGCACGTACTACCTCCAGCAGCGTTGGAACCAGCAGGAGATTGATGAGGAGACGCCGACGATGGGACAGAAGCTCGAAGAAGCATTCCTCATGGCGGGCGAGGACACACCGGAGCGGCGCCAGCTGCAAAGCCACATATATGATATGTTTGACATGCGGGGACTGCTCGACAAGTATATCATTCTTCTGTCGAGCGGCGAACTGCGTAAGTTCAAGCTTGCTTCGACTCTCTTCGCGGACCCTCGCGTGCTCATAATGGACAATCCTTTCATCGGACTCGACGAGGAAACGCGACGCCAACTCACCCGGCTCTTCACCGAACTGGCGAATGAAAACAAGGTGCAGATTGTGCTCGTGCTGTCGAAAACGAACGATATACCGGACTTCATAACGCACGTCATCGAGGTAAAAGGTATGCACGTAGGCAGGAAACAGACGCTTCAGGAGTACCGCGACAGCCGCGAGGCAATTCCGAAGGTCGTCCTCAGCGATGCCAAACACGACAAGATACTGGCGCTTCCCCACCCTATCAAGGACTTCAACGCCGACGAAGTGGTCAAGATGAACAACGTCAGCATTCGCTACGGTGAACGTACGATACTCGACTCGCTGACCTGGACGGTGAGCAACGGCGAGCATTGGGCGCTGAGCGGACAGAACGGAGCCGGCAAGTCGACACTGCTGAGCATCGTATGTGCCGACAACCCGCAGTCGTACGCTTGCGACATAACGCTCTTCGGACGCCAACGCGGCAGCGGCGAAAGCATTTGGGACATCAAGAAGCACATCGGATACGTCTCGCCGGAGATGCACCGCGCCTACCATCGTGACCTTCCAGCCATCAACGTGGTGGCAAGCGGACTGAAGGACTCTGTGGGATTGTACGTCAAGCCGACAGCCTCGGACGTCGACAAGTGCCGCTTCTGGCTTTCCATCTTCGGTCTCGACGGCATCGAAGACCGCTCTTTCCTGTCGCTGTCGAGCGGCGAGCAGCGTCTCGTTCTGCTTGCGCGGGCTTTCGTCAAGGACCCGGAGCTGCTCATTTTGGATGAACCGCTGCACGGACTCGACGACTACAACCGCCAGTTGACGAAGAACGTAATCGACACATTTTGCCAACGCAAGAACAAGACGCTCATAATGGTGAGCCACTATAAGGAAGAATATCCCACGTGCATTGACCATGAGATTCGCCTCATCAAACATAAGTAAAGTCTGAAAAGTACCACATATATAATAATGTGTAACATGAAACAACGGATAAAACAACTCGCAATAGCATTGCTGACGCTCTGCCTGACGCTGTCGGCACATGCGCAGGACACCCAGGAACGTGTTTTCCTGCAAATATACAACTCTGCCCAGAAGGTCGCAAACGACCCACAGGAGAGCATGCAGGCACGAAAGGTTGCCACGTTCAAGGTCGATGCCATCGACTACATGAAGCGGAAGACTCTCAACATCCTAACTGACACGACGCAGAACCTCACCAACGACGAGATTGCCGCCATCAACAACCGCCTCGACTCAATGGCTTACTTCATGTACGACTACGTGAATCTGTTCACGAAGGAGTACTCCCGTGCACGCGGCAAGAGGCAGAAGCAGAGGGTCCTGAACGCTTTCCGCGAGGCAAGCATCAACAATCCGCTCTTCAACGATGCCGACCGCCAGCTCGTCCTCGCCTATTACAACCGCGAGGACTACCTCACCCAGTTCTCGCTCGACACCGACTGGGTTAAAGCACTTGCTGACGTGAAGGAGAAACTGAAAAAGATTTAAAGTCCATTCGACATTTGAAGTGTGACATCCACTATTATTGCAGCATGCGATTAGTATCACTTCAAAAGCAGATAAAGGCAAAAGAAAATAGCCAAATTATTTTGTCAGTATTAAAGTTTGATGTATCTTTGCAAACAGAAAGATATAAGTCGTGCTGATTCGATCGGGATAGTCATCAAATAATCAAGAAAAACCGAGATGATTTCCCGCTTCAATGGCGGGCCGCATAAATTGCATTCTGCGACTAAGTCCTTAGGGACCGGTGGATTACAAAGAACGGGGACTCTCACAACTTTTGTAACTCGGACTTTTCATCACATCGTCAGTACGACTCTTATACGGGCAGGAGAAACAGCAATGTGTCTTCTGCCCGATTTTTTAACCAGTAAAAAAGGACATTATCATGTTTTCAGGCATTGTAGAAGAAATGGCAACCGTTGTTGCCATAAAGCACGACAGAGAGAACATCGACTTCACTCTTCGCTGCTCATTCACTAATGAACTCAGGATAGACCAGAGCGTATCGCACAACGGCGTGTGCCTCACCGTGGTCGACATAAAGGACGACACGTACACGGTAACTGCGATGAAGGAAACCCTCGACCGCAGTAATCTCGGACTGCTGAATGTCGGCGACCATGTCAACGTAGAGCGCTCGATGCTCATCAACGGCAGACTGGACGGCCATATCGTGCAGGGACACGTCGACGAAACTGCCAAGTGCATCGACATGAAAGACGCTGACGGCAGCACATACTTCACGTTCGAATATCCGCTCAACAAGGATATGGCACGCCGCGGCTACTTCACCGTCGACAAGGGCTCAGTGACCGTAAACGGTGTCTCGCTGACAGTAATCTCGCCGACGGACAATACGTTCACCGTGGCTATCATTCCGTACACCCGTGAGAACACAAACTTCAAGGATATACAGGTCGGAACGGTTGTGAATATTGAGTTCGACATACTCGGGAAGTATATCGCGAGGTTGAGCCACTTTGCAGAATAGAAGGTCTCCCCAATCCCCTCCGAATGGAGGGGATGTCCTGATACTGTGCTAAACACGTGCGTTAGCTTCGAGGGGATGTTTAGGAAGACTTGGTCAGGCTTCTTGTGGGCTTGTCTCCAGCAGTTGTTCGGGCCTCTCGATGAGCGTGGTGGCACCATGGTCGATGAGGAACTGGCGGTCGCGGAAGCCCCAAAGGACACTGAGGCACGGCACGCCACAGTTGCGGGCAGTGTCGATGTCGACATCGCTGTCGCCGACATACACCGTGCCCTCACGTCCGATGCCAAGCTGGCGCATAGCCTCGAGAACCGTGTCGGGCGCCGGCTTCTTGCGGATATTGTCGCGCTCGCCTATCGCGACCTTAATGGTATCGGGGAAGAAATGCCGCGCAAGCTCCTGCGTAGCTGCATAAAACTTATTGCTGACGATGGCAAGACGCTTGCCACGGCGATTCAGTTCCCGAAGGACTTCGGGGATTCCGTCGTACGGACGCGTCGTATCGAGACCATGCTCGAGGTAGTGCTTGCGGAACGTCGCATACGTCGAGTCGAACAGCGGATTGTCGAGTCCGCCGGGAATGGCACGCTCCATGAGTTTCTTGACACCATTGCCAACAAAGCGGCGCACCTCGTCGGTAGTCCGCTCGGGCATCCCCGCCGAGCGCAGGGCATAGTTTGTGCTTGCGGCAAGGTCGTCAAGCGTGTTCAACAAAGTACCATCAAGGTCAAAAATGTAATTCTCTATAACGTTATCCATAATACAATCTACTTTCCTTTTCTTCTCTTTCCGTCCGGCTTGGCTAAGCCCTCTTGCTTCTCGTGACCATCGTCGCTACCTTGTTGTCATACTGGTCGGAAGCCAGCAGCTCGTCAATTGTCGTCCTCATGCGATACTTCCATTTGTTATAAGCATCGTAAGGGGCATTGATACGGAGCTCATAGACATCGCGGCGCTCGAACGACGAATCCATCGCGAGCCAATCCTGGATACTCAGCATGCAAATCATTGACGGACAATAGAGGTGCCGGTTTATTATCTCCTCGGCTATAAGCGGTGGCAAATGACGCGGAGCGTTGCCTTCCTTCTGCAACATCTGCGTCCAGAAACGCTGCGTCCGTGCTGGATTTTCCTCCCACCAAAGCCGCAAAGGCGACATGTCGTGCGTCGCCGGAATTGCCACCGAACGATACGGATAAGCCTCAAGATGGGCGAATTCCTGTCCGTTCCCGTTCGGCATCGACTGTACACGAAGCGACAGAATGCGCTGCTCGTCAAGCACTTCGGGCACACATGCCGGCAGCATTCCCAAGTCCTCGGCATACACAAGCATACGGGTATGACGCAGAACGGCACTCAGTTTGCGCTTAGCGTGATACTTCCAGAATTCGTTGTGACGCTCGTAATAATAATTGTTGTACAGGCACACGAAAGCGTCCTTTTCTTCCTGGCTCAATATTGAATAAACGGGCTCGTTGAAAACACCGTACCGCGGATAGTAGAGACCCTGCCTGTCGTTGTCGGGAAGGAACAAAACGTTGGCACAGAGGTGCATCAGTCCGTAGCGAATCCACAGACTGTTCTCGTCGCGGCGGCCCTCAAAGAGCTGCTTAATCTTCAACTGCGTGTCGCACTCAGGCTTCAAGTCGTACAGGTGATAAGCACGGCGGACGAGATAATTCTCGCGGACATAGTCGGCATGAATACCAAAGAACTGACGTATGACGGCATCGTTGATGAACGGACGGGTGTACAGTTCGCGGTGGAACTCCATGCCGTAGTGCTTTATCTCAGATACGCTGAGCGGCAGCGACGGAACGAAATGGCCCATCGAAGCCCATAGATTGTCGCGCGGAATCTCCCAACAGCGGAAAAAAGACACGATGTGGTCGATGCGGACAACGTCGAAGAAGTGCTCCATATTGCCGAGGACGGCACGCAGATACGCTGCCACGGGACGTCCGTTGTCGGGATACCAGTCGAATGGCGGCATGCCCCAGTCCTGTCCCAGCGGTTCCGTCGCCGACGGCGGGTTGCCCAGTTTGGCATTGAGATGGAACAGCTCCGGTTGCTGCCACGTCACGACGCTGTCGCGGTAGAGCCCCACCGGCAAATCACCGCAAAGGCTTATGCCCTTCTCGCGGGCGTAACGGCTGACCTCCGTAAGTTGTTTGTACAGATGATATTGCGTGAAGCATGCCACGTCGAAGTCATGCTTGAAGTCAGCGTCAGTGTCACGGTGCTTCTGGATTGCCGCTTTGTCGTACTTGGCGAACTCATGCCAGTCGGACGTCCGTGCCGTATGGTAGTGCTCGCGGAGGGCGCAGAAGGCGGCGTAGGGGAACAGCCACTCTGCGTTTGACGAATAGAATTTCCTGTAATCGGCAGAAGCCAAATCGTCTTTGCCACGCTGCCGGAATATCTCTGATATATAATTGATTTTCAGTCTGTCCACTGCCTCGTAGTCGCTGTAGTCCAACGAGTTAAGCTCACGTTGCCGTTTGCGGAACTTATTAGCCTGGGCAGCATCGTCCAACTCGCCCAAATGCTGCAAATTCATGTAGTGTGGGTGCAGCGCATGGAGCGAAATGCAATCGTACGGATGCGAGTCCGACCACGTGTGCGTTGTCGTTGTGTCGCAGACGGGCAACAGTTGTATCATCTTAATCTTCGCCAACGCAGCCCAGTCGACAAAGCGGTGCAAATCGCCGAAGTCGCCGACACCAAAAGAGTCGGACGTCCGAAGCGAGAAGACAGGCACCACGACGCCTGCCGTCCGCCACTCCGTCTCCCTCACTCTGAGGTATTCGCCGGTAAGGACAAGCACCTGTCCGTCGTCGATTTTGTATCCGGCAGTAGTGCGATTGTCGCCCTCTTCCCATGCAATGAGGCGGTTGTCGGCATCGTCGACGACCACATATTTATATTCTATAGGCGAGAAGATGTTGTCGACGTTGATACTAAGTTCCCATTCGGCAGCGTTCAGACGGTGCATACGAAGGAACTGGGCGGGATTCCAATTGCCGATGGAGGGGTGGTTGCCGCACACCGCGAGCGACTGACCATCTGTGAGTTGCGGAGCGAGTACACGGAAGATTATCGTCTTGCGGTACACCGGTATGCGCTCGTCGAAGTATGTTTCGGGTTCCTTTATCTTGTTGCACGTTCTGAAAGCCTTCGTCAGCATGTGGTTCTGCAAAGGCAAATCGTGCCAGCAGTCGGGAAGTATATAGTCCTTGGTGGAATCGAAATAGAAATAGCGTGGAAAGCGGCTCCATTCCTTGCGAAGCATTCCGCCATCGTCGTTCTCCACCTGATAGAAGTATTCAAACGCCTTTATGGAATGCTGGCGACTCTCCACGACCGACGATTCGACAGTCCAGAGGTTCCCGTCTGTCGTCGTCATGGGTATGTCGTACGTCCGTTTCTTTCCATTGAAGTAATGGTACGCCACGACGACGTGCATGCTCTGTCCCCATTCCGTAGAGTAATGAATACTGAATCTTATTTTCATACTTGCAAAGTTAGTGTAAACCGAGCACAAAACAAAATAAAAACAGTAAAAAATAAGCCTAACCAAGCCGTAAAGATTTTTCCTTTTCGTTTCTCCCGTTTTTGTCTCCGTAACCCATTGACTGTCAACGCCGCCACGAAACCTTAGCTTTGAGCTTGCGAAAGGTCATCTTTAAGGCTGCAAAAGTTGACCTTTCGCGTTGCAAAACCTCATCTTTTGGAAGCTCATTCGGCATGCATGGGAAAACTGTAAAATATTAATCAATATCCGCAATCATCCCTACAGCCATGTTTTCCCACCGCAGGGGCGTCCCTTGTGGGCGCCCGATCGGGCTGTAAGACCGACAATAATATAAAGTTAGAATGCGCAATCAGAACACACCCACCGCAGGGGCGCCCCTTGTGGGTGCCCGATCGGGCTGTAAGACCGACAATAA
>OMVI01000029.1 GCA_900314455.1 uncultured Prevotella sp. | reverse complement strand
CCCCAAGGGGGGAGGCTTGGAGAGGTTTTCCCTTAGGGTTTGGGGAGGTCTTGTTTTATTCTCGTTACTTCTTCAACCCCTCAACAAGCTCCTTTGTGTCGCGTGCGATGACGATTTCCTCGTCTGTCGGAACGACCCAAACGTCAACCTTAGAGTCAGGAGCAGAAATCTTCGTCTCTGTTCCGTGAACCTTGTTGTTGAGTTCCTTGTCGAGCTTGACGCCCAGATAGTCGAGACCGTCGGTAGCACCTTCACGCATGCTAGCCTGGTTCTCACCGACACCAGCAGTGAAGACGATAACATCGACGCCATTGAGTACTGCAGCGTAAGAGCCGATGTACTTCTTGATGCGGTAGTTGTACATTGTCAGGGCGAGCTGAGCCATCTTGTTGCCGTCAAGGGCAGCCTGCTCAACGTCGCGCATGTCAGACGATACGCCTGAGATACCAAGCACACCGCTCTTCTTGTTGAGGTAGTCGGCCATCTCCTGAGGCTGGAGGTTCAGCTTCTCCATGATGTATGTAACAGCAGAAGGGTCGATATCGCCAGAGCGGGAACCCATCATGACACCGGCAAGCGGAGTCAGTCCCATTGAAGTATCAACGACCTTGCCGTCCTTGATGGCAGAGACAGAAGCACCGTTACCGATGTGGCAGGTGATAATCTTCAAGTCCTTGATATCCTTGCCCTCAAGCTCTGCAACACGATGGCTGACATAGCGGTGGCTGGTTCCGTGGAAACCGTAACGGCGAACGTGGTACTTGGTGTATATCTCGTAAGGAACGGCATACAGATAAGCGTAGTCCGGCATAGTGCTATGGAAGGCATTGTCGAACACTGTCACCTGTGGCGTGTTTGGCATGAGGGCGTCGACGGCGCGAATACCTGCCAAGTGGCCCTTGTTGTGTACCGGAGCGAGGTCAATAAGGCTCTCGATACCGTCCTCAACTTCCTTTGTTACGATGCAACTCTTGTTGAACAAGTCGCCACCCTGCACGATACGGTGACCGACAGCGTCGATTTCGTCGAGGCTCTTGATGGCTCCGAAGTCCGGGTCGAGCAAGCAGTCGAAGACAAGCTGAACACCTTCCTTGTGGGTTGGAAGGTCACGCATAATCTTCTTCTTTGTGCCGTCGGGAAGCTTTACGCTGATGAATGCGTTGTCGATACCTATGCGCTCAACGCCACCTTGTGCAAGGACGCTCTCGTCGTCCATGTTGTACAACTTGTATTTAATGGAACTGCTACCGCAGTTCAGTACCAATATCTTCATATTTTAACTTACCAAGTCCCTCCAAGGGGTTTTCATTCTGCGTTATCAAATCCTCCGAAGAGACTTGGCAATTACTTTTTAATTAATTCGTATTTTATTTATTACTTATATAAATTCCGCACCTGATACATGATTATCAAACATCTTCTCCTTAGGAGAGGCTTGGTGAGGAAACTGCTTATTGAGCCTTCTTGGCATCCTGAGCCTGGCACTCTGTGATGGCAACCATATAGTAGATGTCGTCGACTGAGCAACCGCGGCTGAGGTCGTTGACAGGCCGTGCGATACCCTGGAGTATCGGACCGATAGCAATGGCACCGCCGAGACGCTGAACGAGCTTGTAACCGATGTTACCAACCTCGAGATTCGGAGCGATGAGGACGTTGGCGTGACCTGCAATCTCACTGCCCGGAGCCTTCTTCTGAGCAACTGACGGAACGAGAGCGGCATCAGCCTGAAGTTCACCGTCTACCTTCAGCTCTGGGTACTTCTCCTTTGCGAGCTTCGTTGCGTCGACGACCTTGTCAATAATATAAACGCTCTTGCCTGTTGTCTTGTCCTTGGCGTCCTTTGCAGAACCCTTGGTAGAGAAGCTAAGCATAGCGACACGAGGGTCAGCGAAGCCTGCAACGCTGTGCGCAGTCTGTGCTGTGGTGTAGGCAATCTGAGCCAACTGGTCGGCTGTTGGGTTCGGAGTAACTGCGACATCACCGAGAACGACAACGCCATTCTCACCGAATTCCTTCTGATTGGTGATGAGGAGCATTGCGCCACTTACACATGTGATGCCTGGAGCACACTTGATAATCTGCAATGCAGGACGAAGTGTGTCACCGGTTGTCGACAATGCGCCTGAAATCTGACCGTCGGCGTCACCTGTCTTGATAATCATGCAACCGAGATAGAGGTTGTTCTTCGTTACGAGCTCACGAGCCTGCTCTACAGTCATGCCCTTCTTCTTGCGGAGTTCAGCGAGCAACTCTGCATACTCTTCTGTCTTTGGATTGTTCAGAGGGTCGACAATAGTTGCCTTTTCAATGTTCTTAAGACCCCACTCGGCAGCTTCCTTGCGGATGTTGTCTGGGTTACCGATGAGGATGAGGTTAGCGAGGTCATCGCCAAGAACCTTATCGGCTGCCTTCAATGTACGCTCCTCTTCTGCTTCAGGGAGCACGATGCGCTGCTTGTCTGCTTTTGCGCGCGCTACGATTTGCTGTAATAAATCCATTGTTGATACAATTATTTGACTTGTTATTTAGTATTTTCCAGTTTGCAAAAGTAAGAAATAAAATCCACATACATTATTTATATATGGATAATATTTCTTAATTCTGTCTATTTTTACTTTTGCTATAATAAACGAAATAGTTAACTTTGCAAAATCGTTAATGTCTTTCCAATTAATAATTTACAAAGGACTACATGAAAGCACACTCACACTTCAATAACATTCTGACAGCAGTTGCATTGTTCATCGCAACGTTTGCCGTATTGACAGCAGCAGCTTCCAACGGCAATGGCGACTCGTTGAGGACGGTGCTGCTCGGCGGCGACATCTCGTTGTTGCCTACTTACGAGGAGGAAGGCACGCAATACCGTGACTCGGCGGGAACTGTCGTCAACTTTCTGCCGTTCGTCAAGGCTGAAGGAAAGTGGAATGCAGCACGCGTCCGACTGTTCGTGGACCCGTCGACGGCGCCACAGTCGGCAAAGGACGAAGGGGTACTGCAAAACATCGACTATATTATTCCGCTCTGCAAGCAGATAAAGGAGGCAGGCATGAAGTTGCTGCTCGACTTCCATTACAGTGATACGTGGGCGGACCCGTCGCACCAGACGGTGCCGAAAAAGTGGCAAGACCTATCACCACGCCCTTCCCGGACGGGAAGGGAGCCGCTTTGCGATTCGGTCTACATGCACACGAAACGGTCGCTGGAGATGCTGAAAGAGAATGGGATTGAGCCTGACTTGATACAGGTCGGGAACGAGATAACATACGGAATGCTGTGGGATTACGGCAGGGTAAGTCCTACGGATGACAACAACTGGGTCAATCTGACGGACTTGCTGAAAGCCGGGACGCGCGCGTGCCGTGAGGTTTGCCCCTCAGCAAGGATTGTTATCCACACGGAACACGCGCAGAGTTGGAATGCAACCTACGGCTATTACAGTCGGTTGAAGAAGCATGGCGTCGACTATGACATAATCGGTCTGAGCTATTATCCTATGTGGCACGGCACGATTTCGCACCTTAACGTAGTGCTGGACTCGCTTGGGCAGTACTTCCCCGACAAGCAGATAATGGTTGTGGAGACAGCAGCATACTACTCGCACGACAACGACCGATGGGCTACGGACCCGAAGCAGTTCAGCGAGTTCTGTCCTGTCAGCATCGAAGGACAGCGTGAGTTCACTCTCGAACTGGTTTCTATGCTGCGCAAGCACAACAAGGTGACGGGACTGCTCTGGTGGTTTCCAGAGGAGAACGAGAGCGGTGAGCATGTCATAAAGAGCTGGATAAACCGCGGACTGTTCGACAATCACACGGGGCGCGCTCTGCCTGCATTCTACGAAATGGCTAAGTTCAGGAGGAGATAATATGAACTATTGGATTCGAGCTTACGACAACAAGAAATACAGAGTTGCCGATTTCATTCATGACAACGGCTATGTCGACTGGAACATGCGCAACCATTTCGAGGTTGGTGACATTGTCTTCCTTTACGCGACAGCACCTCTGAGTCGTCTGACGTTCGCCTTGGAGGTGACACGAACAGGTATGACGTGGAAGGAATCGGCAGACGACAGCGAGTATTTCATATCACAAGAGCATTACGACCATTGGCTCGCCCGTCGCGAGACGACGCCCTACGTCCGATATTCGCTTGTTCGTGAACTTCATTCGCCTTATCTTTCGTTCCACAATCTCATGGAGCACGGACTCGGCGGAGCACCCCGCTCGCCACGCCGGTTGCAGCCGGAAGTCATCGACTACATTCTCTCACACTTTGAATAATGCCGACCGCGATTCTGTTCCTTTCTGTATTCTGCGCCCATCATAGAACATTCTGCTATAATAAAGGCAAAAAACAAGCCCCGTCCTGACGTGTACGAGACACGAACAGGACGGGGCTCTGTGTTATAGATTACGCTAATTTGCGCTTTACTTGATTACAATCTTCTTACCACCGACGATGTAAACGCCGCGTGGCAGACTGCTACTGAATGCGTCTCTGCCAACAAGCTGACCGGAAGTAGTATAGACCGTTCCTGCGTTGCGGCTGACATCATCTGTCGAAATGCCGTCAATACCCGTTGTCGGGTTGCCGATTACGACTGTCGCAACAGGCGACTGAGCAGACTCTCCACCAGAGAACTCTGCCGATACGGTGTAGTTGTAGATTCCTTCGGGCAGGTCTGCATCGAAGAAATTGGTCTGACCGGCAGGGAGAGTAGCAACGAGCAATCCATTGCGATAGACATTATAGCCTGTGACATTGAAGTTGCTACTGTTGACCCGCTCAGTGTAGCTCAAGTCATCGAGATAGAATACGTAAGCATTCTTCGATGTGCAACGGATGGCGAAGTACTTTGCTGCCTCCGGCAACAAGTAGCTATAGCGCTGCCAATTGTCAGTGGTAGTAACTGTTCCGCTGAGATTTACAAAGTTTGCGATAGCGGTATCCACTGCTGAATAAAGTACTTCGAATGTCTCATAGCCGTAAGCCGGACCCATATTGCCCGCTGTCTTTGCCACGAAGGAGATGGAATCGCCTCCGTAGACGGGCGGTGAGATGAGCCAGTCGTCGTTGGTTCCGCTATAGGAAGCAAACGAAGCCATCAGCTGTGAGCCAGAGTATGCCTTCCACTCCGGCAGTTTACTTGCGCCAAGAGCATCAGGATTGAACACGATGAAGGACTTCGGGTCGTAGTTGCCAGGGAAGTTGAGGTCGGCAAAGCCATAGGTATCGGTCTTGTCGCCATCATATAGGTTGTAGTTGCCAACGGCACTTGCCGACCATGCCGGGTAGGTCTCGAAGTCGTCGAGGAAGTGAATGGCATCCGGAGTATCCCAGAATACGAACGCACTGTCGCTGTTTACCTTCTGTGCCTTTAAGCTATAGACCTCTGGATAGAGCGGTGCTATGACATTAGTGGTAACCGTACGCGATGTATTGTTGTCCACATTGCGGTCGGAAGCGAAGTTGATGCGCGTTGAGTAGTTGAGTGTCTTGCCATTGTCGGCTTCCGTCGTGCTTACTGTGAAGTCAACGGTGGCGGACTTACCATGCTCGATGTCGGCGCCCTGCTTGGTCTGAACGACGTTGCCATCACGCAAAAGGTCAACCGAATAGCCAGTTGCCTTGCTCATGCCAACGTTCTGTATCTCGAGAATATACTTGGCATCACGACCGGCATTGACCTTTGTCGGACCGGCGAAAGAGTAGGCTGAGAGGTCGTAGTCGTTCTCATTGGTAACGGTGATGGCATCCATCGCCATATCGTATTCGCCCATCATGCCTTCGCCTTTGAAGCTAATCTGAACGTAATCAAGGTCCTTATAGTCGGTCAATGGTATGGTGTAGCGAACCCAACCGTTGTAGCCATTGGAGACACGGATACGGTCTCCTACTGTAACGTATGTTCCGTCAGGCTTGCGTATCTCAGGAGTCATGTATGTATCGTCGTCTGCATAGTCTGGGTCTTCGTATGTATCAGGCGAGTAGTGGTAAACGCAGAAGCGCAGGACCGGGACGATGAAGTTCTTGATATCCAGCTTCGGACTGACAAGACGCATTGCTGAATATGCCGAGGCTTCACTTCCCTTGAACACAACGAGGCCTCCGTCGTTGTCAACAGGATTGCAAGACGGATATTCTCCGTTGTAATGGAGTTTCCACTTATTGTCCTTTACAGGGTCAATAGTCCATGGAGTCGTCTCTGTTGTGGCATTAGGGAATGACTCAGAGAGACCGTTCGTGTATGGCTTACCGAAGACTTCCCATACCGTACTGGTGTCTGCACCTTCACCGGCAGCGCTGACCGGTGCCACCTCGTAAGCTACATAGTACTGCGACTGGTTGCCATCGAGGGTATTATCAGTGAAACTTGTACCACTGTAACGGGTGTTGAGCACGCGTCCGTCGCTAAGTCGGACGATGCGGTACGTCAACTTGCTGGCGTTGACATAGCCGCCATTCTGTCCCTTTGTTGGTGCTGTCCATGTGACAACAGGGTAGCGGCTGTCGATATTCAATGTCAAATCGTTGACTGCCTCAGCAAGGTCAGGACCGATATATACAGATGTTTGAGCCTTCTCACCTGCTCCGCTGGCGTTAGAAGCCACTATACGGTAGTTGTAAAGTCCAAGGTGAGGAACCTCTTCGACAAAGCTAAGCTGTGCGCCTGGTGCCGGATTGCTGAACGAATGGACTACGGTGTTGTCGTCGCCATGGTAAACGTTGATGCTGGTGAGCGACGAAAGGGCTGAGCCATCAATTCGTTTGGTCGGTGCAGTGAAAGAGATTGTGGCCGAAAGGGATCCGTCTGGGTCAGCGGTGACCGTCAATCCTTCTACGGCAGCAGGGGTATTGGTTTCCGGAACGATATCGATAGAAACGCTGTCGATGAAGAGATAGTAGGCATTTGCCTTTGACAGAGCATGGAAACCTACGAAATAGTTACCGCTTGCGGCTGGTGTGAACTCGGCAGTACGTAGCGTGTAATTGGTATTCTTTAGGGAAATGTTGTTCGTGATAGCAGTCTGGGCAGCCACTGTGTTGAGGTTGCCTGCTGTTACCTGGAAGGTTTCTTCGCTTCCGCGGGTCTTAACAAGGTAGCTGACGCGATATGTTCGTCCACCGATAACTGTGAAAGGAGGTGAGATGAGCCAGTCGTCAGCTTTGCCGCTGCTCCACTTGTAAACGGCTGCATGACTTTCGTCGCCAGTCAGTTTGAGGTCGGCGCCATACTGCCACTTACCGTAGCGCAGGTCGTTGAAGTCGTGGTTGGCATCGATAACGGTCCAAAGGTTGAACTCATCAAGACTGTTGAACTCATAAGTATAAGGAAGTTCGCTGCCGGAACCGAAGGTATGCTTGTTGGAAGTAGCAGTGAAGCCCTTGAGATTGCCGCAGTATGAGGTTACTTCATAATAGTAACGGTCTACAGGTGCTGTCACTTCCTCTACATATTCGTTAGCCTTAAGACCTGTAGCAACGACTGTTCCGTCCGGTTGACGTGTGATTGT
The DNA here is from genome assembly GCA_900314455.1 of uncultured Prevotella sp. Classification (GTDB taxonomy): domain Bacteria; phylum Bacteroidota; class Bacteroidia; order Bacteroidales; family Bacteroidaceae; genus Prevotella. The sequence goes on along the minus strand of OMVI01000029.1, from coordinate 4,088 downwards.
ATATGACAATTGCGATGGGTCGACATAGCCGTCGTGTATACCTATGGTCGGTGCTGTCCATGTCAGGTGAGCCTTACCGTCAGAGTCAGGGCTAAGAGTGAGCTTGGATACTGCTACAGGGGCATCGATTCCTATATATTTAGATATGTTGTAGCGGACGCCTTCGCCGACAGAATTGGACGGTATCAGTTCAAAACTATGAACGCCTTCGGTAAGTGTCAACGGGAATGAGACACTGCCATTAGGGCTGACTGTCTGTGTTGTCTCACTGCCGTGGTCAACGATGAGTTTCACGGTTACGTTGCCCGAGAGGTTAGAACCATTAGCAGTCTTTGATGGTGCTGTAGCTGTGATGGTACCGGTAAGGCTTCCGTTGGAGAAGTTAGCCTGTACGTTGCTAACGGAAGCTGGTGCTCCGTCAGCCACTTCGGGCGTCAGAATGTACAGACCGGTGTACTCCTCATCATGCGGGAAGTCGCCAATCTTGGACGCAGCGCCGGTCGACGTGTTCACTTCATATAGTGCTGAGCTACCATCAAGATGCGTGGCAGCCCAGTAGAGCTTGCCGGTAACGGGGTCGAAAGTTGCCGCCTGAGTGTAGTTGGCAGGAGAGATGCCGGTTGGTCCGACTTCTGAATATGCGCCTGTTGCTGTGTTGATGCGGTACAAGCGGGAGTCGACGCCGGTTGAAGCAGCAAATGCCTCACCACCAGGATTGATGGCGAGGAAGCTCATCTTAGGCAATTCGGCAATGGATGTTACTCTTCCAGTAATGGTATCGACGACAGATAGAGACGGCGCGTAGCGCTGAATAAGACTGTCTTCATCAATAAACTTGGGCGCGTATGACAGCGCAAAGAGTTTCTTCTTTACCGGGTCCCAAGCCAGGCTATAGGTTACCTGCGACTGGTCGGGATAGATTTGGGTCTTACGGGTCTCCGCACCGGTCTTGATATCATAGGTACAGAGGTCGGCAAAGGTAAAGCCCATCTCCTGAGTGTAGATAAAATACTGATAGAAGAACTTGCTGCCAATGAGCGTTCCGCCTCCGTTTGCCTGATGACTCAGATTGAAGACTTTGGTAGAATTCAACTTACTGGTAGCATGGAAATTGTAGATTCCACTCTGATAGGTTGTCCACTCGTTGCTGTAAGACAGGCTTCCGTAAATTGTAGTACTGTCTCCGAGAGCCCGACGTGGAGCTGGCGGAGCCTTAACAATCGCGGAATCAAGCGGACGTTCAATCTTACCCGGTCTGCTTGTCTGCGTTCGTGTGAACGAAACAATGTCGGGCGTTACCGTCTTTGACGCAGGGCGAGTGCGTTGCGGAATAGTCTTGACAGGTTCCGAGCGCATTCCTGCATGGAATTCCGTACCGCGCTTCTGTGCCTGCAACGGCATAGCCGCCATCAGCAAAGAAACCAGTAAAACCGGAATTACGTGTAAACGTTTAGTCATAAATATAATTATTATTGTGTGAAATAAAAACTCAAAGGTTTAAAAGGTTTGCATTTGCAAAAGTAACTGTTTTATTTCAAAACACAAAAAAAAGTTATAAAAAATATAGAGAATACCTATTTCGTGGTACAAAAAGAAAGAATTCGTAATCAGCAATATGGATATTCGCCAATCATCCCAAACAGATTCTAATGTGCTCTTTCGCATGAGCAAAGGAGGAACTTCAAATCAATAATTACTATCTACAACGTAATCTGCCATTTTCTTTCTACAATCAGCCATACCAAAGCCTCATTCATTATTCCCAAACCTTTGTACGAATCATTTATTCAGAATTTTAATGAGTTCTTCATCGCTCTTGCTTTTCCTTACAGCATAAACGTCCGCAAACGCATAGGAAAAGACATAATCTTCGAACACGACAGCAGCATATCGTCTCACGCTAACAGATTCTATTCAAAAGAAGCGCGACATATATTAAATACATCACGCTTCTATTTTATTTTATAAAATATTCCAGACCTCCAACATTACTTTGCAAAATAAGATTGTAATAATAGTTTATTTGCAAAACTACCACCGTCATCCTTTGAAGGTTTTACTATATCCATTTGCTTAAGAAGTTTTGTCGCATTAAGAACCGATGAACGCAACTGCTTACTTGAAGAGGAATAATCCTTAACTGGCATATACACAGCTATAAGATAATTTGAATTATAAACTTGTAATACAACTGCTGTTTTTGCATCTTCTACTTTAAGCCCATCGATTCCTATAAAATATGTATCATTGTCTTTTTCGTACGAAGTCATCAAGAATCTTTCTGCAAGATAACTAGCGAACTCTTCCGTATACGATGTACTTACTACGCTCCCAATTGATTTTAATTTATTTCCCTCAAAGCTATACATTAACATACTTGCATGGCCAACATTCTCATAAATAAGTGACTTCTCGTCAGACCTACTACTCAAAGTGCCCTGAGTTTGTTTACCTTGCACATAAGAGCGATTACACCCCCATTCCGTTATTGGTTCTTGATATGTATTGTACTTTCCCTTAACTTCAACTGGAATACGTTCATTTTTATCCGTAGCGACATAAGTTTCACCAACATGAAATCCTTTAACTGTATTCCCCGAAGTCATGGCTACAAAATCGTTTTGAGACTTTAGAGTAGAAGTGCCAGCAACATGTGTTTCTTCGTCTACATACAAAGAAATTGGTGATAGGTTTACTTTGTTTTCATTGTCGTCATCACTGCTACAAGACAAAAGAGTTACACACATCAGCATTGAGCCAATAAGAAACAATAATTTTTTTGAATACATTGTTTTATTCTTTTTATAATGAGAACAAACTCCCATCATTCTCGGTTGTTAGTAATTAAGTTAGGGAATAAAAAAGACGTGGGAGTCTGTACTTGCTTATCCCAGTCTAAGGCTCTCGCATTGCCAATTCGGAGGATAAGCAACGTAGAGAGCCCACGCCAGGAGATATTATGCAGAATGCCCTAAAGAGGCATAAAGATAATACACCTTACATGGACGTCCAAGTTGCGGTATCTTCTCCGAATTTGAATTTGCGAGATTCTAGACTAGAAGATAACGTTCGTAAACGTCCTTTCTGAGCCTGCGGCTTTAAGGCATGCATGCCTGTTGCCTTTAAGGCTCAATTCCATCGATGTTAGTAGGTCGCCGGAAGATAGAAACCGACTTCCCAACCGCAAAGTAAAGAATTATTTTTCAAATATGCAAATGTTTGGAAGAAAAAGTGGAAAGAAAAATATTGTGGGCGAAAACAAAAGGATTAAGGTTCAGTATGCTGAGGTTCAAGTGCGCCTGGGACAAGAACCTTGCATGGAGTTTCTACTATTCTATTTTACCTTTCAACCCAATTTTCGATGCTAATCCCTTTAATCCTACTCATGTGTTTAACATTTTCAGTAACCAAAGTCATATCGTAGTCAAGAGCTGTCGCACCTATAAGAATATCAAAATCTTCTATCAACTGCCCTTGTTTTCTCAATCTTGATTTCTCACTTGCATACGTAGGTATAACTTCATCAATTCCTATAACATCCACATTATCGCAAAATTCATTAAGAATCTGAAAGTTATAATCAAAGTCGTCACTATTCTTGCAGCCATAATATAGCTCTGCGTAGGTCACAATTGACAAGTGGCAATTGCGCAAACCTATTTCTCTTATCTTTTGTTCAATTCCAAATTTACCTCTAAAAAGAAATGCACATATGTTGGTATCAAGCAAATATTGTTTCATGAATTTAATATTGCGATTAAATCTTCATTGGATTTACTTGTGCGGCTTTTATAAATATCGTCAACCATCTCGTCAGCAGATCGTGAATCATGCCATTTACCACTTACAGCCTTTAACACCTTATCGGTATTATCGTCAGCAGAACTTTTCTTGTTAAAGACTCCTATCAAGCGACGTTTTACATCATTAAGGACTTTTATGTCTTTTATTCCAAGGATTTCACTTGCCAGCAGAACCTTTTCACTATCTAAAGCACTTGAATTCATCATTTTACCTCCTTAGTCATTAAACCATAAAAGCTAAGTGATATTATATATTCACTTAGCTTTGCTTTCAAAGATGTTGTC
>OMVI01000041.1 GCA_900314455.1 uncultured Prevotella sp. | reverse complement strand
TGTTTATTATAAAAAGAAAGGGGATTGGAAGTTCGTGCAACAAAATGCTTATCTTTGCTCCGACGAGCCGAAGGCGACCCGACGCAAGTATGGAATAAAACCGGAATACCACTTTATGACAAACAACAACTTCGTGATAGAATGGCTGGAGCGAGGCCTTCTATCGCTCTATACCCACACCAAGGATATAATAAGAAAGCAACAAAAGAAGAAGTTCATACGCGACTTTCACCTTCAAGGCGACAAGATTGACATCCGTCCGCCATTCCTTTCAATTCTCGGAAAGGAATATATCTCTATTGGAAAGGACTTCGTCACCCTGCCCTACTTAAGGATTGAGTGCATGGCAAACTACAAAGGCGAAGCGTTCCACCCAAGCCTCATCATTGGCGACAACGTCACCCTGAATGCCTATTGCCACATTGCCTGCACAAACAAGATACAGATAGGCAACAACGTACTCGTCGGCAGCAACGTACTCATTACCGACCACTCGCATGGAGCCTTAGAGGAGACGGACGTTCCGTTTGCCGAGCGTAAGCTGCAATCGAAAGGTCCGGTCGTAATAGAAGACAATGTGTGGATTGGCGAGCACGCTTGCATAATGCCGGGCGTAACAATCGGCACCGGCTCCATTGTCGGAGCCAACGCTGTTGTCACGAAGGACGTACCGCCATACTCGATTGTCGGCGGCGTGCCCGCAAAGATAATAAAGCAGATTACCCCTTCAGGTAATCAATAAGATTTCTGAATATCTCCTGCAATCCGTATTGCGGCACCCAGCCCAAAGAGCGCAGTCGGGCTGCCGACAGACGGAGTTTCGTTGGCGGAGCGTAGCCGAAATTGTCGCCAAGCTCTACACGGACGCCTATTGACGGATTAAAGTTCTCCTTCAAATACTCAGCCATACCGCGCGCCGAAATATACGTATCCTCATTGGCAACATTATACGCCTCGCCGTCAGAGCCCTTCAGAAGAATGTAAAGAAGAGCACTTATGCTGTCGATGGTGTAACAGTAAGGGCGGGCAGAGTCGCCTTTCGTATGCAGGACAATATCCTCCCCGTTGGCTGCCAGACGAGCAAACTGAGCAATGATGCGGTTGTCGTCCTTCGCAATGCCAGCCCCAGTAGTCTGCGTAAGGCGTGCTATTCGTGCAGGAACATTATATTCCTTAGCATAAGCGACGCAGAGATTTTCGACTGCACGCTTCGCCATAGGATAGCTGCTGCGCACGCTCAGCGGGTCGAGGTAGCCCTGGACATCCTCCGTCACCAGTTTGCTGTCGTCGTGGATAGTGCCATAGACCTCAAGAGATGAGAGATATACGAATCCCTTCACAGCGCTGTCCTTTGCATAATCGAGCAATGCCTTAGTTCCATTGAAGATGATGTCTATCGTTTCAACAGGTTTATCGACGAAGAAGCGGCTTGCTGTAGGCGCGGCGCAATGCACTATGTAGTCGACACTTCCAAGCTGACTGTAGTCATAAGTCTCGAGGTCACAGCCGATAAAGTCGACATTGTCATATCCTTCGGCAAATATCTTGTGCGCCTTCTCTATATTCCTCACCGGAGCATAGATGCGGATGCCGGCATTCAAGGCACTCAGACAGCGAATGAGAGTGGAACCGATGAGACCGGTAGCACCCGTTATCAAGAATGATGTACCTTTGAGGCTGTCTTTCAAGGGGAATGTCTTGACGAAAGACTCTATATTGTTTGCTAAGACTGTATCCATATTTATAACTTTAGAATCCGAATATCTGCTGGTTCTCATGAACCTGAATCATAGCACGGAAGATGAAAAAGTCGGTAGGCGTAGTTATCTTGATATTCTCCATCGGACCTATGATAGTGTTCATGTGGTAACCATAATGGCTCATCATTGTACAACTGTCGATGAAGTCGTGCCGTCCTTCAGCCATAGCCTTGCGGTCGACATCAAGGATATCCTTCAAGCGGAAAGTCTGGGGCGCACGAGCTATGAGAGAATTATTCCTGTCGGGTATCTCCAGCGAGCCATCGCTTTGGCGCACCACAAATGTCTCCGTTGCCGGTACGCAAGTTATGCAGTTGCCTTTCTCGTGGGCACACTTGATATTGTCAGAAATAGTCTCCTCAGTTATAAGCGGGCGCACTCCGTCGTGGATAAGTACAATGTCGTCGCCGTTGCTGTTTTCCCGGGCGAACTTCTCCGCAGCGCAAAGCCCATTGTAAATACTCTCTTGTCCACTGTTGCCACCGGGAACTATGTCGACAACTTTGTTTATTTCGAACTTCCGAAGCATTTTCTTGAGGAACGGAATCCAACTCTCAAGGCACGCTACGACAATCCCGTCGATGTCAGGATGGTTGTCGAAGAGTTCCAGTGTATAGACGATTATCGGCTTGCCGTTAAGTTCCAGAAACTGTTTCGGTCTCGACTTGGTATGCATTCGCTGACCAGTTCCGCCGGCAAATATTACTGCTGTATTCATAATCTAAAAACTATGTCCAATGGGTTAAATCACAACTAAAGACTGACTTGTAGTGTAAGAGCTCGTAAAGATGTACCTTCCACATTCCCTTCTTGTTATAATAACGCTCCAGGATATCCCTTATTGTGTCGACAGTACGCTTCTGACGCCTTGTAAGCCTACTGCCGAGCCTATTCTCCAGAGCGTCAAGAATATCCTTTCTGTCGTCGAAGAAATGTACGAAAAGCAACTTGTAGAGTTTTGATTTCCGCTTGACACGCAGTCCGGTCACGCTGTTTGCCGTCCTTCTATACTTCAGCAGCGGTTCGTCAACATAACTTATTCCGCCACAGAAGCAAGCCATCGATGCGAACCAAGTGTCATGGTAAGGAGCGCTGTCGAGAATGGGCATGGCAATATCGAGGAAGTCGCGGCGGAGAAGCATTGTCGCTCCTTGGAACGGATTACGAAACAGCATAATGGACCGGAACATCTTCATGCTGTCCTCAGGTATCCAGTCGAGCGACTCCTGCCACTTAAGCGATATTCCGAGCGACTTCCCTTCTTCGTCGATAAAGACATTATTGCCACAGGCAAGAGGCTTGTCGCCGATGTTCTTCAGCAGCAGCTCAAGGTGATTTGGCATCCATACGTCATCCTGATCGCTAAGAGCCACGAAGTCGCCCTTGCACAGCGAGATAGCATACTGGAAGTTATGCTGAAAGCCCAGGTTCTTTTCGTTGTGATAAATGCGTATCCGTCGGTCCTTTGCCGACAGTTGGGTCATGAGCTTCCAAGAGCCATCCGTAGAGTTGTCGTCGGTCATGACCAATTCAATATCTGAATAAGTCTGTGACAGAATTGACTCGACCTGCTCCGCAAGGTACTTCTCGCCATTATAAACAGCCAACGCTACCGATACCATCGTTTACTTTTCCTTTTTTATTTCTTCCCCGACTTCTTTCACGGTGAGTCCTCTGTCAAGGTCGAAGAACACCTTTTCGTGCTTGTACTGACGCTCTTCGACGGGCGGAAGTTTCATATAGTCGCCGAAGAAGTGGCGCAAGTATTCGTCCCAATGCTCAGGAATATTCACCTCAAAGTTCTCAAAACGTGCCTTGACAGGCGTTCCCAGCCAGTAGCGGGGGTATATTTCCTTGTCCTTATACACGCCGCTATAGGTCACGGCATACTTCGACTTGTCGAAGTCGTAGGTACGCATTATCTTGTCGAGCCGCTTCATCAGCCAATGGCGGTATGGCTTTCTGAAGAAGAAGCCTATGCCCTTATGCACGAAGCGTCCCCACTCGAAAGAGTCGCCAAGCAGTTTGATATAGTCAACGAACCTGTATCGTGTCGTTATCGACTCGAGTTGGTTCTGCACTTTTCTATAGTGTTCCTTCCATCTGACGGCCTCATCGTAGTCGTCTCCTATACCGTCGACAGGGAAGATGTCGATAAACAGGCCGAAAACGCACGGTGTGTTATCGAGTTCCTTTATCGTTGTATGCTTGTCACAGAGCTTGGAGAACTGGAAGTAGTAATCATTTGTGTTCTCGGCACAGCGCAGTTCGTAGTCGTCCAAGGCTGTCGTCAGGCATATCTTTCTGAACCGGTCGTAGTCGGGACGTGGCATACAGACGTCGATATCGTCATCCCAGGGAATTATACCGTGGTGCCTGACGGCGCCGATGAGGGTTCCGCCAACACAATAATATGTAAGTTTGTTCTCGTCGCAAATGGCAATGAACTTCTTCAGAATTCCAAAAAGGATACTGTTCCACTTTGGCTGGAGCTCTGGAGTAAGGTATTTCATAAGCCTGAACTTTTTTCTGCAAAGTTAGTCTTTTCTTTTTATATTTTGAAAGAAAATAAATGTTATTTTGTTTCTATGGATTTTTTACTTAACTTTGCAAAAAATATTATTATGCGAATAGCATTTATCATAACCGCCCACAACGACCCGGTACATTTGAAAAGAATGACCGACGCACTGCCGGAGTCGTCAGAATTCTTTGTACACGTTGACGCGAAATCGGACATTGAGCCTTTTTTGAAGCTCATAGACAATCCGCGTGTCCACTTCACAAAGAAGCGGATTAACGTCATGTGGGGAAGTCTGGGGGTCGTCGACAGCCAGATGCAGGCCATCGGCGAGGCTCTTGTAAGCGGGAAAGAATACGATTACTTTATTTCGCTTAGTGGTCTTGACTATCCTCTATGGAGCAACCGCAAGATTGAGGAATTCCTTCAATCGCATAAAGGTACGAACTTTATATACGGAGTCGACATGGACAAGCAGGGCAAGGAGAGCAAACTGTATCGGCAATACAGGTTCTTCAACTGCAAATACTGGCGATACAAAACTCTGAAAAGCAAATTCCGGGTTTCCCTGAGGGAAATTGTCTACGCGCTGGGAATTCGCAAACCGCTTCACTTCAGTGCCGAAGGGAAGAACTATAATCTATATAAAGGGGCTATGTGGTGGGCTTTTACGCAGGATTTTGTTAAAGTCGCCTACAACTATTGGGCAAATAATAAGGAATACTACAAATACTTCATAAACTCGTTTGCACCCGACGAGACTTTCTTTTCTACAATAGCCTTCAACAACGAGGAGCTGAAGCGTACTACTTTGGGGGAGGTTGAGCATTTCACTCGACTAGAGGATGTCACTCCGTTGACTTTCATCGATTACACCAATGGGATAAAAATCCTTGACGAGAGTGACCTTCCACGCCTTCTGTCATCGGGCAAAATATTTTGCAGAAAAACCATTACGGGGCAGAGTGACAGGCTTATGGATAAGATAGACGAGCTTAGGAAAGAGTGACAAGGGGCATTTTGAGGTTCAAGTTCGTTCAACGCGGTTTCTAATCTGCATACGATTAACACTGCAGAACTTGTTTGCGAAAGTACTGATTATTTTTGTGTATTCAAACAAAATAATGTATTTTTGCAATTCAATATAACCTGTATGCAGAAGGAAACACTAAAAGAGAAAACGGCAAAGGGATTGTTCTGGGGAGCCATTAACAGCGGTTCCACACAATTGCTCAATATCATCATCGGAATATTTCTTGCCCGTTTGCTGACCCCTGGCGACTATGGCATTGTCGGAATGATAAGCATCTTCACTGCTATTGCCGGTGCATTGCAGGACAGCGGTTTCTCGAATGCGCTCGTCAACATCAAGGACATACGTGACGAAGACTACAACGCGGTATTCTGGTTCAATATTATCGTGAGCTTCCTTATGTACGTCATTCTGTTCTTCTGTGCCCCGCTAATAGCTACCTTCTTCCATCAACCATGCCTCACCAGTCTCTCACGATTTGTATTCCTTGCATTCTTCATTTCTTCTTTCGGCATTGCTCAAGGCGCATACCTCATGAGGAACATGATGAACAAGGAGAAAGCTATCATCGCCCTTGTAGCAATGGTGGGCTCAGGCATCATCGGAATAATACTTGCTTTCAACGGATTTCGCTATTGGAGCTTAGCCTGGCAGCAAGTTCTCTTCATAACTTTCACCGACTTGGGGAGGTTCTACTACAGTAAATGGCGTCCTAGTCTGAAGATAAACTTAATGCCTGTCCGCGATATGTTCAACTTCAGCTACAAGATATTGATAACAACGATTGTCAATACCATCAGCCAGAACATTCTGAGTTTCATCTTCGGACGACTCTTCAAGCCACAGGCCGTCGGCAACTTCACCCAGGCAAACAAATGGAACACGAATGCCAGCAGTTTCATCTCTGGGACGATAAACCAGGTTGCGCAACCTGTGCTCGCCTCTATCCGCGACGACGGTGACCGCGAGAAGCGGGTGTTCCGCAACATGCTGCGCTTCACGGCATTCCTTGCGTTCCCCGCTATGTTCGGACTTGCTCTCGTTGCCAACGAATTCATCATAACACTCATTTCGGACAAATGGGCCGACAGTGTTCCTCTGCTACAGATTCTGTGCATTGGCGGAGCCTTCCTTCCATTCATGACGCTATACCAAAACCTCTCATTGAGTTCCGGACGCTCTGATATTTTCATGTGGTGTACGATTCTACAGGTCATATTCCAAATCGTCATCATTATCGCGACGCACACTGCCGGCATAAAGACCATGGTATTGGCATATACCGTTTTCAACATTATATGGCTGTTGGTATGGCAGTATTTTGCCCATAAGCTTATCTCGGTAACGCTATTGGAAGTTTGCAAAGACATTGCCCCGTTCTTCCTTGCTACCGTAGTCACTATGGCAGCAGTCTACTTTGTAACATTGCCACTTGTAAAGTACAACATCGTTTTGCTTCTTACGAGGATTGTATTGGCCGCTGCATTGTACTTCATTATTATGAAAGCAGCGCATGTTCAGATTATGGACGAATGCTTGAAGTTTGTCGCTAAAAAGTTAAATAAAGACTAAGCCTATGGAAATTTCTATCGTTATCCCTGTTTATAACAAAGCCGACTACGTGGCAGACTGTCTTAAAAATGCTCTTGAACAAGACTTTGACAGTTTCGAAGTGATAGCCGTTGACGACGGGAGCACCGACGGTTCCGGGGCGATATGCGACGAAGTCGCGAAGGGCGACAGCCGTTTGCGGGTGCTGCATTTTGAGAATGGCGGTGTTACAGCGGCAAGGCGGAAGGGCGTGGAGAACGCTAAAGGAAGGTATATCATGTTCCTCGACTCTGACGACAGACTGCTTCCGGGTGCTCTCCGCAAGACTTACGATGCCATAAAGAAGACCGATGCCGACGAGGTTTTTGGAACTTACGAGGACCAGAATGGCAACAAATACGACTCCGGACATCGCGGATGGACTGACGTTGAGCCATTGGTATGGGACTTGCTGGGACGCCGCAACAAGTTCTGTGTTACATGGGGAATACTCTTCAAGAAAGAGATACTGTCGAATTGCATTAACACCACGCGCCTGATAGCTAACGGTGAGGACATCCTTATGCAAATAAAGGTCTTGATGAAGGACCCCAAGGTGTACTTCATACCTGACAGTATATATCTGTACAACGTAGGAGTGCCCAACAATCGACAACGTAATCTCGAAGAAGAGAAGATATACGACAGGGAACTGAAGAAGACTCTCCAACCCAAATGGGACAAATACGAGTCAGGACTGCTGCTTCATCAAATAAAGCTATATGAGAAATTTGTACTCTCAAAGAAGTTTAATGTCAAGAAAGAGTATTACGGACAGTTCCGCAAAAATATATCGAAAGACATCCCTTTACTAGATAGAATTGCTTTCTGTCTGCCTCCCAGGCTGACATATATTCTCATTAGGATTTTCAGGAAAATAAAAGGGATGTCTTAATAACTCAACAAAAGAAATCAGATGAACCCACTAACACAAGCCATAATACTATCTGCTTCCACCGTACGGTTGCTTCCACATATTATTATATACATGGCAAAGCGGAAGAGAATAGCACCCGATGTTGAAAAGGTGCAGGACCACAACGCCACCGTAGGGAACTTCATCAAGGCGATGACACGTGAGCACACGTTCCGCAATCTTTTCTATTACCGCATTGGCGAATACGCCTCGATATTCATTAAGTGGCTGTGCCCACCGGAGCGGACGCTCAACATCTGGTGCCCATCTATTGGTTCCGGTGCTCATCTTCAGCATTCATACGCAACATACCTCAACGCCGAATCTATAGGCGACGACTTTTATTGCCTGCAACTCGTAACCGTAGGCAACGGAAAGGGCGGCCGCCCCACTATCGGCAACAATGTCCGCATACTTACAGGGGCAACCGTCTTCGGCGGAATACACATCGGCGACAACGTCACTATAGGTGCCAACGCAGTCGTTCTACACGATATTCCGGACGGTTGGACTGTTGCCGGCGTCCCCGCCCATCGCATAGGATAACACTACAATACATCCTTGCTTCTTCTTTCCATGCACAGCAGAATTCTTCATGCGGAGGCTTTAGCTTTACGTTAAATAATCATAAAAAGCTATTCTTCACTCTTCACTCTTCCCTTTACACTTATAAAAAATATGTATCTTTGCACCCGCAATTGTGCACCGACACCTTAGAGGTGCGCAGTTGGTGAGTGTGAATAGCCGTGTCTTTGGTCGGACACAGCGGTTCGTTAAGCATTCGCCGGCACTCAGGAATAATGCTGGATGGTCTCTTTTAGACTGGAGGCGCCGTGAGGTTCCTGTCTTTTGCACCAAAACATATTTTTATAAAAACGTTTTTAAAGTACATTTTTTAATCTTTATGGACACTTTAAGTTACAAGACTATTTCCGCCAACAAGGAAACAGCACAGAAAGAGTGGGTCATCGTAGACGCCACCGACCAGGTTGTCGGCCGTCTCTGCTCCAAGGTTGCCAAGCTCATCCGCGGAAAGTACAAACCATCATTTACTCCACACGTAGACTGCGGCGACAACGTTATCATTATCAACGCCGAGAAAGTCGTCTTCAGTGGTAAGAAGGAGACCGACAAAGTCTACACACGCTACACTGGTTATCCTGGTGGTCAGCGCTTCCAGACACCTGCCGAGCTGCGCAAGCGCCCTAACGGTATCGAGAAGATTATCCGTCACGCCGTAAAGGGTATGCTCCCTAAGGGCCGTCTCGGACGCCGTCTCATCGACAACCTCTTCGTTATCGAAGGCACCGACCTCAAGGGACTCGAGGCACAGAAGCCCCGCAAGATTGATATTAACCAGTACAAATAAACAGCACAAAGATGGAAACAATCAATGCAATCGGTCGCCGCAAGAGCGCTGTAGCACGCGTATACATGTCTGAGGGCACCGGAAAAATCACTATAAACAAACGCGACATCGAACACTATTTCCCTTCAGCAATACTGCGCTACGTTGTACGCCAGCCGCTGGAGCTCCTCGGAGTTACGGGGAACTACGACATTAAGGCAAACCTCGACGGTGGTGGTTTCACCGGACAGAGCCAGGCTCTTCGCCTCGCCATTGCCCGCGCACTCGTTAAGGTCAACGCTGAAGACAAGAAGCAACTCAAGGACGCAGGCTTCCTCACACGTGATAGCCGTGCCGTTGAGCGTAAGAAGCCAGGACAGCCGAAGGCTCGTGCTCACTTCCAGTTCAGTAAGCGTTAATGTGGTGAGAGTTTAGTATCTAAACTGCGGCGACGCCAAGTGCCTACCCCGCGGCTGATTCTGAACAAGAATTAAAAAGAAAGTAAACAACAAAAAAGCAAAACAAAGAAATGTCAAGAACAACATTCGACCAATTACTCCAGGCTGGCTGCCATTTCGGCCACCTGAAACGCAAGTGGAACCCAGCCATGGCTCCTTACATCTTCATGGAGCGCAATGGTATTCATATCATCGACCTTCACAAGACCGTAGCCAAGATTGACGAGGCTGCTGAGGCTCTGAAGGGTATCGCAAAGCAGGGCAAGAAGATTCTCTTCGTTGCTACTAAGAAACAGGCTAAGGACATCGTTGCCGAGAAGGCAGCAAGCGTCAACATGCCGTACGTCATCGAGCGTTGGGCAGGTGGTACGCTGACCAACTTCCCGACAATCCGCAAGGCTGTCAAGAAGATGACTACCATCGACAAGATGATGAACGACGGTACATTCTCGAACCTTTCAAAGCGTGAGCTGCTTCAGATTAGCCGCCAGCGCACTAAGCTCGAGAAGAACCTCGGCTCTATCGCCGAACTCAACCGCCTTCCTTCTGCACTGTTTGTTATCGACGTAGTGAAGGAGCACATCGCTGTCAAAGAGGCTAACCGCCTTGGCATCCCTGTATTCGCTATCGTTGATACCAACGCCGACCCACGTCCTATCGACTACGCAATCCCTGCCAACGACGACGCTAAGGACTCTATCGAGGTAATCCTCAATGCAGTCTGCGACGCTATCTCAGAAGGTCTTGAGGAGCGCAAGGTTGAGAAGGCAGACGAGAAGGCTGCCGCTGAGCAGGCTGAGGAAGCAGCCGACAAGCCACGCCGCGCACGTCGTGCACGCAAGGCTGACGAGGCTCCGCAGGCTGAGGAAGCACCGGCTGCTGAGGCACCAAAGGCTGAAGCTGCTCCTGCTGAGGAGGCACCGAAGGCTGAAGAGGCAGCACCTGCCGCTGAGTAATTTTTCATTATTTCATTATTTCAATTTTTCAATTTAATTATGGCTGTAACAATAGCAGATATAAAGAAACTGCGCGCTATGACAGGCGCAGGACTCGCCGATGTCAAGAAGGCCCTCACACAGGCTGACGGCGATTTCACCAAAGCACAGGAACTGCTCCGCGAGCGTGGCCTCGCCATCGCAGCTAAGCGTTCTGACCGTGAGACCAGCAATGGTTGCGTGCTCGTCAAGAAGACCCCGGGCTTCTCAGCTATGGTAGCTGTGAAGTGCGAGACCGACTTCGTTTCTGCCGGCAAGGACTTCATCGCCCTCGTCCAGCAAATCCTCGACGCTGCAATCGCTGCAAAGAGCCAGAGCCTCGATGAGGTTAAGGCACTGAAGCTGGAGAACGGCGACGATGTAGAGACTGCCGTAAAGCGCTACTCAGGCATCACCGGTGAGAAGATGGAAGTCGACGGTTACAACTTCATCGAAGGCGACAACGTATCCATCTACGACCACATGGGCAAGCACACCCTCGCTACAATGGTTCAGCTCAACGCTGACAACGAGGACGCAGCCCACAAGATTGCCATGCAGGTAGCTGCCATGAAGCCGGTAGCCCTCGACGAAGCTTCTGTTCCACAGAGCGTCAAGGACGAAGAGCTCAAAGTTGCTGTCGAGAAGACAAAGGAAGAGCAGGTTCAGCGTCAGGTCAATGGCGCCCTCAAGAAGGCTGGTATCAACCCGAACCTCGTTGACTCTCCGGAGCACATCGAGTCTAACGTAGCTAAGAACTGGCTCACTCAGGAGCAGGCAGACAAGGCTAAGGAGATTATCGACACTGTATCAAAGCAGGCTGCCGGCAACCTCAATGAGAACATGATTAAGAACATCGCCAACGGCCGTATGAAGAAGTTCTATAAGGACAACTGCCTCGTTGACCAGGAATTCCAGTTTGCTGATGAGGCAGACGGCAAGATTACCGTTAACGATTGGCTCCACAAGCAGGACAAAAACCTCGCTATCGTGGCTTACAAGCGCTTCTCACTCTCTGCTGACTAATAAGGTCGTAAGACTTTAAAGCATATTATTCAATAGGAGGCAAGCACCACTTCAGGTGTTTGCCTCCTGTTTTTTTATTACATAATGCCTCTTTGCGCCAGTCTTCAAGGTATCTAAACGCCCTCCCCGCAGGGAGGTTTGGAGAGGAGTATACTTAGGTTTGGCGAAGTCATACATTAGCTTTTAGAATATCAAATGTCAACTTCAGTCTTGGTTTTCAATTTATTTTTGCTTAAAAAATAAATTGAAAATCGAGGAAAAATAAATTGAAAATCAATTAAAAATAATTTATTTTTCATCCTCAAACCTATCGTTCTGGAATTCAATAGATTAGCTTCGGCATTCTCAAAGCTATTCTAACATATTTCCTTTATTGAATCAGCACAACATCAAAAGCAATATACAATACAGCACGAAGCTAACATCCGACACACAGAAAAGAAACAAATACGACATAAAATGCCAAATCCAGAGGAGCGAGAGAAATAATTAGGGCTTCTATGCGCAAGTCTACTAAATTGCAAAAAAAACTACACTATTAACAAAATATGCATATATTAGCAACAAAATCGCAATAACATTTGAAATATTTGATATAACTTTGCACGCAAGAAACGTAAAATACACATTCGCAGCAAACGCGTAAACTTATACGACACATTATTTACAACAAATTTAATTAGCATTAAACTTACCGAAAATGATGTACAAATTACCACAAAATTCCGCTGTCCGTGTCCTGGCATTTGCCATCACGGCTGTGGCAAGTTGCTTTTCGATTGACGTGCAAGCGCAAGGTTTCTCCCTCTCATCAGAAGGAGCCGACCCTAAAGTCATGGTCGTCACCGGCTATGGCGACATCAGCAAC
>OMVI01000021.1 GCA_900314455.1 uncultured Prevotella sp. | reverse complement strand
AAGACGCTGACATGGACATCATGGTTGGTGCCACAAAGGACAACATCATGATGGTTGAAGGCGAAATGGACGAGGTTTCCGAGCAAGATTTGATACAGGCATTGAAGGTCGCTCACGAGGCAATCAAGCCTATGTGTATCCTTCAGGAAGAACTTTCGAAGGAGCTTGGCACAGATGTTAAGCGCGAGTACAACGACGAGACCAACGACGAAGAGCTTCGTCAGCAGGTCCGCGAGCAAACTTACGACAAGTGCTATGCCGAGGCTCAGGCCGGTGATGCTGACAAGAAGCACCGCGAGGAGACGTACGATAACATCAAGCAGGAGTTCGTTGACGCTTACGATGCTGAGCATACAGACCTCAGCGAGGAAGATTTGGACGAGAAGCATGCCGAGATTGACCGCTACTTCGCCGATGTTCAGCGCGACTCAATGCGCCGCAGCGTCCTGGACACGGGCAAGCGTATGGATGGCAGAAGGACCGATGAGATTCGTCCTATCTGGTGTGAGGTAAGCCCACTGCCTATGCCTCACGGAAGCTCAATATTCCAACGCGGTGAGACTATGTCACTGACGACATGTACACTGGGTACAAAGCTCGACGAGAAACTTGTCGACGACGTACTGGGCAAAAGCTATCAGCGCTTCCTTCTGCACTACAACTTCCCTCCATTCTGTACCGGAGAGGCAAAGGCACAGCGCAGTGTTGGACGTCGTGAGATAGGCCACGGCCATCTTGCATGGCGTGCTTTGAAGGGCCAAATACCTGCGGACTTCCCTTATACCGTACGTTTGGTATCCGAAATCCTCGAGTCCAACGGTTCTTCATCAATGGCTACGGTTTGCGCCGGCACACTTGCACTGATGGACGCAGGCGTTCCTATGAAGAAGCCGGTTAGCGGTATCGCAATGGGACTTATCAAGAACCCAGGCGAAGACAAGTACGCTATCCTTTCAGATATACTCGGTGATGAGGACCACCTTGGCGATATGGACTTCAAGACCACAGGTACCAAGGACGGACTGACCGCTACTCAGATGGATATCAAGTGCGACGGACTGTCGTTCGAGATACTTGAGAAGGCCCTGATGCAGGCAAAGGCCGGTCGTGAATATATCCTCGGCAAGCTCACCGAGACAATCGCTGAGCCACGCAAGGAGCTCAAGCCGCAGGTACCACGTATCGAGGCATTCGACATTCCGAAAGAGTTCATTGGCGCAGTCATTGGCCCGGGCGGAAAGATTATCCAGCAGATGCAAGAGGATACCGGCGCTACCATCACCATCGACGAGACCGACGGTGTCGGCAAGGTACAGGTCAGCGCGCCTAACAAGGAAAGCATTGACGCCGCAATCGGCAAGATTAAGGCTATCGTTGCAATTCCTGAGGTTGGCGAAACCTACGATGGTATTGTCAAGAGCATCATGCCTTACGGTTGCTTCGTTGAGATTATGCCGGGCAAGGAAGGTCTGCTGCACATCTCTGAGATAACTTGGAAGCGTCTGGAGACCGTCGAAGAGACTGGTATAAAGGAAGGCGACCACATCAAGGTCAAGCTCCTCGAAATTGATCCGAAGACCGGTAAGTACAAGTTGTCGCACCGCGTGCTTGAGGAAAAGCCTGAAGGCTACGTTGAGCGCCGTCGTCCACGTGGCGACCGTAGTGACCGCCGCCCTCGTGGTGAGCATCGCCCACGCCGCGAACACAACGAGCACCGCGACGAAGAATAAACGAATTCTTAACTTATAGCTTATAATAAGTCCCTGCCATGGAAGTCTTTTCCATCCGTCAGGGACTTTTTCGTTATCACCGTCCGCCATCAACAATGTGGCAAAAGAAATCCTCTTGATATTCCACAACAATACAACAAAAAGGCGTTGACTTCGTTCTTATAATATAAAAATGTACAAACACAGAAACGTTGTCTTGACAGTTGCGCTGCTGCTATGCGCCATTTGTTCGCACGCACAGAGCAATTCCGAGGTTCTGAAGCGTATGCTGAACTTCGGAGAGACGCATCGTGAGATGTTTTCAGACACCATGTCGACCAACGTTTACACAAAGTACACCATCAATGTCGTCAAGCGCAACGCCACACTTGCTGCCGTTCCGACGATGTTCTACATACTTCGCGACTGCCGCCGTCACTACTTTTCCGAAGCCTACAGCCGTGTAAAGTTCGACAGAAGAAGCGAACCCGGAACGCACCGGTATATCCACCTCAGCACCGTCTACCACCGCCACAACACGCTTCCGCCAATGATTAAGTACCTGACGCCAAGCATTTACAGCGAGAAACTATTCCAGGACGGTATCCTTTCGCCAATAAACTACCACAACCGCAAGTTCTATCGCTATGGAATGAAGCGTAATGGCGACGGCACATCGCTTGTTACCATACGCTCACGCTACCGCAACACACAGCTCATCCGCAAGGGTTTTGTGTTCATCGTTGACTCTACGGGACAAGTGTTGCAGTTCAATTTCGAGGGCGAATACGATATGATACGCTCCTGCCTCAACGGAACGATGCACCGTGACAGCGGCAATGTCATGTTCCCGGATAAGTGCGACGTGCAGGCAAAGCTGTCTTTCATGGGGAACAAGATATTGTGTCACTACGTCTGCCTTTACGACCAGCCATTCAATTTCCCTGATTCAATCATCGAAAGCCACGACCGTAAGCTTATGGCACGTGTCCGTCCGATTCCGCTGACTGAGGAAGAGAAAAGGATTATGGATGAGTATGATAGCACACATAAGCTGAACCGTACAGCCACTACCCACCCCAACCCCTCCCGAACGGGAGGGGCTGAGACACCGTTGTTGACAACGGGCGTGGATAGCGTAGGCTTATATGATGATAGTACCATTGTAAATACAAGTACAATTGCGAACAATGATACCACTATTAACATCAATTCTGATATTAATTCCACTATTGATAGCACACAAAGCGACAGTGCTTACCAAAGTAATCAGTCTCTCCCCCGCACGGGGGAGTCGAAGGGGGGCTCCCAGGAGTCGAAGGAGGTTTCCCATAAGAACTGGGCTAAGTACGTCTTTTGGGACATCATCGGCGACAATATGCTGAACAAGATAAAGGCAAACATCGGCGCTGAGGAGCAAGGACAGATACGTATAGGACCGATTTTCAACCCGCTCTACTTCGGATACACACGCCACAAGGGCCTCATCTACCGTTTCGACATCCGCGGCTATTACAATTTCTCCAACAACCACAATATAACGGGACGCGTGAAGCTCGGATATTCGTTCAAGCAAAAGCAGTGGTTCTACAAGATTCCGGTACAATGGAACTTCAACAAACGGCGCAACGGCTACGTAATGATGGAGTTCAACAATGGTAACCGAATAACCAACTCACGCGTACTCGACAACGTCAAGCAATACAGAACTAACGATTCCATCGACTGGGACGCAATGCATCTCGACTATTTCCGCGACAACCGCTTCCACATGGAGCTCAATTACGATGTCGTAAAGAACCATCTCGGCGTCGCAGTCGGCTTCACCAAGCACCGCCGTGCTGCCATTGACGCCAGCGGTTTCCGTGCTGCCGGCCGGCCTACAGTGTACAAGACGTTTGCGCCATTCCTGCAACTGCAATACCGTCCATTGTCTGATAAGGTTCCGCTGGTCCTCACCGGGCAATGGCAACATGGTCTTAACCATTTCGGAGGAAAGGTAGCCTACGACCGTTTCGAGTTCGACGGGCAGTACATTCAGCCACTTACGCGAATGCGAAGCTGGCAGTTGCGCTCCGGTTTTGGCTTCTACACGCATAAGGGACACGACGATTACTTCCTAGACTACCACAATTTCCATGAGGAATACATATCTTTGGGATGGGAGGACAAATGGTCCGGCGAGTTCGAGATGCTCAACAGCAACTGGTATAACGCTTCCAACTACTACGTTCGTGCAAATGCGACATACGAATCGCCAATGATGCTGCTCGCATATTGTCCTCTTATCGGTCAAATCGTCGAGAAAGAGCGTGTCTATATCAGTACGCTTGCAGTTACGCGTATGTTCCCTTATGTCGAGCTAGGTTATGGATTTACGAACCGTATCTTCTCTATGGGTGTCTTTATGGGCTTTAGTCCGCACAATTTCGAGGGCTTTGGCATGAAGTTCGGTTTCGAGTTGTTCAATAATTACTAAACGCAAACCCCTCCAGACCTTCCCAAGCCCCTCCCCAAGGAGGGGCTTGGGGAGGTTTTAAGTCAGGCTTGGTGATGAATACATTGCCCTTGTCGCATTGAGCACACACAGAATCATGACACCGACATCGCCGAACACCGCAAATGCCATTGCCCAAGCGCCCAGCGCACCGACAGCAGCAAGGACGAGGATAAGCACCTTCACGACGATGGCGAACCATGCATTCTCCTTCGCAATACGTATTGTGCGGCGTGCAATGCGTATCGCCGTGGCTATCTTCGACGGCTTGTCGTCCATCAGAACAACGTCGGCAGCCTCTATTGCAGCATCACTGCCGAGCGCTCCCATAGCAATTCCGACATCGGCACGTGCCAAAACAGGCGCGTCGTTGATACCATCGCCAACGAAGGCGAGCGTCTTTCCGACAGCCTTCGACTTCAGAAGGCTTTCCACTCTTTCCACTTTATCAGCCGGAAGGAGCTCTGCATGATACTCATCGAGCCCCAACTCTCCGGCAACGTTCGCCGCTACGGCTTCGCGATCGCCCGTCAGCATCACCGTACGCTCAACTCCGAGGCGTTTCAGGTTGCTGATAGCTTCGGCAGAGTCGCTCTTCACCTTGTCGGCTATTACCACATGACCGGCATAATGACCGTCGACGGCAACGTGGATGACCGTACCGACAATGTGCTGGCACTTCTTGCACTCATGCAGTTCTATACCGAGACTCTTCATCAGTTTGTCGTTCCCAACGCTGACACGCATTCCGTTGATGTCAGCCTCAACACCATTGCCGGCTATCTCGTGAATGTTCTCAACCTTACAGTCGTCCTTCTCGTTAGGATAAGCCTCACGCAGCGCGGCGGCTATAGGGTGAGTTGAGAAGCGTTCGACGTGCGCAGCGAGGTGCAAAAGCTCGTTTTCGTCCATTTTATCGGGGTGAACGGCTTCCACGGCAAACACTCCTTTCGTCAGCGTTCCGGTTTTATCGAAGACCACCGTACCAACTTTCGAAAGCGTATCCATATAGTTTCCGCCCTTTATAAGAACACCCTTACGGCTCGCACCTCCTATTCCACCGAAGAAGGTGAGAGGAACGGAGATGACCAGCGCACACGGACAGCTTACGACGAGGAACGTCAGCGCGCGGTAAATCCATTGTGCCCAGCCTCCACCGGTTATCAATGGCGGAATAATAGCAAGGGCAACAGCAGCGAAAATGACGATAGGCGTGTACACGTGGGCAAACTTTCGAATGAAGGTCTCACTTTTCGACTTGTTGTCAGATGCGTTTTCAACCAAATCGATAATCTTCGAAGCGGTCGACTCTCCGAACGTTTTGGTTACTTTTACAGTCAGAACGCCCGACTCATTGACGCAACCGGAGATGACATTGTCACCCTCCTTAACGTCGCGAGGCATACTCTCACCAGTCAATGCCACTGTGTTCAAAGCGGATGTTCCGTCGATTATCTGTCCATCGAGTGGTATCTTGTCACCAGGGCGAACCACGAAGGTTTCGCCAATTTTGACGTCTTTAGGGTCTACGGTTGTCTCCTTGCCATCGCGGACGACGGTGGCGGTATCGGGACGGATATCCATCAATTGCGATATCGACTTGCGGCTGTTGTCTTCAGCATAGTCTTCGAAGACCTCGCCAACCTGAAAGAACAGCATTACGAATACGCTCTCAGGGAATTGCGATTCTGCACCGGGCACGAAACCGATGAGCAATGCACCGATGGTAGCTACCGACATAAGGAAGTCTTCGTTAAATGGGTCGCCCTCGGTGATACCCTCCCATGCCTCACCGAGCACGTCGTAGCTGACGATGAGGTACGGAATGATATACAGCAGCAACTGTCCCCAAACGGGTAAGTCCGTATTCCGGCACACGAGCCATGCTGCCAGGAGCAGCACAGCAGTCACAATGATTCTGACAACTTTCTTGTTCATATCGCGTTTATATTTGTTTTACGTCGTCGAATAAAGGCATTTCGTCCTCTATCCAATTGCAAAGGTATCCCGAAAGTTTTGCAACCGGGTTGCAAAAACAAAAGAAAGACCTCTCAAAGCCAAATAAAAGACCTCTCCAAGCCTCCCTGAGGGAGAGGCTTTTGATTACCTTATGCCTGCTTGTAACCTCCCCCTAACGCCGTTAAAGTCATCCAAGCCTCACCTAAGGAGAGGGTGTCTAATATCCATAACCTTACGAATAGCGATGCCACCCACCGTGTTTTTCGTGCAAAAATTTATGTCTCGGAATCCCGCCGCTTACGTCTTGTAATTCAGTAGCTTATGTTTCTCAATGTCAAAGCTTAGCTTTGAAACTGGTTTTTAATTTATTTTTATGAGAAAAATAAATTAAAAATGGAGGAAAAATAATTTATTTTTCATTCGTTTTTAAATTAAAAACCAATGCGGAAAATAAGCTTTGGTAATGCCATAGGGTAGCTTTCAGGTTCTAAAACAAAAGCCTGACCTAACCTTCCCCACGGGGTAGGATGTTGAATACCTGGTTGATACCCACTGCTGGGACGGCCCTTGTGGCTGTCCGATTGCCTTGGAAAGGCAAATGAATATGTCATTAAGGGAATATAAAGAGAAGAGCATAAAAAGGAAAAAATGTCTTTACGGAAATCTAAAGACAAGCTCGTAACAAAGGAAAATATGTCTTTATGTCATTATGTCAAGACTTTCGCCAATCTTACCGAACATTAGGACGCGGCAAGACCTGCCACCTGCAATTGGAGACACTGAAGTTTAGGAGGTTTTAATTTGCAAAACCTATTTACATTCTACAACAGCGTAGGAGCCGATGACGGTGGCATGGGAATGGGAAGGGAGGCAGCGGAGGTCGCTAGCCGGGGTGAGAAGGAGGTACGGACGGGTGTTGCCTGTGACGGACGGAACAATACGGTTATCGACAACGGTGACCTCACGGCCGAGATAAGCATCCATATTGCTGGCATGCTCGAGATGCCACGCGTGGATGTCGGAGATGTGCTGCTCGGTGGAAATGCGCTCGGCAGTCTGGCAGAGCTTACCGTATCCAAGGTGACTGTTGACCGACGGTAGTGCCCATGATGCTACAAAGACGGTTAGGCCGATACCTCCGGCAAAGCGGCGGACAATGTGTATGGGGCGCTCGTGTAGGTTCTTATTGTACAAATGGTAAAGAACGTTGCCACTGGTAAGCGACAGCACTGTGGCTGCGGCATACAACATGCCGTTGTTGAGATAGTCGACGGAGTCGAAAACGGAAGCTGCCCATATCAGAACGGGCAGTGCCAGCGTGAGCACTGCTGCGGGAATGGCTATGGAAAGGCGCACCCAGGCGTTGTTATGGTAGCGCGGTATGAACATGACGGCTGCATAAACCATAAACGGAACAGCAGGAAGCATGTATATTTGCATCTTCGACGATACGACGGAGAGTACCACGAACATCGTAATAGACGCTGTCAGGAAGAACGTCTGGATACCACTCTTGACGACACTGCGGCGCAACGAGGCGATGATTATGCCGATAATAAGCAGCGACCATGGAGCGAGGATGTACCAGATGGTGAGCAAATAGTAGTAGAACGGCTGTGCATGGTGCGTAGCATCGAAAGTTCTGTCGACGATTTGGTTTACGATGAACTCGTGGAGGTAGCCCGCTCCGCCCTCAGCATATATCGCTCCGAACCATGCGGCACAAAGAACAATAATCACACTCCACGTGCGCCAGCCCCAATAACAGAAGAAATGACGTATGTTTCCGCTAATTGCGAGGTACACGGTAGTAACGCAGAACGGAATGACGAAGCCCAAAGGACCTTTCGTAAAGGCAGCCAGGAAGACATAAAGGGGAAACAGCCAGCGGCAGGACTTTGTCGTTAAGTCGGGAACGTATATCTTCCAGAACTCACGAAGGGCAAGGACGATGAACAAAGTCATGAGCATATCCATGCGCACTGTTACCGCCGAGACGAAGAATATGCCACTCGTTATGAGCATAAGGCGTGCCATAGAACGGCCCTCGCCGTCTATATCGTAGGCTGTCCAACGGTCGATGACACGTGCGATGCCTATTGCCGGAACGAGGGAGAAGAGTCCGAGAAGCCACATACGATGGGCTCCTGTCAGCCAACGGCATAGCATCACAATCCAAATGTAGAGAGGTGGTTTGTCGGTAAACGGCACACCATGATTCGTAAAGGCAAAGAACACATGGTTGCGCAGTGCCTCATCGGCAATGCTCAGGTAGCGCAACTCGTTGGATGATGTGAAGTCGCGCAGCAGAAGCACGGGTATCAGTGCCACACAAAGGCAGATATACAGCAGACGTCGTTCCCTACTCTCTCTCATTTCTTAATCTCAATAGTTATTAAAGCAACGCCTGTATCTCCTTATCCAAATCCTTGACGGCAGCGGCAGCTTTGACAACGTTGTTGCCACGGTCAATCAAGTAGTAGTAAGGAAGCCCCGGCGCAGCAGCGGTATAAGCCTGGCTGGCCCCTCTGTCGTCGTAGACGTTAATCCAAGGAAGGGCACTAACCTGCGAGTTCCAGAACGATTTGTTGTCGTCAAGACCAACCATATAAATCTCAAAGCCGTTGTTATGGTACTTGTCATACAAGTCGCGGAGCTGCATCATAGCCTGCTGGGAGTTGTCGGAGCCAAAGATATTGAAGTACAACAGTACAACCTTGCCCTTCAAATCTGTCAGATGATGCAGGTGATTGTCCCTGTCGAAGAGCGAAATGTCGATGACACCGGTCTCGCCGGCATCGAGCTTGCGAGCCTCAGTAGCCTCCTGCGATACCTGACGCTGCTGACTGGCGATGATGCGCTCGTTCTGCATGCCGCGGATTGCGATGTTATGGAGGTTCTTTCCACGCTCAGAGCCAGGATAGAAGGTGTCCCAACTGGTTGCAACGGCACCGAATACCTTGTTGTCCTCACGGTTTCCGGCAGGGTCGAATATCATCAGCGGCTGGTTGTTGATAACGATATACTGGAACAAAGCAAAGTAGGCGTAAGCCTTCATTGGCTCCTTGAAGATGTAATTGCGCTCTACGGTGTTCTTATACGACTCTATCATCTTCGTAATAACTGAGTCGGAATTGGCGACACCGTTAGCAATCACAGCCTGACACTGTGCCTGAAGGTTCATCTGCATTAAGGCAAGCTCACGGATTTTCTCGTTTTCGTAAGAGCCTTTGACATCATAGTTGGATGCCATACCAGGATACTTAGCCTTCACTGTGACTGTTTCGGTGGAGTCGATGCCTATGTTTATAATCTGACCGGCTATGCGGAGGCGGTAGAATTCGGGCGCGTCAGCCTTGTCACCACTGAACGAGAAGTTGCCGTCAGCGTCCAATTTAGTGGAGTCGAGTACCGAAAAGCCGTCCAAACCGTTGTGTTCAAAGTACAGGATGCTATCCTTTGCGTTCGTAACGGTGCCCTCAACGTGAAACGAGTCCTTACCGCATGAGCCCAAAGTGGCTGCCGCAAGGATTACAGCAGCTCCCGCAAGAAAGTTCCTTAGTTTTCTCATTATGATGTTGTATTTCTTATTTTTGGACACAAAATTACATCATTTACATCAAAAGACAAAATAATTTCCTACTTTTGCATAAAGTTTAGCTGTATGTTCAAGAAATCAATAATATCGTTAATAGCACTGATTGCATGCTTGTCGGCATATGCACAGGCTGACGCCGTTCGTTTCTCGGTAAGCCAGAAAAGGGTTTCGCCAACCGAAGTGGACGTCATTTTCAGCGGTTCCATCGACAATGGATGGCACGTTTACTCAGTTTCGCTACCCAGCGGAGGCCCTACCTCGGCGACGCTGACGGTAGAACATGCCACGGGAGCTAAGCCTCAGGGCGGGCTTCGGGCTGTCGGCAAAGAGATAAACATCAACGATGCCGTCTTCGGGATGCGCGTGCGGTACTTCGAGCACAGCGTTCAGTTCGTCCAAAGATTTACTATCACCGACAAGAGGTACAGCATCAGCGGTTATCTTGAGTATGGGGCGTGTGACGACCACATGTGTCTTCCACCACAATCTGTCGACTTCTCCTACTCCGGTGAGGGCATAAAGGACGCGACCGCAGCAGCTGCGGCAGCCTCAACGACAGCAGACGAGGCACAGCCGACCACCAATAGCGACACAGCCGTTGCCGACCTTCTTGCAACAGACACAGCGGCAACGGCTCCAGACACGGTGAAGGCGGATACGGCGGTTTCGTCTTTGAATTCTGATTTATGGACTCCGGTAATCAGCGAGATGCGAAGCTTCGAGCCAAACGCCTCCAGCCGTTCACTGTGGTACATCTTTCTTATGGGCATTCTTGGAGGACTGGTAGCGCTTCTGACACCTTGCGTGTGGCCGGTGATACCAATGACGGTCAGTTTTTTTCTGCACCGCTCAAGCAATAGGCGACAGGGCATAATGGATGCGGTTATCTATGGAGTCTCGATAATTGTCATTTACATGGCGCTGGCTGTGCTTATAACGGCAATTTTCGGACCTCGTAAACTCAATGAGCTTGCCACCAACGCTCCGTTCAACATCTTCTTCTTTCTCCTTCTGCTTGTTTTCGCACTGAGTTTCTTCGGCTGTTTCGAACTGACTCTGCCTTCATCGTGGGGCAACAAGACGAGTTCGAAGGCGTCGAGGACAACTGGTCTGCTCTCAATCTTCCTCATGGCGTTCACGCTTTCGCTTGTCAGCTTCTCGTGTACGGCACCTGTCGTGGGTCTGTTGCTCGTCGAAGCCGCCACAAGTCACAACTGGGTGGCGCCCGCCGTGGGAATGTTCGGCTTCGCATTGGCACTCGCCCTACCCTTCACTCTTTTCGCAATGTTCCCGAGTTGGATGAAGAAAGCACCGAAATCAGGGGCATGGATGAACACGGTTAAGGTTGTATTGGGATTCATTGAGCTTGCTTTCTCGTTGAAATTCCTCTCCGTTGCCGACCTCGCATACGGTTGGCACATCCTCGACAGGGAGACTTTCCTCGCTCTGTGGATAGCCATCTTCTTTCTGTTAGGACTATATCTCATCGGAGTCTACCACTTCCGGAGCGACGGCGACAACCCAAAGCCGCAGCCGGTGGTGTCGGTTATGCTCGGACTTGTGTCCATTGCGTTCGGAATCTATATGGTTCCGGGACTGTGGGGAGCGCCATGCAAGGCGGTATCAGCATTCGCTCCGCCTATGTACACGCAGGATTTCAATCTCTATAAGGCTGACGAGGTGAGGGCGAAATATACATCTTACGACGAGGGAATGGCTGCCGCAAAGGCACTGCACAAACCTGTTCTGCTCGACTTCACCGGCTTCGGATGTGTCAACTGCCGCAAAATGGAAGCTGCCGTGTGGACGGACCCAACAGTTGCAAAACTCCTTTCTAACGACTATGTTCTCATTTCGCTGTACGTCGACGACAAGACGCCACTGCCAAAGGTTATAGAAGAGAAATCAGCCGACGACAAGACGCACAAGCTTCGCACTGTTGGCGACAAGTGGAGCTACCTTGAAGAGACGAAGTTCGGCTTCCTCGGGCAGCCTTTCTACGTACCGCTCGACAACAACGGGAAACCTCTGTGCGGCTCATTCGAATACAAGGAAGACGCTAAAGCCTTTGCCGAATTCCTCAACAAAGGTCTCGACGCATATAAAAATCAAAGTAGATAAGGTGATAAGATTTAAGTGTTGAGTTTTGAAGCGTTTGCGTTTTGAACTTAGAAGTCGTTGTACAAGCTCTATAAAACGAATTAAGGCATGCCTTGGTTAATCCCAAAGCATGCCTTAATACCATATAAGCAAAGCTTAATGATGGCTTGTGCTAAGTCCTAGAACGACTTAAGCCAAGCTTTGAAGTCCATCATCATCTCGTCATGGTACTTGAAGCTGATGTTGCTTCCCCAACCATGACCACCGCCCGGATAAACGTGCAGTGTGGCGCGGACATCGTTACGGTAGAGCTCCATGTAGTAATTGACTCCGTTTGCAGGCGGAACAGCCTGGTCGTCGTCGCACAATGCTATGAAAGCACGAGGTGTAACACGGGTCACATGCATGTCGGAGCTGTAGCGTTTCTGGTACTTCTTGCTGTCATGATCACCGAGGAAGTTGTGGAAACTGCCCTCATGTCCGTAGCCTTCCATCATCGTTATGACCGGATAGAAGAGTATCTGGAAGTTCGGCTTCGCATCGCCGGTGCTCTGAGTGGCTATCGTTGAAGCGAGATGGCCACCTGCCGAGAAGCCCATTATGCCGACATCGTTGAGCGAGACATGCCATCCTGCAGCATTGGCACGCACCAACTTCATTGCCTGCTCTGCATCGCTGATAGGCACATCGGGGTTTCCGTGGGGCATACGGTACTTCAACACGACTGCAGCAATGCCCTGACTCTGGAAGAATTCGCCCCAATCGTATCCTTCTTTCTTCAACGCCAGATGGTGATAACCTCCACCAGGGCATATCACGACGGCACGCCCTGTCGCCTCACTCTCAACCGGCAGGAAGACACGAACTTTGGCTGTGTCGTACCTATCACCGTTATCGTTGGGCGCAGAACCGCTATAAAGGTTCACGTCGAACGTCTGCTGAGCCATCGCCGCAAAAGAAACGGCAACGGCTGCAAGCGTCAGAAAAATCTTACGGTATTGCATTATTGAATGTGTTTGATGGGATGATGAGATGAAAGGATAATGGGATGAAGTGGCTATCATCCAATCATCCCATCATCATATCTTCCTTATTTAGCCTTACCTTGGTTGGCTACAGCCTGCTGCTTGCGCTTGATTTCCTCCGGGTCGCCGAGGTAATAGTCCTTGACAAGCTTCAAATCATCGTCGAATTCGAATACATACGGAGTTGCGGTTGGGATGTTCAGAGCAGGGATATCCTCGTCGCTGATATTCTTCAGGTGCTTAACGATACCGCGGAGACTGTTTCCGTGAGCGGCAACGATGATGTTGTCGACTTCTTTAAGCTTCGGGAAGATAACGCATTCCCAATATGGCATAACGCGGGCGATGGCATCTTTGAGGCTCTCCGTGCGTGGAAGGTACTCCTGCGGAACCTTAGCGTAACGTGGATCAGCAAATGCACTGCCCACACCGTCGTCCGGAAGGTCGTGAGGAGCTACGTCGAAGCTGCGGCGCCAGATGTGAACCTGCTCGTCACCGTACTTCTCTGCTGTCTCAGCCTTGTTAAGACCCTGCAGCATTCCGTAGTGTTTTTCGTTCAGACGCCATGTCTTCTCAACTGGTATCCAGTCCTCGTCCATTGCGTCGAGAACAGCGTTAAGGGTCTTGACGGCACGCTTCAGATATGAAGTATAAGCCTGGTCGAAGTGGAAACCCTGCTTCTTAAGAAGCTCACCGGCAGCATAAGCCTCCTTCTGACCTTTAGGAGTGAGGTCTACGTTAGTCCAACCTGTAAAACGGTTCTCCATGTTCCACTGGCTCTCACCATGACGAACCAATACAATTCTTTTCATCTTAATATTCCTTTCTTATATTTGTTGATAATAAATTTACCTATTATTGTGTGTTCGTTCAAGTCGCAAAAATACTGTAATATTGCGGAATTGCAAAACAATATTTCTTAAAAAATACTATAACACACTGACGTTCACATCGGAGCCACGGCTATTTCATAGTGGCGAGGAGTGCCAATGCATTATCCTCATTGGCTTCCATGATTTCCCGTTCGCCAGGTCCCTTGTCGTTGATGCCGCACAAATGGAGTATGCCATGGATGATAACGCGGTGCAGTTCGTCGTCGTAAGCCTTCTGAAACTTCTCCGCGTTGGAGCGGACGGTGTCCACCGAGATGACAATATCACCGTTTATGGTGTCGCCTTCGTCGTAATCGAAGGTGATAATGTCGGTGTAATAGTCGTGTCCGAGGTACTCGCGGTTCGTCTTAAGGATAATTTCGTCGTTGACAAACATGTACCCCACCTCACCGACCTTGCGTCCGAAAGTGGCGGCAACGGCACGTATCCACTTGCTTGTAGCCCTTTTCGGGAACTTCGGCATTGCCACGCCGTCAGAGTTGTAAGTAATCATAATGATGCAATATACTCACCTTCCCACCCTATTCTCCGCCATTCCATGACGCTGAAGGGGCAGAAGGCTGTTATTAAATTTATTTATTCTCAATCAGACTGACCGCTCGCTTAACGATGTCACTACGAGTATTCACTATCTGATAGTACTCGCTGCTCGTCCACAAGTCGCGCGCTATGATTGCCTTTATTACCGTTCGCAACGACGGAAGCGTCTCTTTGAGGTCGGCATCGTCCTTCGGCTCTATCTTCTTTTGCTTTCCCGCAGCGATGATTTTGTCGGTCAGCGACTTCGGAACAGTGTACTTTGAGTCGAAAATGTCGAACGTCTTGTACTTCGTCTTTAAGTCCTTGCGTTGCACATCGATGCATCTCATGACCTGCTCGTTGACGATATTGCTCGTCATCAGCTTGCGATAGTACTGCGAATACTGCGTCGTGTCGAGCGGAACGAACTCGTCCGGCATGATGCCACCGCCTCCGTAGACCGCGCGATGCTTGCGTGTGGTGTAGAAGACCTGGCTCTTATCAAGATGAATAGAGTCCACACAGGTCAGCTCACCATGCTTCAGGCGGTTCTCAATGTCCTTTTCATAGTCGTCGGTGTCGCCCTTCTTGTACGGCTTCTGTATGCAACGGCCCGACGGAGTGTAGTAATGGGCGATGGTGATACGCATCATACTGCCGTCGTCGAAATTGAACGGCTGCTGCACAAGTCCCTTTCCGAACGTCCGCCGCCCAACGATAGTGGCACGGTCGTTCTCCTGCAACGCTCCTGAAACTATCTCCGCAGCCGAAGCCGTGTACTCGTTGACAAGCACGACGACGTTCATGTCGCGCATGAGACCATCCCCGTGAGCAGAGTAAACTTTCGTCGGCGTACGCAATCCCTTCACAACGACAATCTGTTCGTCCTTATCGAGGAACTCGTTACACATACTGACAGCAGCCGACATCAGTCCTCCGCCATTGTTCTGGAGGTCCAGTACGAGCGTCGTCATGCCCTTCGAGCGAAGTTCCTCTGCCGCCTTCATGAACTCCTTGTGCGTCGTCCGTCCGAAGCTAGATACATTAATATATCCCACATGAGGTCGAATCATATAGGCAGCCTCAACAGAATGCAACGGAATCACATCACGCTTGACAACGAAATCGAGGCGATGACTGACACCGGGGCGTATGATTCCCAGTTTCACCTTCGAGCCCTTCTTACCCCGCAGACGACTGACAATATCGTTGCGGCTCATCTTCACGCCTGCTATAAGACTGTCGTCGACCCACACGATACGGTCGCCGGGCAGTACACCGACTTTCTCCGACGGTCCCTTCGGCACGGTCTGGATGACATACAGCGTATCGTTGAGCATATTGAACGTCACGCCAATACCTTCGAAATCGCCGTCAAGACTCTCCCGCATGGCCTTTGCCTCGTTCGGAGTGGAGTACGATGAATGCGGATCAAGTTCCTTTAGCATGCCCCGTATGCCTTCCTCGACAAGTTTATTCTCATCGACCGAGTCGACATACATATTACATATAATGTTCTCCGCTGTCTTAAGCTTATTCCCCGGGGTATTGCTCCGTATGCGGAAGTTAAGCTGCGCGGACGCCGTCAGAGGCAAAATAGTAAACAAGTAGAGAAGTAAAAGATACTTGAAAGTTCGCATCGTCGTAAATAGTTATTTATCAGTCATCAAGAGGTTTTGTATCTTCCACTACGTCTTCCTCCACCACAAGGTTGTCGATGATGAAGTTCTGGCGTTCCATAGTATTCTTTCCCATGTAGTATTCGAGCAACTTCTGCACTTGGTCATTCTTGTGGAGCGTGACCTGTTCGAGACGCATGTCGTGTCCGATGAAGTGCACAAACTCGTCAGGGCTTATCTCACCGAGACCCTTGAATCGAGTAATCTCAGGGTCAGGGCCCAAGTCGCTGATTGCCTTAAGGCGTTCCTCCTCACTGTAACAGTAGCGGGTAATGAAGTCGTTCTTCTTCTCCTTCTTGCCGAGATGGGCGTCAGCATCCTTTATGACCTGCTTGTTCTTTATCTTCGTGCGCTTGTTGCGGACACGGAACAGCGGTGTCTGAAGGACGTAGACGTGCCCTTTCTTGATAAGCTCTGGGTAGAACTGCAAGAAGAAAGTTATGATAAGCAGTCGGATGTGCATACCGTCGACATCGGCATCGGTAGCCACGATAACCTTGTTATAGCGCAAGTTGTCGAGTCCGTCTTCTATATCGAGGGCTGCCTGAAGAAGATTGAACTCCTCATTCTCGTAGCACACCTTCTTCGTCAAGCCGTAACAGTTGAGCGGTTTGCCACGAAGTGAGAATACAGCCTGCGTGTTCACGTCGCGGCTCTTCGTTATACTACCGCTGGCGGAGTCACCCTCAGTGATGAAAATGGACGATTCCTCCTTGCGGTCGTTCTTCGAATCGCTGTAGTGAATGCGACAATCGCGAAGCTTACGGTTATGAAGATTAGCCTTCTTAGCACGCTCACGCGACAGCTTAGCAACTCCCGCCATAGCCTTGCGCTCGCGTTCGGCCTCCTTGATATGCTCTTCCATGATGTCGGCGCAGTCCTCCTTGTGAATGTGGAGGTAGTTGTCGACATTCTTCTTTATGAAGTCCCCAACGTACTTATTTATCGTTTCGCCACCCGGAGCCATGACCGTTGAGCCCAGTTTGATTTTCGTTTGCGACTCGAAGACAGGCTCTTCGACATTGACAGCGATTGCCGCCACGAGTCCGTTTCGTATGTCACTGTACTCGTATTTGCCAAAGAACTCCTTCACGGTGCGTGCGAAATGCTCCTTGAAAGCAGTCTGATGGGTACCGCCTTGGGTAGTGTGCTGACCGTTGACAAACGAATGATACTCTTCGCCATACTGCTTGGTGTGGGTGAAAGCGATTTCGATATCGTCGCCAATCATGTGCACAATAGGATACAGCGGCTCCTCTGTCATGGTGTCAACGAGCAAGTCCTTCAGTCCGTGGCGGCTCTGAATGCGGCGCCCGTTGTACATGATTGTCAGTCCCGTATTCAGATAAGTGTAGTTGCGGAGCATAGTTTCCACGATATCGTCGTGGAAGGAATAGTTCTTGAAAAGCTTGTCGCCGCCATCGGGCTGGAAAAAGATATAGGTTCCATTTTCATCATCCGACTTTGTGGTCTTGTCGCTCTTCAGCACTCCTTTCTCGAAGACGAGGTCACGGACCTTGCCGTCGCGGTAGCTTTTGACTTCGAAACGGGAACTCAATGCGTTGACGGCTTTGACACCGACACCGTTCAGTCCGACGCTCTTCTTGAACGCCTTGGAGTCGTATTTACCACCGGTGTTGAGCACGGAGACAGCCTCAACGAGCTTACCCTGCGGTATTCCGCGGCCGTAGTCACGAACGGAGACGCGCAGGTTGTCCTCAACATCGACTTCTATTCTGTCGCCGGCGTTCATCTTGAACTCGTCGATAGAGTTGTCGATGACTTCCTTCAGCAACACATAGATACCGTCCTCAGGCAGCGAACCGTCGCCGAGTCGTCCGATGTACATACCCGGACGCGTGCGGACGTGCTCCATATCGGAGAGGTGGCGTATGTTGTCGTCATTATATTCTACTTGTTGTGTATTATTGTTTTCTGGCATTTCTGTTAGTTGTTGGTGGTGGGTGGGGTGTGAGCAGGGTATGTCCTTCGTAGGCGGTGACAGGCTATGAAAAGCGATAATAGGCTGTTATAAGCACTCATAATCGCTTATCAGCGCCTAGGAGGCAGCCACTGCAATCACAGCTGCTTCTTGTAGCAGCGGCGGCGCTTGTGGTTCTCGGGGTTGAGGGCTCCCCACTGGCGCTGCACATTTTCGTTGTTTTCCATCTCGACCTGGCTTTCTCCCCACTTGAAGCCATAGTCGATGTAACGCGGGATGAGGTCGGCAAAGAGCAGAGCGTTGGCGCCTTTCGAGCGGTACTCCGGCAGAATACCGAGCAGGAGCAAATCAACACCCTCCGTCTTGTGGAACTTCACGGCACGAAGTAGATGCCACCAGCCGAACGGGAACAACCGTCCTCGGCGTGTCTTCTGCATGGCACGGCTCATCGAAGGCATCGTTATGCCAATGCCGACGAGCTTGTTGTCGGCGCTTGCGTCCTCAATGCAGGTCACGAGGCTCAAGTCAAGCATCGGCAGATATTCCTTGACGTACTGGTCAATCTGCTTCTGCGAGAGCTCGGAGAAGCCATACAAGTCCTTGTAGGTATCGTTGATGAGGTCGAACACCTTATATCCATATCCGGCGCGGACATCCTTCATGGTCAGCTTACGGACACGGAGGTGATAGCGTTGCTCCACCATCTCTGCAATGCGGCTGTACTTCTCCGGTACTTTTTCCGGCACACGCATGTAGTATTCGACGTAGTCGGTGTCCTTTTCCCATCCGCCCAGCTGCTCAATATGGCGTGGATAATAGTCGTAATTGTATATCGTCGGCATCGTACCGAGCTTGTCGAAGCCCCAGATGAGCATTCCCTCCGGGTCCATATCAGTGAAACCGAGCGGTCCGACAATCTCCGTCATGCCCTTACTGCGGCCATAATCGGCAACAGCATCTAGCAAAGCACGGCTCACATTGATATCGTCGACGAAGTCAATCCACCCGAACCGGACGCTCTTTCTGTCCCATTTCTTGTTCGCTTTGTTGTTGATGATAGCTGCTACACGCCCGACGATTTTCCCATTCTCGTCGTATGCGAGATAGTACTCAGCGTCACAGAACTCGAAAGCTGGATTCTTACTGGGCGTGAGAGTGTTCATCTCGTCCATGAAAAGGTTCGGAACGTCGTAAGGATTGTCTTTGTAGAGTGCATAGTGGAAGTCGACAAAGGAACGCAACTGTTTCTTTGTCTCCACCTTTTGTATCGTAATTGATGACATTTCTCTATGTTTGTTTGTCGTTTTAATATGCAAAAATAGAAAAAAAAAGTCATACTGCAAAAACTAAACGTCTTTTTTGGTTATTATTAAGACATGTGAAGCATTCTGAAGGGTGGTCCCGAAGATGTAGACATCGCCTCCGTCAGCTACCTTCAAACGCCGACGGAGCGCCACAACGTTCATAGGAAAATTGCGGACAGCTATGTTGCACTTCTCAAAACCCGCCATATTGCGCCTCAGTTCCTTCTTGTTCATCGATGAAACCGCCATAATGCGGAACGAGCGACCTGGGAAATCATCGATGGAATGGGACGAAACGAAGAGGTGGGAATTACCGCTTACTGCCTTGACATCATACTTTGACGAGATTGCCGCAAAGCCACCAACTTTCATTACAGAAGCGTTGGGTTCATAGAGGTACTCCGCAGTCCTTACTTCATCCGGTGAAGCGATTCTTAAAGTCGCACTTTTGTCGTCGGCAGTGAAGCTAAACACCTGACTGTCATTAACACAAACGATGCGCAGCGGTCTCGCTTCTGTCTTATCGGCTACAAGCAGCAGTTCCTTGCATTCGTTCTTAACGGACACGACGTGGACTTCCTTGACGGTCAGCGCGCAGCCTTCCTTTCTGCTTGTCTGGTTAATCTCGCGCACCGCCTCGTGCCAGTCGAGCATCGGCGACAGCTTCAGCATTAGCCACGTCCCTATCTTGTCGATTTGCGGAAGGAGTTCCAGGACATTGGGGACGCAGTCGGACAGCGATACCACCTTGTGGCCGTTGGCGTCGCGGCGGGAAGGGTCGAAGAAAAAGACGACCGAAGCCGGCTCCCTGAGGACCTCCTCCGGCTTTCCCAAAGGGGGAGTGAAGAAAAAGTGACTTGTGGGTGTGGCTCGATTATTTGTGTCAGTTATAAAAGCACTAATAGAAGAATGCGAAGCGAGAACCTTGTTCAGGAAATCCTCAGCAGTTGCGTTAAAAACCACAAAGGTATTCTCCTTCCCTCCCCCTTCGTGGGAGCCGGAGGAGGCTTTGGTTTTGATTTTCCTGAGGTTTTGCTCCACAATCTCACTCAGCCTCTCATTCGGCTCAACGTAAATGGCGTGTGGGAAGACACGCGACATAAAGCTGAAATCGATGCCAAAGCCACCCGTGAGGTCGATTAACGTTACAGATGAAGAACTGCTTGCGGTCAGCAAAGAGCAAAGGGATGCCTTATAGCGTGCTGTCTGCTCACTTGAGCATTGCTCCATGTTGATGTGCGGCGGATAGATGATACCGTCAACGGCAGCCAGCGATGGCAGTTTCTGTCGCGCCGTCTGCCACCCTGCAATCTGGTCGAGAGCCATCGGCATGTCGACATCTGGGTATTTGTCACCCATAAATGCCAGTTTGCGGACATCATCATTGCGATGCTCGCGAATAAAATAGTATGTTGCCTTATTGAAGAATTCCATTATATCATTCGTTTTTATGAATATCCACAATCTCAAAATAGCCTTGCCATCCACTGCAGGGGCAACCCTTGTGGCTGTACGATTGTCTTATGAGAGAAATGAAAATTAGCTTTCTGCATCTCATTGATAACCAACGGTTTCCCGAAACGTCAACTTTCGTGATGATTTTTAATTTGTTTTTGTCTCATTTTTAATTTATTTTTCTTCCATTTTTAATTTATTTTTCTCACAAAAATAAATTAAAAACCAAGTCAAAAGCTAAGCTTTGACCTCTCCAAACCTAAGCAGTGACCTTTTCGAACCTCCCTAATTTCATCGCAAGGAGGGGTTGTTTAATTACCTAATATTATGGTGCAATGAGGCTTTAGGTATTTAACATCCTCCCCTTGGGGGAGGCTTGGAGAGGTCATGGAGGATGTTTGACGGGGGTATTTCGTTTTTTTTGTTTATCTAGAAGTGGTACGTGAGGCCGAGATGGAAGTCGAACGTCTGGGCGTGGACATTTTGATGGTACGAGTAATAAGTGTAGCGCATGAAGTAACTGCCTGCAAACGTTAGGGAGAGAGGGCCACGGAAGTCGAACTCCCACTGCGGAGTGACGACGAAGAGAGTCGCATTTCCCTTGTCGCCCTGTGCATTGAGGTAGAGCGGGTCGATGTGTTCAAGGTCCTTACCCTCGTATCCCTTCCATGTAAAGATGCGGTAATAGTCCGTCTTAAGGATGAAACGGCCGAAGTGACGGAAGTTCATGAACGTCTTGGTCTTCACCGAGAAGCCCGAGCCCATGTTGTAGTCGCGGTCGATAACGTTATAGTAGTCGCTCTTGGTGCCACCCAACAGTATTCCCGAAATGAAGAGACGCTGCTCGAACTTGTCGAGGACTCCGATGCGTTTGGGGAACCGGAAGATGAAGCCGGGGCCCACCGACGCCGCCTCACTTATGCGGTAAGGAGTCAGCGAAGTACCATGCTTAATCGGTTCCGAGTCGTAATAGTTGAAATGCTGGAAGAAACCGAACTCTGCCACGACCTCGTCACCAACATAAATCGGCGTACTCCACAGGTGTCCGAGTAAGTGAAGCTGGTTCAGCATAGGCTGATGACCACCCGCACCGAACGTTATCTCGAAGTTAAAGAAGTCGTAAGGCTTGCGTGCAACCTCGCTGAGCGGGTCGCCATATTCGAGGAACAGGTTTATGTACGGAGTAACGGCGCCCTGGAAGAAACGCCCGTCGTCGGCGATGTAACGCAGTCCCGTGCTCACGCTGAAGTCTATTGGGATAGCCCGGTAGTCGTGGTAGAGATAGTATTTGTCGCGCACCCGCCATGCATCACCCGTCATAATGCGTCGCAATCCACCCATCGGGTTGACGACAGTGGAGCCGAACTCACGCAGGAAACGGTTGAAGCCGACAGTCCTATCATTAAGCATGAGCTCGCTGAGACGATGGAACACCTCGCCGATTGCTGTTCCGCCAATGCTCGTCGCCATGACATCGTTGATAGCCGGAGGTTCATTCTCACCGCAGAACTCCCACATCAGACTGCCACCGAGTGCATACGGGATGCTGTGCCAGAAGTCGAGACCGTACGAACGAGCCATGTTGAAGTAGAGGTTGCCGTGGAACGGATGTGCAAAAAGATTTGTTGAGAATTGGTCGTTGTCCCAAACGAAGGCATGACGGAAGTTGTGGCCGATACTCTTCCAATAGACAT
This sequence comes from uncultured Prevotella sp., assembly GCA_900314455.1. Taxonomy (GTDB): domain Bacteria; phylum Bacteroidota; class Bacteroidia; order Bacteroidales; family Bacteroidaceae; genus Prevotella. The sequence goes on along the minus strand of OMVI01000021.1, from coordinate 95,640 downwards.
TGGCACAGTCCATGTGAGTAACGAAGCGGTCGAAACAGTGGACAAAGACATTGATACCCGTCACGCCGAGCACAGGATACCAATAACTCTTATGGTGTTGATGCGAGTTCTCCCAAGCGAAGAGCCCCAGCGGACGGATGATACTGTCGGTATCGATTTGCTGATAGAAAGCGTCGGACCTGCGGCCGAGCGACTGCACGTCACGATGGTAGCGCCATGACACGCCAACCTCTAGCAAAGGGCGCGTGCGGTAGTTGTGGTTGGAGCCATAGTAGCGGGTTGTTCCAAAGCCGGCAGAGGCGAACACGCCGATGTTCTTCTTAACCTGCCACTCGGCGTTAAGCCTCCACTGCAGACTGTAGAGGCGCTCCGGCTTCGTCTGCGAGTTCTTTTCGAATGTCTCAATGTGGAAGAAGCCAAGGTCAGAGCCCATTGCGAACTTGTGGCTGAAAGAGTGGAACTTTCCCCAACGGTAGAAGAACGTGCCGGAAAAGTCCTCGTCGAAACCCATATAATGCGTTCCGACACCTATTATACTATAAGAGCGGCGGTTGCGGAAGCGTGCGGCGAAGTTCAGCTTACTGCTCGTTCCGGCGAATGCCATGAAGTCGATGTCGGTGTTGGGGTCGACATTCACAAGTCCTATCTTATGTGCGGAAGACGTTCGGGAGCAGTTGATGATACCGATTTGCCAGCCTTTCGTGTGGTTGAGGGCAGCGTTGAGGAGTCCTACTTGCAGTCCTGTCAGTGTGTCGGCATAGTTGTATCCGCCTATCTGCACACCCCGCATCGACTGCGAGCTGATATTGACGAGAGCCGAAAGTTGCAGTCCATGGTTGAAACAGGGTGCTATATTGGTGATGGCGGACAGCTGTACGCCGTGCGTTCCTTCTCCTGTGGCATTGCCGAAGACACCTACCTGCGCCCCACGGAAACTGTGGGAGAGGTTCATAATAGGCGTGAGCATGACGCCGTTGGCAGTACCTCCAACGGCATTGACGGTACCCGAAAACTGAAAGCCTCGCATGTTGCCAACGGTGAGGGCAAAGAGTCCGCCCATGTTGACACCCTCGGCATGCCGCAAGGCAACACCCGTGAGAGCTCCGAGCTGAAATCCACGGAGGCTGTCGGTGGTACTCACGAGTCCGAGATTGAAGCCGCTGACCCGCAGCGAGTCGGCACTGCGATGCGTGTTGCCAACTGCTATGTTGACGTTCGGGTACGGACGCCTGTTGTCCTGTGCGTGCATGGAAAGTGCAAGCAGAAGGATAGAAAATAGTAGGGGTGCCCTTAGTTTCATCAAAGTTTAGTTCTCAATTTTACAGAATAGTTGGTCTGTGTTTCCGTTTGTCAGTTGTGTGTTTTCAAAGTAACCTAAGGTAAGAGGTTGGTCTACGTTGCAAAAATAATAAAATTATTTCAAACGGAAATGGTTTTTACATAAAATGAACAGAAAAGACGAAAAAAGGACTTGCGGCAGAAGGTTTTTTCGGTTTTTATTTCTTAACTTTGCAAGCAGATGTGATTATCAACGATTTCACCATCAACGGCTTATACCGACATTCATTACATTATATAACAATAACACCTTAAATCAATGGGAAAGTCAAACAAACTGGCTCTTGTCTCCGTGATGTTCTGCTTCTTCGCCATGGGCTTTGTCGATTTGGTGGGAATAGCATCGAACTATGTCAAGGACGACTTGCAACTGAGCGACTCAATAGCCAACATCATGCCGTCGCTCGTGTTCTTCTGGTTCCTAATATTCTCCGTTCCGACCGGCGTTCTGATGAACAAGATAGGACGAAAGAAGACTGTCCTGCTCTCACTTGCAGTGACGGTGGTATCGCTTTTGCTGCCGATAATAACTGAGAACTTCGCTATCATGCTCATATCGTTCTCGCTTCTCGGCATCGGCAATACGCTTATGCAGACGTCGCTGAACCCTCTGGTGTCGTCGCTGGTAAAGGGCAACCTGGCATCGACGCTCACTTTCGGACAGTTTATCAAGGCAATAGCATCGTTCATGGCTCCTATCATCGCAGCATGGGGTGCAACTCAGGCGATTCCGAGTGCCGGACTGGGCTGGAGGGTGCTGTTCCCTATCTATATGGTGATAGGTATTCTAGCCTCACTGCTGCTTGCCGGTACGCCTATCGAGGAGGAAAAGCACGACAATGAGACTCCTGCGGAGCAGAAATCGGTGGTCCGCGACTATATCGATACTTTCAAACTGCTGGGAAACACTTACGTCCTGCTGTGCTTCTTCGCCATTATGTGCCACGTGGGAATCGACGTTGGAACGAACGCTACGGCACCGAAGCTGTTGCAGCAGTATGCAGGAATGACGCTCGACGCTGCCGGATGGGCTACGAGCCTGTACTTCATATTCCGTACTATAGGCTGTCTGACGGGCTCGTTCTTCCTCCGTGTGCTCAAAACGCGTACCTTCTTCGTCATCTCCGTTACGCTTATGGCTCTCAGCATGGTGTGTATGTTCGCCGGAGCAGCAAGCGCCGGTAATCCGACAACGGCAAAATGGCTGCTGTATGTAGGCATTGCACTCGTGGGATATGGCAACTCCAATGTCTTCTCGATGGCTCTGTCGCAGGGCATGCTGTATATGCCTGACAAGAAGAATGCTATCAGCGGACTGATGATAATGGGGCTCTTCGGTGGTACGGTGTTCCCGTTGCTCATGGGATTTGCCAGCGATGCAGTCGGACAGGTTGGCGCCGTGGCGGTCATGACGGTGGGTGTCGTATATCTGCTGACGTTCATCAATAAGGTGAGGTATTAAATTAAAACCGCTAAGACCTCTCCAAACCTCCCCCAAGGAGAGGTTTTTAAACACCGAAAATATTTCAGAAGAAACGATATTAAAACAACAATAAACTATAAATAGCCACGCAACAACCTTCTTTAAGTAATCAAACATCCTCCCCATGGGGGAGGCTTGGAGGGGTTCAAGGGCTATTCTTATATCATTTTTATTATGGTAAGACAAATCATTGGTTTAGGAGAAGTGCTTTATGACGTGCTTCCGGAAGGCGCAAAACTCGGCGGAGCTCCCGCCAACTTCGCCTATCACGTGAGTCAGTTCGGTTTCGACGCAATGGCAATAAGTGCCGTGGGCAACGATATTCTGGGCGACAGGGCTCTGCAAAGGTTCGACGAGAACGGACTAAAGTATATCATTCCGCGGGTCGCCTACCCTACCGGCACGGTCAACGTGGCACTCAACGAGGTCGGCGTTCCTACCTATACGTTCACGCCGGACGTGGCTTGGGACCACATCCCGTTTACTCCGGAGATGGAAGAGGTGGCCAAGAACGCGCGGGCGGTGTGCTATGGCTCACTGGCGCAGCGTAGCGAGGGCTCGAGGGAGACTATACGCAAATTCCTGGAGACAACTCCTGACGACTGTTTGAAGATTTTCGACGCTAATCTTCGTGGCACTTTCTACAACAAGGAGGTACTGACGGATGGCGTGAAGCACGCTGACGTTCTGAAGATTAACGATGAGGAGCTGGTCATTATAGGACGTATGTTCGACTATCCGGGTCTCGACATGGAGGAGAAATGCCGCATCATAATGCATCGTCATCACTTGAAGATGGTGGTGCTGACATGCGGAACGAACGGCAGCTATGTCTTCGCACCTAACGATGTGGCGAGTTTCAAGGAGACTCCTAAGGTCGACGTTGCCGATACGGTTGGTGCCGGCGACTCGTTCACGGCTGCTTTCACGGCTTCGCTTCTCTCTGGCAAGAGTGTGCAGGAGGCCCACGAGACTGCCGTCGAGGTGAGCGCGTATGTCTGCACGCAAAAGGGCGCAATGCCGAAGTTGCCCGACAGTCTGACAAAGATATAATCTCACGAAGACGAAAATATCACACGGATACTAAAGATTTTAATGATTTCGGCTTCATTTGCTGACTGTCATTAAACGAAACATCGGATTAAACGAATGCGACGGATATAATCAATCATGAAATTATCCGTATCCATCCGTTTAATCCGATGTCTTTCGCGGTCGTTCCCTTGCGCAACGTGAGCGACATTTCATCGTCGAGCATTGCCGTCCACAGCTTTCTTTCGCCATTGTAACGGAAGAAACCTATGTTTATACTTACATCTCCGGCTCGTGAGGTATCTTTGGCAAGGACGAATTCCTTGTTCGAACGCTCGTAGCAAGCTATGGCGGAGTCACGGTTGCCCTGCATCATAACGGCAATGCCGCGGTCGTTCCAGTAGATGCCGTTTAGTGAATGGTCGGCGCGATGGGCCTTGCAGTACTTGTCGACTTCATCAAACCGACTGGCATAACCCATTGGCGTCGCCTTGAAACAGTCGTGCCATTCCGATGAAAAGACTAAGGCGTCCCTTAGCGCTGCTGTCCTTCAGATGCTTCATAGCGGAGGTCAGATGGTTCTCGGTATCCTTTGGATTGGTATAGAAAGAGTCCTGATGATTGTAGATAAGTGTCTCTGCGAGTTCGATGTCCGAATGTTTGCCCTCCGTGCTGTTGCGTGAACACGAAGAAAGAAGGATTGCGGCAATAGCCAATATCAGAAAGGTTCTCATAGAATTGGGTTTTGATTTGTTTTGGTAAAGATACAACATTTTCCTTCAAATCTACTGTTTGGTATAAAAAAAGTATTCACTCCACAAAATTACATAAAAAGTATGGAAGTCGATGCAAGCCGTTACTATTCCGCAAAAATTGACTACTATTCTGCAAAATGAAACCGCATCATGACCTTCGCCAAGGCCAACGATACGGTTTCCAGAGGTTTCTGATTAAATAATCTTTTTGTTATGATAAAGTATGTTTTAATATTTTGTATAGTCAAGTATTAGTAGTCGTAACCAGTTCCACCACAGTAGCGGCACTTACCGGTACCTCCGCACTTTATACATCTTCCACTCATGCAGTTGTTGGCGGTACATCTGCCGGTTCCCATGCATGACGTACATCTGTGCTTTTTGGCTCCTCCGCTGCCAGTTTCTGTTCCTCAACTGCTTCCTCCGGTACTTCCACCGCCACCACTGGAGCCTTGCTGGCGCAGGGTAAACTGTCCCTTGTATTTCTTTCCATTGATTGTGACAACAGGATAGATGTAGCCCGTGCGTGTGCTGCCATAGTTGGCGGAGTTGGCAACATAAACCGTGACCTTCGAATGGTCCTTAACTGACCCTCCATATGTTTCGCTTTTGCGATAAACTCAACGAATTTTCGACACGTATAGCCATGAATCGGATGCAGTCCAGGTAATATCTGAAAGAGAGAAGTCGTCAGAATAGATTTCAATCCATTCTCCTATAGACCACTCATAGCCTCTGTTGGATTCGTAAGCGGATGCCTTAGAGTTTATGTCCGACACGCCTGTAGAGAATTTAACTATGCCATCATCGCTATCAGAATTGTCGTCTTCAGGGTCCTCAGCTTCATCAGACTGGATGTTGTCGATAGCATCTGAAATGACATCATCTTCATCGCTACTACATGAAAATGCAGCCAAGGTCAGCAATAAAAGACTTAACGTTGTCACAACAGTACTAAGCCACTTGTTGATTTTAATCTTTTCCATAATGTATGAGTTTAGCAGTTAATAATTGTTTTGTTGCCACAAAGATAGGCAAAAGCTAAACACGAATCAATAGGATTAGGACTAAACGGCAGAAAACAGCAACCAAACAACAGACTAAAACACAACTTTCCGAAAAAAACATGGTTTACTTTCACCCACAAATCGACAAATATGGCAATACGAAAAAAGCCCGCCGAACATCACGTCCAACGGGCTTCGCAATATATAAACATGAGTGGATTAATCAGCAAGTTTTGCCTTGATGAACTCGCGGTTCAAGCGGGCAATGTTGGCGATGGACTCGTTCTTCGGGCATTCAGCCTCGCAAGCGCGGGTATTGGTGCAGTTTCCGAAGCCGAGTTCTTCCATCTTCATGACCATAGCCTTAGCGCGCTTGGCAGCTTCGGGGCGTCCCTGAGGCAGCAGAGCAAACTGGCTGACCTTAGAAGATACGAAGAGCATTGCAGAACCGTTCTTACAAGCGGCTACACAAGCGCCACAGCCGATGCATGTTGCGCAGTCCATAGCCTCGTCGGCGTTCTCCTTCGGGATAAGGATAGCATTGGCATCCTGTGCCTGACCGGTACGTACTGATGTGTAACCACCGGCAGCTATAATCTTGTCGAATGCTGAACGGTCGACCATACAGTCCTTGATGACAGGGAAAGCAGCCGAGCGCCATGGCTCAACGGTGATGACATCGCCATCGTGGAAACGACGCATGTAGAGCTGGCAGGTTGTTGCTCCCTGTGCAGGTCCGTGTGGATGACCGTTGATATAGAGCGAGCACATGCCGCAGATACCCTCACGACAGTCGTGGTCGAAGACGAATGGCTCCTTGCCATCTTCTATAAGCTGCTCGTTCAGGATGTCCAACATTTCGAGGAATGAGGTATCTCCGGGGATGTCCTGCATCTCGAAGGTATCGAAATGACCCTTTTCCTTAGGACCATTCTGACGCCATACTTTCAAAGTGAATGATATGTTAGTGTCCATTTGTATTTGAATTCTTTATTGTTATTGAAACTTTACCACTGTCTGAGCCTTTCGGTAATCAGACATCCCCTCCATTCGGAGGGGCTTGGGGAGGCTCCTATTTCTTATAGTTACGTACTTGAACCTTAATGTACTGATAGTTCAGAGGTTCCTTGAGCAGTGTAGGAGCGACGTCGTCAGAGCCCTGGTACTGCCAGCAAGCTACATACATGTAGTGCTCGTCGTCACGCTTAGCCTCACCATCCTCGGTCTGGCTCTCCTCACGGAAGTGTCCTCCGCAGCTCTCGTTACGCTCCAGAGCATCATAAGCGATGAGCTCGCCCATAGTGATGAAGTCACGAAGGTGGATAGCCTTGTCAAGTTCGGTGTTGAGACCTTCCTTGCTTCCTGGTATGCGAACGTGCTCGTTGAACTCCTTACGGATGTCCTTGAGCATTGCGAGAGCCTTTTTCAGGCCAGCCTCGTTGCGTGCCATGCCTACATAATCCCACATAATGTGGTAGAGTTTCTTATGGATATGGTCGACACTCTCGTCACCCTTGATGTTGTAGATGCGGTCGATTTCAGCCTGTACTGCCTTTTCTGCCTCGTCGAACTCAGGCGCATTGGTATCGATATGTGGTACCTGAATCTGGTCGGAGAGGTAGTTCTGCATTGTGTAAGGAATTACGAAGTAACCATCGCTAAGACCCTGCATCAGAGCAGAAGCACCGAGGCGGTTTGCACCGTGGTCGGAGAAGTTGCACTCACCAAGTGCGAACAGGCCCTTAATGCTAGTCTGGAGCTCGTAGTCGACCCAAAGACCACCCATGGTGTAGTGGATTGCCGGGAAGATCATCATCGGGTTCTCGTGCGGATCTACGTCGGTGATTTCCTGATACATGTCGAAGAGGTTACCGTAACGCTCATCAACACGCTTGCGACCGAGGCGCTGGAAAGCCTCAGAGAAGTCGAGGAATACAGCCAGACCTGTGTTGTTGACACCGTAACCGGCATCGGTGCGCTCCTTAGCGGCACGTGATGCAACGTCACGAGGTACCAAGTTACCGAAAGCAGGGTAACGGCGCTCCAAGTAGTAGTCCCTATCCTCTTCCGGAATATCGCGTCCCTGAATTTCACCACGCTGTAGTTTTTTAGCATCCTCGAGGTTCTTCGGTACCCAAATGCGGCCGTCGTTACGGAGAGACTCTGACATAAGGGTCAACTTCGACTGCTTGTCGCCATGGACAGGGATACAAGTCGGGTGAATCTGGACGAAACATGGATTAGCGAAATAAGCTCCCTTACGGTATGCCTGTACAGCTGCGGTGCAGTTGCAGCCCATAGCATTGGTCGAGAGGAAGTAGGTGTTGCCGTATCCGCCGGTAGCGAGGCAGACAGCATGTGCGCCATAACGCTCCAGCTTACCTGTGATAAGGTTCTTGGCAATGACACCACGGCAACGGCCGTCGATGATGACGATGTCCTCAATCTCTGTGCGGGTGTGGAGCTCAACGGTACCGTTGTGAACCTCTTTCATAAGAGATGAGTAAGCACCGAGCAGAAGCTGCTGACCGGTCTGACCCTTTGCGTAGAATGTACGGCAAACCTGCACACCACCGAAAGAACGGTTGGCGAGCATACCACCATACTCACGAGCGAAAGGAACGCCCTGTGCAACACACTGGTCGATGATGTTTGCGCTCACCTCAGCAAGACGATAGACGTTTGCCTCACGAGCACGATAGTCACCACCTTTGATTGTATCATAGAACAAACGGTAGACAGAGTCACCGTCATTCTGGTAATTCTTAGCTGCATTGATACCGCCCTGTGCTGCGATAGAGTGTGCACGGCGCGGTGAATCCTGAATACAGAAGTTGATAACGTGGAAACCCATCTCACCAAGTGAGGCTGCTGCCGATGCACCGGCAAGTCCGGTACCAACGACAATGATGTCGAGCTTACGCTTGTTGGCTGGGTTTACGAGTTTCTGATGAGCCTTATAGTTGGTCCATTTCTCGGCCAGCGGGCCTTCAGGAATTCTTGAATCTATTTGATTAGCCATAATCTTATTCTAAGTTTATGAGTTTTTGAGTTTATAAGTTATTGAGTTATAGTCTATTAGCGCATTATTTCAGATCGATTGCAAACAACCGTCAAGCTTGCTAAAGACCATAAACTCTCTTTCCCCTGTTTAGAGTCCGGCGCAATAACTAGGTGCGAAGCCGAGCCAGAAGGAGAGAACCAAGAATGCGAAGATACCAAGAAGTATGGTTACATAGACAACGCCGATGGTCTGCCAGCGCTTCAACCATATCTTACCACTCCAACCGAGAGTCTGCATTGCGCTCCAGAATCCGTGAGTGAGATGGAACCACAGTGCGCAAATCCAAACAAGATAGAGAATAGAGAACACTGGATTAGAGAACGTGTCCTGTATCCATGCGAAGCCGTCAGCAGGGTCATTGGCAACAGGAATACCTGCAAGCTCGGCGAACATCATGTGTCCCCAGAAGTTGTAGAGGTGCAGAACAAGACCGCAAAGGATGATAATACCCAGCACAAGCATGTTCTGTGAAGCCCATGAAACTTCCGGACGGCGGTCGGTGACAGCATAGCGCTCGTTACCACGGGCACGGCGGTTCTGTGCCGTAAGTATGAAGGCGTAAACAATATGGCATACTGCAAGAGCAGCAAGTACCAGCGTTCCAACGACAGCATACCAATTTGAACCCAGGAACTCACACACTTCGTCATAACCGTCGCCTGAGAAGAAGGCAACGACATTCATGCAACAGTGGAAGGTCAGGAATAGAATAAGGCAGATACCAGTCAGTGACATGACTACCTTTCTACCGATAGGTGAATTGATTAACCACATAAATGTTGTATTATTTAATATATTAAATTGTTAGAAAAATCTACCGATAACATCTCCCTGTCTAACGATGAATAGCTGAACAATACCCACTAATAGGTATTTTCACGGCAAAATTACTATATTAAAATGATAAAACAAAGTCTTTCTTTATAAAAATTCCAAAAATATTTGTGCTAATACTAAATATCACCGACGCCCTATGGCACTCTTGCTGTGTCCAAATGGTATCAGAATGTAAGGCAAACCGACCACGACGGGGCACCAAAAGCAATAAGAAAGTTGGCTATCAAAGCGTTGGGAGATGAAAAATAAAAATTTTGTTTTTCTTTGCCATACCACTCTTTTGCACTAACTTTGCGCCGGATTAAAGGAGAGACTACATGAATTTCAATTACGACGTCCTCGTCATAGGAGGCGGACACGCTGGCTGCGAGGCTGCAACGGCGGCAGCAAACATGGGTGCCAAGACCTGCCTGATAACGATGGACATGAACAAAATAGGCCAGATGAGTTGCAATCCGGCTGTTGGTGGTATTGCAAAGGGACAAATCGTGCGTGAGATTGACGCCCTCGGAGGTCAGATGGGACTGGTAACTGACGCTACGGCGATACAGTTCCGAATGCTGAACCGTTCGAAAGGACCTGCCGTATGGAGTCCGCGGGCTCAGTGCGACCGTGGAAAGTTCATCTGGCAATGGCGGAAGGTCCTCGACAACACGCCAAACCTCGACATATTTCAGGATGAAGCCGAAGAGCTTCTTGTAGACGAGAAGACGAAAGCGGTCATCGGGGTGCGCACCATCTGGGGCATTGAATTCCATGCAAAGGCTGTAATCGTGACCGCGGGAACATTCCTCAATGGTCTCATGCATATCGGACACAAGAAGGTAGAAGGCGGAAGATGCGCCGAACCTGCCGTCCACAATTTCTCTGAAAGCATCGCACGCTGGGGCGTCCGCGTAGGAAGAATGAAAACGGGAACGCCTGTCCGCATCGACAAACGTTCAGTCCACTTCGAGGATATGGAACCGCAGCCGGGCGAGAACGATTTCCATCAGTTCTCTTTTATGGGACCTCACCGTGCCCTACCCCAACTTCCATGCTGGACATGCAGCACCAATGAGGAAGTGCACGAGATACTTCGGGCTGACCTAGCCAATTCTCCCCTATTCAACGGACAAATCCAGAGCACCGGACCACGGTACTGCCCGTCGATAGAAACGAAGCTTGTTACATTCCCCGACAGGAACAGCCATCCACTATTTCTGGAGCCTGAAGGCACGGAAACGAATGAAATGTATCTCAACGGTTTCTCCTCAAGCATGCCTTGGGAAACTCAATTGAAAGCTATTCATAAAATACCGGCACTGCGGGACGCTAAAATCTATCGTCCTGGCTACGCTATAGAATACGATTATTTCGACCCAACACAACTGAAACACTCGCTGGAATCGAAAGTTATAGGTGGTCTTTTCCTTGCCGGACAAGTAAACGGAACAACCGGCTACGAAGAAGCTGGTGGACAGGGAACCGCCGCCGGCATCAATGCAGCTCTGTTCTGTGGAGGCAGCGAGCCATTCAACATGCATCGTGATGAAAGCTATATCGGCGTTTTAATCGACGATTTAACTACCAAAGGAGTCGATGAGCCGTACCGTATGTTTACCTCTCGCGCAGAATATCGCATACTGCTTAGACAAGACGATGCAGATGCACGTCTCACGGAGAAATCATACAAGCTCGGACTAGCCACACGGGAACGTTACGACTGGTGGCTTGAGAAGAAAGAAAATATCGATAGAATCGAAGAATTTTGCAAAACAACGGATGTTACTCCGACAGAGATTAACGGTTTCTTGGAAAGCGCCGGTACCTCTCCTATTAAGGGAAGGACTAAGATTTCTGACTTACTCTCACGTCCCCAGGTAAATCTTAAGACACTGACAGAGCTCGTTCCGAGTTTGAAGGAAATTCTGAATTCACCGAAAAACAGACGCGAAGAAATCGCCGAAGCTGTAGAGGTGCGCATCAAGTATAAAGGTTATATAGAACGCGAGCGTGTCTTTGCCGATAAGATGCACCGTCTTGAGAATATCAAAATCAAGGGTCACTTCAACTATTCGGAAATGCACGACCTCTCAACGGAATGCCGTCAGAAGCTCGAACGCATACAGCCCGAAACCATCGCACAAGCCAGTCGAATTCCGGGTGTGTCACCAAGCGATATAAATGTATTATTAGTATTGATGGGAAGATAAAAATCTGCGAAATGTTCGAGCGTTTCACGTGAAACAAAAATTGAATATTAACATTATAACTCATTGAGAATGAACAAAGAATTACTAATGGCTCATCTGAGAACAATACCGGATTGGCCTATCAAAGGAGTGAATTTTAGAGACGTTACTACCCTGTTCAAGGACGCTGAATGCCTGAAAGAAATCAGCGATACGATGGTAGACTTCTACAAAGACAAGGGCATTACAAAGATTGTCGGCATAGAAAGCCGTGGCTTCGTAATGTCATCAGCAGTAGCAACGCGCCTCAATGCCGGTGTCGTTCTTTGCCGTAAGCCTGGCAAACTGCCATGTAAGACGGTGCAGCAAAGCTACGCTAAGGAGTATGGAATAGACACAATAGAAATACACGAGGATGCTATCGATGAGAATGACATCGTCCTTCTCCACGACGATTTGCTCGCAACAGGTGGCACAATGAACGCTGCTTGCGAACTCGTCGAGAAGTTCCATCCAAAGAAGATATACTGCAACTTCATCATTGAACTGCATTCTGAATTCCCCGACGCCCGCAAGCTGTTCGAGGAAAAAGGAATTGAGGTAACATCACTTTTAAAATTCTAAATGCCTCTCCAAGCCTCCCCGAATGGGGAGGCTGTTTAAACACAGTCATAAAGTATTAATTACGCTGGATAGAAATTTGGCAGAAGCATCCACAAGTCACATCAACATCCTCCCCAGTGGGGAGGCTTGGTGGGGCTTTTGTTTGTTTCACGTGAAACAACTTTTATGGAAACAATTCTGAATTAGGGATTTACAAGATGACAAAAGAAGAAAACGAGAAGCGTTTAGCATACCTTAAGAACATCGTATTGAACCTCCCCCACAAGCCAGGCACATACCAATACTATGATGCCAAAATAGATGAGGGAGGTAAAATTATATATGTAGGTAAAGCCAAAGACTTAAAGAACCGCGTCTCGTCATACTTCCATAAAGAGGTAGACAGGTACAAAACGAAGGTGCTCGTTTCCAAAATACAGGACATCTCCTACTCTGTCGTCAATTCAGAAGAGGACGCACTGCTCATAGAGAACCAACTCATAAAACAGTATCAGCCCCGTTACAACGTACTGTTGAAGGACGGAAAGACCTATCCAAGTATATGCGTGACGAAAGAATACTACCCTCGCATATTCAAAACACGTAAAATCAATAAGCGTTACGGACAGTTCTACGGACCTTATTCACACATTAGTTCAATGTATGCCATACTTGATATTATCAAGAAGGTGTACAAGCCACGCACGTGCAGGTTGCCTCTGACACCTGAAAGGATACAGAAAGGAGAATTCAAACCATGCCTGGAGTATCACATTCACAACTGTGGCGGACCGTGCATCGACAAGCAATCGTACGATGATTATCAAGAAAACATACGTCAGGCACGCGAGATTTTGAAGGGAAACACACGTGATGTAGAGGATTATTTACGGCAAAAGATGTCGGAGTATGCCGAGAAATTGCAGTTCGAACGTGCCGAGGAGTGTAAGCAACGCATAATAGCATTGGACAATTTCGCGGCAAAGAGCGAGATTGTCAGCCATACTATCACCGACGTTGACGTGTTTACAATCGTTGACGATGACATGAAAAAGAACGCGTTCGTCAACTATATCCACGTCAAAAAAGGTGCCATCAACCAAAGTTTCACATACGAATATAAGCGTAAACTTGATGAGACTGACGAGGAACTGCTCAACGATGCAATACCGGAAATACGCCAGCGTTTCGGCAGCACTGCCAAAGAGATTATCGTCCCCTTCCCTCTTGACTTCAAAATAAAGGACGCAGAGTTCTTCATACCTCAACGCGGCGACAAGCACCACTTGCTGGAGCTGTCTGAGATGAATGCAAAGCAGTATAAATTCGACCGTATCAAGCAGGCAGAAAAGCTTAATCCGGAGCAGAAACAGACGCATCTAATGAAGGAATTGCAGGACAAATTAAAGTTGCCTAAGCTCCCTTATCAGATTGAATGCTTCGATAACTCTAACATATCGGGCACGGATGCCGTAGCTGGATGCATAGTTTATAAAGGCATGAAACCATCCCGTAAGGACTACCGGAAATACAATATAAAGACAGTTGTTGGTCCGGACGATTATGCTTCAATGCAGGAGGTCGTCAGAAGGCGCTACAGCCGTATGATGGAAGAGGGTACTCCCCTACCCGACCTCATAATTACTGATGGTGGCAAGGGCCAAATGGATGTCGTTCGAGAGGTCGTTGAGGACGAATTACACCTTAAAATCCCTATTGCCGGACTAGCAAAGGACGACCGTCACCGTACTAACGAACTACTATATGGTTTTCCGCCGCAAGTCATTGGCTTAAAGACAGATAGCCCTTTGTTCCACGTTCTGACTCAGATACAGGACGAAGTCCACCGCTATGCCATAACTTTCCACCGTGAAAAGCGTTCTAAACATCAGCTACACAGTGAGTTGGACGACATAAAAGGTATAGGACCGAAGTCGAAGGACTTACTCCTTAAACAACTGAAGAGTGTCAAACGCATCGAGGAAGCTACCAAAGAGCAACTCGTAGAAGTACTTGGCCCGGCCAAAGCCAACATAGCCTGGGAGCATTTCCACAAAGTTTAGACCTCTTCAAAACTCCTTAAGAACCTCTCCAAAACTCCTTAAAACCTCTCCAAACCTCCCCCAAGGGGAGGCTTTTGATTACCTAATGCCTACTCGGACCTTACTGTTAGGTGTCAAAACATCCTCCCCTTGGGGGAGACTTGGAGAGATTTCCGAGCTTGATTGAAGAGGTCTTAGAATGCTTCCGCTTAGCTTTTAGAACATGAAAGCTGAGGTTTGGAAACGGGAAATAATTTATTTTTGTTTAGTTTTTAATTTATTTTTCCTCCATTTTTAATTTATTTTTATGACAAAAATAAATTAAAAATCAATGTAAAAGATATTCTATTGAAAGACAAAAGGTTAACGGCGGTACCGTCAAAGTCTAACTTTCACAATCCCATCACATAAAAAAGGCTATCAAAAACTTGCAATATCCGAAAACAAGAGGTAAATTTGCAAAAGCTATAAAAGGGAAGATTATAATGAGAATAGTAATACAACGTGTCGCACATGCATCCGTAACAATCGACGGGAAGATAAAAAGCAAAATTGGAAAAGGCTTTCTTATCCTCCTGGGAATTGGTGAAGACGACAGCACAGAGGACATTGACTGGCTGGTAAAGAAGGTCGTCAACTTGCGTGTTTTCGACGACGAGAATGGCGTTATGAACCGTAGTATTCTCGATACTGGCGGCGACATCATCGTTGTAAGTCAGTTTACGTTGATGGCAAGCTACAAAAAGGGCAACAGACCGAGCTGGATACACGCTGCCAAACACGAAATCTCTATCCCACTCTACAATGAGTTTGTGGAGCATTTAACCACCGCTCTGGGCAAGCCTGTAGGCACAGGAGAGTTCGGCGCAGACATGAAAGTAGAGCTGTTGAATGACGGTCCGGTGACAATATGTATGGATACGAAAAACAAAGAGTAAAATACAATAAACCAAACAATAAAAGCAGTAAGACAATACATACAATGACAATAGCAGAAGCGCAAAAAGCTGTAGATGAATGGATTAAGGCATACGGCGTCAGATACTTCTCGGAGCTGACGAACATGGCGTGTCTGACTGAGGAAGTAGGCGAACTGGCACGCGTTATAGCACGTCAGTACGGTGAACAGAGCTTCAAACCGGGTGAAAAACCGAACCTCGGAGAGGAGATGGCAGACGTTCTTTGGGTGCTTATTTGCCTGGCAAACCAAACCGGAACAGACCTTACGGAAGAGCTAAAGAAGAGCTTCGAAAAGAAGACAAAGAGGGATAAGGACAGGCATAAGAATAATAAGAAACTGTACAAACACCAAGTTAGTTCCTCATCAAGCCTCCCCAAAAGGGAGGATGTTTAAACACCTAAGGACAGAATAAAAGAAGTAAAATAAACAAAGAATAATAAAACACATACCACATCAGGCTAAAAGGTAATCAAACACCCTCCCAATGGGGGAAACTTGGTGGGGTTTCAATCTATTTAATGTATGGGAATAATTAAGAAAACTGTTGCTGCCGACATCAAAAAAGATGCTGAGCAGGCAAAGAAAAACGTAGAAGAGTACGGCAAAAGCAAGTATGAGCAGGCTTTCGAGAAGTATAATCTGAATGTCAACGAGGACGAAGTGCGTGATGCCGTGAAGAAAATCATTGCAGAGAAAGTGCCTGAGAATGACACTGTTGACGTCAAGAAGTTCCTCCTTGGTAGCGTTGAGCTTACATCATTGCATACCACTGATACTGAGGAAGGAATATTGGCATTAACGGAAAAGGTAAATAAGTTCGATTCAACTTACTCTGACCTGCCACACGTAGCAGCAATTTGCGTTTATCCAAGGTTCACAGAACTCGTTGCGCAAAGCCTCGAAGTCGATGGCGTAGAGATAACTAACGTAACCGGAAACTTCCCTTCATCACAAAGCCGCATGGAGATTAAAGTTGCTGAAACACAGCTAGCTATCGCTGACGGAGCTACCAACATCGACATAGTAATGCCCGTTGGAAAGTTCCTGAGTGAGGACTACGAAGGCGTGGCTGATGATATCAACGAACTGAAAGAGGTCTGCGGCGATGTCCCAATGAAGGTTATACTTGAGACTTGTGACCTCGGTGGACTGTCAAACGTCAAAAAAGCGTCGATTTTATCGATGTATGCCGGTGCTGATTACATCAAGACGAGCACGGGAAAGGAGAAGGCAGGAGCCACACCAGAAGGCGTATACGTGATGTGCCAGGCTATTAAGGAGTATTATGACGAGACCGGTATTCAGATTGGCATTAAGCCGGCAGGTGGCATCAATACTGTCATGGATGCTGTCATCCTATACACAATCGTCAAGGAAGTTCTTGGTGAGAAGTGGCTCACTAACTATTGGTTCCGCCTCGGTACAAGTCGCCTCACCAATCTGCTGCTCAGCGAGATACTGGGAGAAGAGACGAAGTGGTTCTAGAGGACACTACCCACCCCAAGGATAGACCCACACCCCAAACAAAACCTCTCCAAGCCTCCCCCAAGGGGAGAATGTTAATTACATAATGCCTCCTTGCGCCAAACTTTAAGGTAATTAAACAACCCCTCCTTGGGAGGGGCTTGGGGAGGTCTAAAACTTGGGAGTTGGTTATTTTATTTATTCCTCTCAATCACAAAGTCCAGGTAAGCCTGCAACGCTTTCTTGATTTCATTATCCTTAACTTCATTATCAAGGAAGCGCTGAGCCTCTGCATGGAAATTCCACATACGCTTGTCAGCATACTCAATACCACCGTTTTTAATAGTGAAATCAACTAAAACAGCGATTTCATCGGATGTTATAGTATGCTTCTTAACCTTATGAGCGAGCGCAAGCATATCCGAATTATTAGCCGAATTCAAAGCATAGATGACGGGGAGAGTCAGCTTTCCTTCCGCCATATCATTCCCGGTTGGCTTTCCTATCTGCTTCTCGTCGTTGTAATAATCGAATATATCGTCGCGAATTTGGAAGATAATGCCAATCTTCTGACCGAATAAGCGTGCTTTGTCAACATCATCATCAGAAGCTCCGGCAGACATTGCACCCATTGCGGCACATGCCTCAAAGAGTGCAGCAGTCTTGCTCTTTATGATGTTATAGTAAGTTTCCTCCGAGATTTCATCGTTATCGATGCTCGAAAGCTGTAGGATTTCACCGTCAGAAAGTGTTCTTCCGAGGTTCGAAAGATAACGGACTATCATCTCAGAATGGGTGTAGGAAACGTGTAAAAGTGCTGTTGAAAGGATGTAATCACCCACAAGTACAGCCACTTTGTTGTCAAACAATGCGTTGACAGACGCCTGTCCACGGCGCTCCGCACTCTCATCGACAACATCGTCGTGAACCAACGAGGCAGTGTGAAGAAGCTCCAGACCGACAGCGGCATGCTGTGTAACGTCAGTAACCTTACCATAGTTGCGAGCCATAAGCAGGATTAGCATAGGGCGCATGCGCTTTCCAGCACGCTGACGAATATGGTCTAGTGCCTGCTGCAATAATCCGTTCTCGTGGTCAAGACTATGATTGAATATCTCGATGAAATCGGATAATTCACTTGATATTGGCTGTCGTATTAATGAGAGATAATCCATCTTTTACTGAAATCAGTTACAAAATTAGTGAAAAACATCGGATAATCAGCAAGAATTTAGTAATTTTACAAGCAAATTAGAAATATATGGCTAAATTATTCCTACTTGATGCATACGCATTAATTTATCGTTCGTATTATGCTTTCATCCGTAATCCACGAATAAACTCCAAGGGGCTGAACACTTCGGCTATCATGGGGTTCTGTAATACACTTCACGAGGTTATCACAAAGGAACATCCCGACTATATCGGCGTTGCATTCGACCATGGAAAGACGTTCCGGCATGAGGCGTATCCGGAATACAAGGCGCAGCGTGAAGAGACTCCGGAAGACATCAAAGCATCGGTACCTATTATAAAAGACATACTGAGCGGATACCACATCCCTATCCTGCAAGTCGACGGCTACGAAGCCGACGATGTCATAGGAACTGTAGCTACCAAAGCCGGAGCCAACGGTATCGAGACATATATGCTGACTCCAGACAAGGACTATGGCCAACTTATAAAGCCGAACGTATACATGTACCGTCCACGTCACGGTGGTGGCTATGACGTAATCGGCGAAAAGGAGGTCGAGGAAAAGTATGGCATCACTACCCCACTCCAGGTTATCGACTTGCTGGCGCTGATGGGTGACAGTGCCGACAACTTCCCTGGGTGTCCGGGTGTCGGTGAGAAAACTGCAGTGAAACTCATCAACCAATTCGGAAGTGTCAACAATCTTCTTGCTAACACCGACAAATTGAAAGGGAAGATGAAAGAGAAGGTGGAAGGAGCGGTCGACGATATTAAGATGAGTTACTTCCTCGCGACAATCAAAACTGATGTTCCGATGGCGGACTTGAAACTCGACGATTTGAAATTGGTCGACCCCGACGTTGAGAAACTCGACAAAATATTCACTGATTTGGAATTTAAGACGCTCAAAAACAAATTCCTTAATAAACCTTCAGAAAAGAAAAAATCTGCTAATTTACAGCTTGATTTATTCGCGAATTTGCCCGACGATGGGTCGGAAGTTGAAAAAAACGAGAATTTTGAGAGCCTTAAAACGACTCCGCACAAGTACGAACTCATTGAAACAGAGGAGGAAGCGAAGAAAGTTTGTGATTATTTATTGACAAAAGAAATCGTCAGTCTAGACACGGAAACGACTTCTACGCACCCAATCGACGCAGAATTGGTTGGTTTGAGCTTTTCAGTGAAGGAAAACGAGGCATTCTATGTCGCCATTCCAGTTAATCGTGAAGAAGCCTTAAAATTAGTAAATATCTTCAAACCGATATACGAAAGCGACAAAATCTTGAAAGTTGGACAGAATATCAAGTATGATATGGAGGTCTTGCACAACTACAACATAAATGTGCAAATGCCTATGTTCGACACTATGATAGCACATTATCTCATCAATCCGGAGCTCCATCACAACATGGACTATATGGCTGAGACTCTTCTCCACTATAAAACGATTCACATAGAGGAGCTGATTGGACCGAAGGGAAAGAAGCAGAAGTCGATGAGAGACTTGGACCCGAAGGATGTTTATGAGTATGCTGCGGAGGATGCGGACGTCACTTTGAAGTTAAAAAATGTCCTCGAGTCTCGCCTTAAGGAAGTAAACGCCGAGAAATTGTTCTGGGATATGGAGATGCCACTTGTACCGGTGCTCGCGGATATGGAAACAACAGGTGTCTGTCTGGACACAGATTCGCTGAAAGAAACGTCAGAATTATTCACAAAAAGAATGGAGACGTTGGAGAAGGAGATATACGAAGAGGCTGGCGAAAAGTTCAACATATCGAGTCCGAAGCAAGTTGGTGAAATATTGTTCGGTAAGATGCAGCTTGTCGACAAGCCGAAGAAGACACGCACAGGGCAGTATGTCACATCGGAAGAAGTTCTCCAACAGTTGCGCGGTAAGGCTCCTATAGTTGCTAATATATTAGATTACAGAGGATTGAAGAAGCTACTCGGAACATACGTTGACGCTCTTCCGAAGCTTATCAACCCACGGACGGGACACATACACACGTCATTCAACCAGACGATAACAGCCACGGGACGACTCAGCAGCAGTGACCCGAACCTCCAGAATATTCCTGTCCGAGATGATGACGGTAAGGAAATACGCAAGTGTTTTATACCGGAGCCAGGTTGTTTGTTTTTTTCAGCAGACTATTCGCAGATAGAATTGCGCATCATGGCTCATCTCTCAGGTGATGAGAATATGATGGAGGCATTCCGTGAGGGCTTCGACATTCACCGTGCGACTGCCGCCAAGATTTGGCATGAGCCTATGAACGAAGTCAGCGATGCACAACGTAAGAAGGCAAAGCAGGCAAACTTCGGTATCATATATGGTATTACAACTTACGGACTTGCCCAAAGGATGGAGATTCCGAACTCTGAGGCACGCCAGTTGATTGACGATTACTTCAAGACATTTCCTAAAGTGCACGCTTATATGGAAAAGGCGAAGGAGGAAGCGCGGCAGAAAGGCTATGCTGAAACACTATTCGGGCGTCGCCGTTATCTGCCAGACATCAACTCACACAATGCCACCGTGCGCGGATTTGCTGAGCGCAACGCCATCAACGCACCTATCCAGGGCTCTGAGGCTGACATCATCAAGGTTGCAATGATACGCATCTGGCGCCGGTTCAAGACTGAAGGCATCCGTTCAAAGATGATTCTCCAGGTCCACGACGAGCTCAACTTCTCCGTCTTCCCTGAGGAGAAGGAACGTGTCCAACAAATTGTCCTCGAGGAAATGCAGGGTGCTTACAAGCTCTCCGTTCCCCTCACCGCCGATGCCGGCTGGGGCAAGAACTGGCTGGAGGCACACTAAAGTTTAGGCGAAGATAAATAATGATAAGCGATGATAGGTGATAATAACTATAAGCACCTATCATCGCCCATTATCGTCTATCACCTCCTGCAAAGTTTATCACCACCCACAACATTTGCTTAATTCAGAGAAAATAAGTACTTTTGCAGCCAAATAAACGTTTATAACTGAAATATGGCATTAAAATGTGGTATAGTAGGCCTGCCGAATGTGGGCAAGTCTACCCTTTTCAATTGCCTGTCGAGCGCAAAAGCACAGGCAGCCAACTTCCCTTTCTGCACCATTGAGCCGAACCTTGGTGTGATAACCGTACCAGACGAGAGGCTCAACAAACTCGCTGAGATTGTACATCCGGGTCGCATAGTACCAGCAACCTGCGAGATTGTGGACATTGCCGGACTCGTGAAAGGTGCCTCAAAAGGTGAGGGATTAGGCAATAAATTCCTTGGAAACATACGTGAATGTGACGCAATAATCCACGTCATCCGTTGCTTCGACGATGATAATGTAGTCCGCGAGGGCGGCGCTCCCGTCGACCCGGTTGAAGACAAGAGCGTCATCGACACAGAGTTGCAACTCAAGGACTTGGAGACCATCGACTCACAGCTTGACAAACAGAAGAAGATAGCAGCCTCCGGCAACAAGGATGCCAAAACTGCCGTCACAGTTCTGGAGGCCTACAAGGAAGTGCTTGAGCAGGGACGCAATGCCCGTGAGGTAACTTTCGACACCAAAGAGGAACAGAAAGCCGCCCACGACCTCTTCCTTCTGACTACCAAGCCAGTCCTTTACGTCTGCAATGTCGACGAGGACAGCGCTAAGTCGGGCAACGCCTACTCAAAGAAAATCGAGGAAATAGCTGCCAAAGAAGGCGCCGAAGCAATGGTAATCGCAGCCAAGACTGAGGAAGATATTGCTTCCTTGGACACTTACGAAGACAAAAAGATGTTCCTGGATGAGCTCGGTCTTGAGGAGAGCGGTGTCAATCGCCTCATCGAGAAAGCCTACCATCTGCTGAACTTGCAGACCTTCATCACCGCCGGAGAGATGGAAGTGAAGGCGTGGACATTCCATAAAGGCTGGAAAGCACCGCAGTGTGCCGGTGTCATCCATACCGACTTCGAGAAGGGTTTCATACGTGCCGAGGTCATAAAGTACGAGGACTACATCAAATACAAGTCCGAAGCCGCAGTCCGCGATGCCGGTCTTCTGCACATAGAAGGCAAGGATTACGTCGTTCAGGACGGCGATATTATGCACTTCAGGTTTAATGTTTAGGTGCCTCCCCCTGCCCCTCCGAAGGAGGGGAGAAGGACAATTGTTCTGTGGATATAAAGCGGAGGCTAAAGTTAACATCATAAAACAACAAGACATATTTAAAAACTCCCCTCCTTTGGAGGGGTCGGGGGAGGCGTTATATGTTATCATTCATCTATTGGCAACCAAATGAAATAGCCTTTCACTTAGGCAGTTTCGGAGTAAGATGGTACAGTCTGTGCTGGCTTATAGGACTGACGCTGGGCTTCTTCCTCATGCAATGGCTCTACAAGCAGCACAAATACCCTGAGGAGAAGTTCGACCCACTGTTCCTGTATGTCTTCATCGGCGTACTTGTCGGTGCACGTCTGGGTCACTGTCTGTTCTATCAGCCCGACTATTTCCTCTCGTCCGGCAAACACGTCGTTGAGATGTTCCTGCCTATAAAGTTCATGGAAGGCGGCGGATGGAAGTTCGTTGGCTACGAAGGCCTTGCCAGTCATGGCGGCGTACTTGGTATGCTGATAGGCCTCTATCTGTATATTAAGAAGTACAAGATGCCAACTTGGGTCGTGTTGGACTTCATGGGCATTTGCTCTGGTATAACTGCGACGTTCATCCGATTAGGTAATCTGATGAATTCGGAGATAATCGGCAAGCAGACAGACGTGCCATGGGCGTTCATCTTTGCCAATGTCGACAAGGCTCCACGACATCCGGGACAACTGTATGAGGCTTTATTCTACTTCTTTGTGTTCATTCTAATACTCTGCATCTACAGTAAGCACAAGGAAAGGGTAGGTACCGGATTTTATTTCGGTCTCTGTCTGACTCTTATATTTACCTTCCGCTTCTTCATCGAATATACAAAGGAAATACAAGAGCCCTTCGAGGCTGGTCTGCCGATAGACATGGGACAGCTGCTTAGCCTCCCGCTGATTGCTATCGGTGTGTGGGCGATGGTAAGAAGCAGAAAGAAATAAATTCCCCACCAAGCCTCATCCAAGGGGAGGAAGTTTAGTCACACCTAATGCCTCCTTGAGCATAGCTATAAGGTAATTAGACATTCTCCCCTTGGGGGAGGCTTGGTGGACTTTCATTTGACATTTGCTAATTAAACATCCCCTCCTTGGGAGGGGCTTGAGGAGGTCTTAGCTTTTACTCTTTCCCCGTCACAATCTTCTTTATTTCATTAAGCTTATTGAGGGCCTCGACTGGTGTTAGGTTATTGATGTCGAGGTTAAGAATCTCGTCACGGACCTGCGAAAGGACCGGATCGTCAAGCTGGAAGAAGCTCAGTTGCATTCCTTCGCGGCTCTGAGCCACATTCGACACGTCCGGCTTCTTTACCGCACTGCCCACGTTCGCATTATCAGCCTCGAGCTCCTTAAGCACCGTCTTGGCACGCTTCACTATCGACCGCGGCATCCCGGCAATCTCCGCAACATGAATACCGAAGCTGTGTTCCGACCCGCCACGTTCCAGTTTGCGAAGGAAAATGACCTTTCCGTCGACCTCCTTCACCGATACATTGTAGTTATGGATACGTGGGAACGACTTCTCCATCTCGTTGAGCTCATGATAATGGGTTGCAAACAACGTGCGCGCACGTGCCCGTGGGTTCTCGTGAAGGTACTCTACGATAGCCCATGCAATAGATATTCCGTCGTAAGTGGACGTTCCGCGCCCTAGCTCATCAAACAGTACGAGCGACTTCGGTGTGACATTGTTCAATATGTTTGCAGCCTCAGTCATCTCAACCATAAACGTCGATTCACCGAGCGAAATGTTATCCGAAGCTCCCACACGAGTGAATATCTTGTCGACTAAGCCTATTCTCGCGCTCTCTGCGGGCACAAAGCATCCCATCTGGGCAAGTAATACAATCAAAGCCGTTTGTCGCAGCAGCGCGGATTTACCCGCCATGTTCGGACCAGTTATCATCATAATCTGCTGTTTCTCGGTGTCGAGCTCCACATCATTAGGCACATACTTCTCCCCTATCGGCATTTGAGTCTCGATAACGGGATGTCTGCCCTGCTTGATGTCGAGAACATCGGAGTCGTCGACAATCGGCCGCACATAGCGGTTCGACTCCGATACCTTTGCGAAGCTCAGCAGGCAGTCGAGATGTGCAACGATATTGGCATCGTTCTGTATCTGCGGAATGTACTTCTGCATGTCCTGAACAAGCTCCGTGAAAAGTTGCGTCTCAAGGATGGCAATCTTCTCGTCGGCACCAAGTATCTTTTCCTCATATTCCTTCAGCTCCGGCGTGATGTAACGCTCAGCCTGAGCCAGTGTCTGCTTGCGTATCCAGTCCTCCGGAACCTTATCCTTGAACGTGTTGCGCACCTCAAGATAATAGCCGAATACATTATTATAGCCTACTTTAAGCGAACTGATGCCGGTCTTTTCCGCCTCGCGCTGCTGTATTTCGAGCAGATATTGCTTACCGTTATCACGAATCGAGCGCAGGTCATCAAGCTCTTCGGAGTACCCGTTGGCAATGACGTCGCCCTTGCTGACGAGCACCGGCGGGTCCGGCTGTATCTCCTTGGCAATGCGGTCACGCAAGTCGGTGCAGAGATTGAGCTTCTCCCCTACCCCACGCAACGCTTCATTGTCCGTAGAAAGGCATGCCTCACGAACGGGTTCTATAGCCGACAGGGCACGACTGAGCTGTACCACCTCACGCGGCGATACTCTTCCGACGGCAGCCTTCGAGATAATACGCTCCAAGTCGCCTATCTGATGGAACTCCTCGTCAACCGTCTGGCGGAACTCCGTGTCCCGAAAGAAATACTCCACGATGTCGAGTCGCTGCTGAATGGGCTTCACGTCACGCAGCGGGAATACTATCCAGCGGCGTAGCAGACGTCCACCCATAGGCGTGACGGTCCTGTCTATGACACCAAGAAGTGACGAACCGTCCTCCTGAATTGGTGAAACGAGCTCCAGACTACGAATAGTGAACTGGTCGAGACGCACGTATTTGTCCTCTTCGATGCGCGCCAGCGATGTAACATGTGAAATATGAGTGTGCTGAGTTATCTCAAGATATTGCAGAATGGCGCCCGACGCAACGATACCGTTGTGCAGATGGTCGACGCCGAAACCTTTCAGCGATTTCGTTCCGAAGTGTTTCAGCAACTTCTGACGCGCCGTTTGCTCCGTGAAGACCCAGTCGTCGAGTTCAAAAGTACAAAGACGAGTACCGAAATACTTCTCGAAGTCGGCCTTGCGAGCCCTATCGTAGAGCACCTCCTTAGGCTGAAAGCTCCCAAGAAGTTTCTGAACGTAATCGTAAGTGCCCTCTCCTGTGAGGAACTCTCCCGTCGATATATCAAGGAAACTTACACCGCACGCGCCTCGTCCGAAGTGAACGGCAGCAAGGAAGTTATTCTCCTTGTAGTTGAGGACATTGTCGCTCATCGCAACACCAGGCGTTACAAGCTCGGTAATGCCACGCTTCACCATCTTGTCCTCAGCCGACAGCCCCTTCTTTCCTTTAATAGCAGCACGCTTTTTCTTAGGGTCTTCGAGCTGGTCGCAAATCGCCACACGCTTACCGGCACGTATCAACTTAGGCAGATAGGTATCGAGGGCATGGTGAGGGAAGCCCGCCATCTCAGCGCCAGATGATGCTCCGTTGTTCCGTCGAGTAAGGGTGATACCCAGGATGCGGGCTGCCTCAACAGCATCGTCGCAGTATGTCTCATAGAAATCACCACAACGGAACAGCAGCAGTGCGTCAGGATGCTGGTTTTTCATACTGAAGAACTGCCGCATCATTGGAGTTTGTGCATTATCATTTTGCTTTTTCGTAGCCATTACCCTACCCTATCGTTTTTTAATTTTGTTGTTTTTCCTAAATCGATGTAACTTGCAAAGATAAGCAAAATTATCCTAATACCAAAATAATGATAGAAAATTAAAAGCAAGCTAACAAGAGATTTCCTCCCAAACCCCAAGCGATTTCCTCTCCAAGCCTCCCCCAAGGGGAAGGATGTTTAATTACCTAATGCCTGCTTGCGCCATATCTAGGGACCTCCCCAAGCCTCTCCCAAGGAGGGGATGTTTAATACCTTAAAGATGATAAAAACAGATTTTCGGTAACTAAACATCCTTCACTTTGGGGAAGGCTTGGTTAGGACAAGTGGTATACTTGGTTAGGCCTCTGCTTTTATCAAATCTCTGTAATTGTCTGATATACACTTCTGAAATCGTTTACGTAACTTTTTGCGATTAGAAAATACTAATATTTAAAAATTAGTGCTACATTTGTGGCGAAAATAGCTAATTAGAGAATTTTAATACGTCTACTACGATACTACAGAAGCAGTTAAATTCGGTGTGACTACGATATGATGAACAAGATGATATGACTGAAAGGAAACCAAAACTGACACGTTGAAAGAATTCTACTGATTACAAACATAACATTAAAAAGTAACTTGATACATTAAAATCTAAACTTAAAAGCAAATGAAAAGGATTTTTACCTTAATGGCAGCTATGGCAGTTTGTACTGGCATTTTTGCACAGGACGAACCTACCAGCAAGACATGGAGCCTTACATCGGTTCCTTCTGCTGATGTTACGAACATCACTGCAGACGCAACCAATTGGAGTAAAGACTCCAAGAGTCGTTATTGCTACATTACAGCATTGAACAATGAAGCAGTAAAGGCCAACGGTCAAGTAGTATCTATGCTCGATGGACTTACGTTCACTATCTCGGCAAACAGCAACGGTAACCTCCGTCTCGGTGGTTCTACTGCTTCTCTGTGGATGGGCGACGCTACAACCATCACCATTCCTGGACTTAAGAAGGGTGATGTCGTGAAGGTTGAGTACATGACATCAAGTAAGAGCGCTACACGTACACTGACTCTCGGCAACGTCGAGGGTAACTTCCCGGCAACAACCGGTAAGACCCACCAGAACGGTTCTGGTAAGGTTGTAGCCGACGGTGACGTCACTATCGGTATCACCGGTGGTATCTACTTCTACAGCATCACAGCAGGTGACAGCACAGCAGTTCCTTACAACCCGGGCGGCGGCAACACTGGTGGCTCTGGAAACCCTAACAACCCTAACGACCAGTCAAAGGGTCTCGACTACACAGGCGATATCATTGCAACTCCGTTCGCTACCGATTCAGCAGTCATCTGGCTTGCTCCTGATGGCAACGACGCTACTGGTGACGGTTCTGAGGCTAAGCCATACTTCGACCTTCAGGTTGCTGTTGACAAGGCTCTGCCTGGTACTACCATCAAGATGAAGGCTGGTACATACGTTTACAACAAGCGTATCAACATCAACGACCGCAACGGTACGCACGACAAGTACATCACTCTGATGTGCCCGAACGGCCGCGCCGTCCTCGACTTCTCAGCTCAGCCAACTCACGCACACAGCGATAACCCATATCAGGGTATCCGTCTGACATCTTCTTACTGGCACTTCTACAAGATTGATATCTGCAACGCATCAGACAACGGTCTGCTCATCGAGCGCAACAAACCAACCGGTGGCTCTGCAAGCGACATCATGAACCGCACTCAGGATGCTCACGACAACATCATTGAGTTCTGTAACTTCTACCGCAACGGCGATACCGGCGTTCAGATTAAGAACATGGGCGCTTACAACTACTTGCTGAACTGCGACTCTTACTGGAACTGCGACACTGATAATGGTGACGCTGACGGTTTCGCTCCGAAGATTTCTGTCGGTGATGGTAACTACATGTTCGGCTGCCGCGCTTATCAGAACTCTGACGATGGCTATGATGTATTCATCAAGAAGGACGGTGGTTTCACCGACAACAAGACCATCGTAATGGAGAACTGTCTTGCTTATGAGAACGGTGTTGTAGTTGACGCCAACGGCAACGTTTCTTCTTCAAAGGGTAACGCCAATGGTTTCAAGATGGGTTCTGACCAGGGTCTCATGAACGTTGTATTCAATCGCTGCCTCGCTGTACGTAATGGTGCAAAGGGCTTCGACCAGAACCACAACGCCGGTGATATCATCATGAACAACTGCACAGGCTTCACAAACAGTGATGTCAAGTACGGTAAGGACAGCTCTAAGGGCTCTTACTCTTACAAGATTTACGAGAGCGCACGCATAGCTAAGCTCACCAACTGTATCGCTATCAACGATAACTTCATCGCTGGTAAAGACCAGGGTAAGCCAGGAAAAACCGCTGACTCTAAGTACGGTGGCATCTACCTCGGTACAAACGTTGACCTCGTCACTTCAAACATGAAGACTTCTGACTCTTACATGGCTAACGTAGCCGACTATAAGGACCTCATCGCTCCGCGTCTTGAGGACGGTTCTCTGCCTTGGGATAACACACAGTTCCTGCACATCAACCAGAGCACTGGTTCAGCTCTTATCGACGCTGGTACAGCAGTTGCACAGGGCAACGAGCCTAACGGTGAGAACGCAGTCATAATGCCGGCTATCAAGTACGCAGGCACTGCTCCTGACCTTGGTGCTTTCGAAGTTGGTCTGACTTCAAAGAGCGTAAGAAGCGGTATCGTTACAGCTATCGAAACTGTCAACCAGGCTCCTAACACAAAGAAAGTGAACCTCGTTCAGGCATTCAACGGTATGGTTGTTGTCAGCGTAGACGGCGGACAGGCTGCTGATGAGTACACTATCAACGCTTACGACGTCAACGGAGCTCTCCTCGGACAGCACAAGTTCAATGGCACCAACACCTCTATCTTCCTTCCGGCAACAAAGGGTGTCATCATATTGAAAGTAAATGGCAAGAGCGTCAATCAGACAATTAAAGCCGTTATGAAATAATGTGTTTGTAAATTAGAGAATTTACGTTTTCCGTCCCCTGTCATTACGTCTTAATGCCAGGGGATTTTTATGTTGTAACGGTTACACTTCTGTAAACGTTTGCGAATTATTTCACAACATTTTTTATCACCGACAACAAAATAAGAACTATATTTGCACTCGCACTTACTACATACAATCTGCTACTGAACTTCTTTCAAGAAACAAGGAAAATCTAACTTATAACTAAAACAACATTAAGAAATGAAGAAGATTTGTACATTAGCAGCATTGGCATGTATGGCTGTTGGCGCATCAGCGCAAGGCACATACGCACTTGCTGAGGGTGATGCGCCAAAGGCGGGCGACAAAATCACCTCTGTAGACAACATTACGCTGACATATGGTGGCAGCGGGACGACTTACAGTGCTGCCGTCAAGAGTAGCATAGAAGGCTTCGGCTTCTACACCGCAGGCGAGGGCAACAACCCTAAGGACGCCAATAACAGCGGCTACAAGGCAGACAAGCAGAACCTGCCAACAACCGGAACCTACTATGTTTTCACTCCTAAGAAAGCCGGAACGCTTAACGTTGCCGTTGTCCTGAATGCCAACAAGCCTCTGTTCGTTACAGAGAATGGCGCGGCCATGAGCAACTATAACGGCGTTACATCAACGGCCAAGGACGCCAGCGTGAAGTCGTTTGCTGTCAAGGCAGGCTCAACGTACTATGTATTCTGCACAGGCTCTAAGCTCGGTTTCGCTGGTTTCAGCTACGAGCTTGCCAATCCTAATGATACAACAACAACCGGCGGCGATGACGACGACGTAAGTGGCGGAGGCAGCGGACAGGGCAATCCTGACAATCCTAACGACCAGGCACGCGGTCTGAACTACACCGGAACTGACATAAACACAATCGCTCCGACTGATGCTGTTGTCATCTGGTGTGCTCCGGACGGCAATGACGCAACCGCAGACGGTTCTGAGGCAAAGCCATACTTCGACGTTCAGAACGCCATCGACAAGGCTCTCCCAGGCACTACCATCAAGATGAAAGCCGGTACGTACAAGTACAACAAGCGCATCAACATCAACGACCGCAACGGTACGTCAGAGCAGTACATCACGCTGATGTGCCCGGACGGACGAGCAGTGCTCGACTTCTCCGGAATGCCTTACCACGCACACGCCAACAACCCAGAACAGGGAATGCGCATCACTTCGTCTTACTGGCATCTTTACAAGATTGATTTCACCAATGCATCAGATAACGGTCTGCTCATAGAGCGCAACAAGCCTACAGGCGGTACTGCTACAGACATTGCCAACCGCACGCAGGACGCTCACGACAACATCATTGAGTTCTGCAACTTTTACCGCAACGGTGATACCGGACTACAGATGAAGAACCTTGCAGCCTTCAACTATGTGCTGAACTGTGACTCTTACGAGAACAAGGATGAAGAAGACGGCGACGCTGATGGCTTTGCTCCGAAGGTTTCTGTTGGTGGAGGAAACTACTTCTACGGCTGTCGTGCATACAACAACAGCGACGATGGCTACGACTGCTTCTACAAACAGGAGGGCGGTTTTCCTGACAATCAGACTCTCGTTCTTGAGAACTGCCTCGCTTATGAGAATGGTTTCATCAACGGAACGGCTACAAAGGGTAATATGAACGGTTTCAAGATGGGTTCTAAGGAAGGACGCATGAATGTTGTTCTGAACCGCTGCGTGGCTGTCAACAATGGCTCTAAGGGCTTCGACCAGAACCATAACAAGGGCGATATTATCATGAACAACTGCACGGGTTACTCTCTGCTGAAGTTCAAGGGCAGTAATAATCCATATTCTTACCGTATCTACGAGGCTCTTGCAAGTGGCAGCGTTTGTGAGGCAACAAACTGTATCGCTCTGAACGACTACGTCAACAAGGCTGCATCGGCAAAGGGCGAGTATGGCACAAAGAATGAAAAGACTTACGGCCGTGTTATCGTCAGCGTCGCTTCGAAGGACGTTACTAATAACTGGCTGGTTTCTCCTACGAATGTACAATCTATCGACGACTACGAGACTCTTATCGGTGAGCGTCAGGCAGATGGTTCCCTCAACTGGGACAACATCACTTGGGGACACCCGACGACCGACAATGCAGTCCTCGTCGACAAGGGTACAGCCGTAGAAGCTAACACACGATATGCAAGTGCAGGTGTTGCTGTTCCGGCAATCGCTTACTCAGGCGCTGCTCCAGACCTCGGAGCATTCGAGCAGGGATTAATTGCCAAGAAGGTAGTATTCGGCGGCAAGACGGGCACCGACGCTATCGGCACTATTGCAAGCTCACAGAGCGACGGCAAGAAGGTTAGCCTCGTACAGGCATTCAACGGTATGGTAATCGTCAATGTCAATGGTGCTAAGGCCAGCGAGAAGTACACCATCAACGCATACGACGCTAGTGGCGCTCTCCTTGGACAGCACGAGTTCAACGGAACGAACACTTCCATCTATCTGCCACAGGCCGGCGGTCTCGTTATCCTGAAGGTTTCAGGCAACGGAGTCAATGAAACGGTTAAGGCTGTTATGAAGTAACAACCGTAAATTCATTATTATACAAGCAACGGGCGCCACTGTGCTGTGAAGCATGTGACGCCCGTTTTCGTTATAATCTTGTCGCTAATATGTTCAATTCTGTTTCTTTTCGTCTCCGATTCCGTCCTCGGCACCGATGATATACACCGGCCGTTTCTTTTCCTCATGGAACACCTGACCAAGATATTCACCGATAATTCCCAACGAGATGAGCTGCACGCCGCCAAGGAAAAGTATCAGAATGACGAGGGTAGGGAAGCCGTGGACAGGCTCGCCGATGATGATTGTCTTCACAAGGACGTATAGCATGTAAATGAAAGCCACAAGGGAGACAATGATGCCGGCGATAGATGAAATCTGGAGTGGGGTAGTGGTGTACGATGTTATGCCGTTGACAGCGAGTCCGAAGAGTTTACGGTAGGTGAACGACGAGTGCCCGCTGGTACGGTCGCCCTGCTCAAACGTCACCTCCTTCTTCTTGAATCCAATCCAGTTGTACAGTCCCTTTGTGTAGCGTTGGGTCTCGCGGAGCTGCCGCAGAGCATCGATGCACTTGCGGTCGAGCAGGCGGAAGTCGCCAACGTTGGGCAGTATGTCTATCTTAGCTACCTTTTGGAGAAGCTTGTAGTAAGCCATGGACAGGTGATGGCGGAAGAAACTCTCCTTGCCACGCGTTATCCGCTTGCCGTAGACATCGTCGTAGCCTTGCTCCCAAAGCCTCAGCATATCGGGAATAGCACTCACCGGGTGCTGCAAATCTGCATCCATGATGACCATACAGTCACCGGTTACGTTGTCAAAGCCTGCCAGCATTGCAGCTTCCTTGCCGAAGTTGCGTGACAAACTTATCCAGGCGAAACGGCAGTCACGCTCTCTGAGGGTCTTCAAGCCCACCAGCGTGCCGTCGGTACTGCCGTCATCGACAAGCAGAACTTCCCAGTCGTAGTCTTTCTCTTGCTCTATGAGACTACGCAACGCCGCAAAGAGCCTTTCAAGATTCTCTGCCTCGTTGTGGCACGGTATAAGTACCGATACCTTCCGTCTCGATGTTCCTTTGTCCATACGCTTCCGATATTTCGCACAAAGATATAACTTTTTATCCAATAAATCAAACCATCGGATAAAATATTATTAGCAATAACGTCGTTATTAGAATAAGAAATGAATCTGAAAGACAACACATTCATCCGCTTCGGCATTGTCGGCATCATCAATACGATTGTCGGCATGTCGGTGATGTTCCTCCTTTTCAACCTCGCAGGTTGCAGCTACTGGCTCTCGTCTGCAGCCAACTATGTCGTGGGGAGTATCGTCAGCTACTTCCTTAACCGCAATTTCACGTTCCATAGCAAAGAGAAGCAGGGTAGGGCAGTGGTGAAATTCATCGTCAATATCGTTGTCTGCTATCTCATAGCGTATGGTTTTGCAAAGACTTTGGCCCTCCATCTGATGTCCGGATACGATGCTCAATTGCAAGGCAACGTAGCCCTCCTCGCCGGTTCCATCCTCTTCGTCATCCTCAATTACTTCGGACAGAGGTTCTTTGTGTTCTCGTCGAAGACGAATTTAATGGGAGAGAAGAGGAGTTAAAGGGGAGTTAAGGAGGAGTTAACTCCTCTTTTACTTCCCTTCTCTACACTTTCACTATTCTATCGCAATACTCTTCACTCGACGAAGAATATTGTTTTGCGGCATAGTCAATACCAAAATGCGGGTGCCATCTACGCTAACAACCTGCCAATGGAAGTCATCCAGTTCATACACAGAGCCATTATAAGCCGTCACACGCTGCTTTAACGACAGCTTGCTTGTATCTTCCTGTCTAAGATTGAAAAACACCTTCCTGACAGATTTATTGCCGTTTAAACGCAAAGCATACAGATTGTCTGACTTCTCGGCCATGAAATGAGACGCGCTAAGCGTACAATTCTCAACCTTATTGATTATCTTCTCAGGCAGGAAAAACATTGTTGGCTTATGGTATTTGGCAGCTATGCAACGAGTGTTGATGTCCGTTGCGTCGAAAGCCATATAAGCACTGTAATAGCCATAAACAACAAATGGCATTACATAAGTATTGTATGCGTAACGGAGAAAACCGTTCTCAGGTACTGTACTATGCGTCTTGATTACCGTTTGGCCCGGATTCTCCATCTGTTTCAAGGCATACTGATAATCTCCAACTTGCAAACGGCAGCAATAAATGGCTGCAATGCTCATGATAAAGGCTATTACTGACAGCACAGCAGATGATTTTCTGACGAGCGAGAGACTGCATGATTGCAGTAAATCGAGCAATAACAGTAACGCAATAAAGTCACCGAAGAACGACACACGGGTAGTTGCTTCGCCGCATCCGAAAGCCACTCCGTAAGCCATAAAGCATGCAACCCACAGCCAAAGCCTGTTTTTTATGCTTTTCTTGACCGCTGAGCGGTTCTTGAACCACAGTACTATAATTGTCAGTAAGAGCACCCACAACGCGCGAGATTGCAAAAGAATGACCACACAGCCGGACATTATATGCTGCTTGATGGTCAACCCAGATGATGCACGCGACCACACGGCTGGCGACAGGCATAGCAGCATTCCTATTCCGTAGTACAACATCATGGGGAAGGAAAGCTGACGGAAGGATGTCCGTCTGTTGACAATAGCATATACAAAGAAACCTATTGAAACCGGAAGGGCGAGTCCTTCGTGTCCCCAACCGACAAGGATGACGGGCAAGCAGTATATCCAATGGTACCAGCTGAGGCTCCGGCAGCCGTAAGATTGTAAGAGAATAAAGTAGAGTAGGGTAGGGGCGAGAACCCAAAGATAGCTGAACGTGCCGTTACTCCATAGCATTGCACTCTGGAAACCTATCACAATGAGGAACAATAGCGACACAAAGATGCCGAAAAATGCCGTCCGGCTTTCCTTAATCCGCAAGAAGACGATGCTGAAATGTATTAAGGCGACGAACAGCAGAGTGTTTACAATATCCAGCAAGTGTTTCGGCAGCAGGCTCAGGAACACCTGATTGAGGAACTGCGTAGGGTATCTGCCGTTGATAACGTAATAGAATGCCGACATCGACTGTACTACATCATCAAGGCTTTTGATATGTATGGGATGCGAATAATCAAGTGCGAGGTTGAACTTGAACTCATATACGATGTC
The DNA here is from genome assembly GCA_900314455.1 of uncultured Prevotella sp. GTDB lineage: Bacteria > Bacteroidota > Bacteroidia > Bacteroidales > Bacteroidaceae > Prevotella. The sequence continues at coordinate 61,029 of OMVI01000021.1, read as the reverse complement.
ATCAGCAAGTGTTGGAGTCGTGTTCCACTCCAATAACAGATACAGAACACCTGTCAACAGCAATGCAAGGCTGTATGTTATCTTATTTGATAGTCTGTTCATCTAATCTTATTTGCCAAATAGAAGGCAGGAGGTTGATGGCAATCAGTTGACTATTGCTATCTTGCAAACAGTTCCACTGTCGCCGTCCTGCGTTGCCGTTTCTACCATATATACACCGCTTGCAACACGCTTGCCGTCGAGGTCTCTGCCGTCCCAAATAAAAGAACCACCCGTACTGCGTCCCTGAGCTACGAGAGTACCACTTGTGGTGACTATCTTCACATCGGCATTATATGTCAGACCAGTAATCGTTATAGGACCTGTGTAGCCAGGTTTAACAGGGTTTGGATATGCATATGTAACGTCTTTATCCATCTTGTCGACAGTTGCAGTGGCATCGCTGACATAAGAGCAAAGACCCTGGTCAGTAGCTATGAAAACCTCACCGTTGGTAGGATTGATTGCCAGAGATAGAATATTATCCGAGAGGATATCGCTGTTATCAGTCGTAAAGTGCTGCACCTGCGTGTTGTTGTCGGCACTGATGAGGTACAAACCTGCGCCACTCGTACCAAACCACTTACGGTTTCCACCGTCAACGGCAATCGCTGTAATCGCAACTCCTGACAAAAGGTAGTCGGCAAGGTTAGTTCCATCGTTACGCGGAACCTTGTATTGCTGGAAAATCATATCATCAGACGACTTCGTTTTGTCGTTGTAGTCGATGTAAAGCGGGCCTGCATTCGTGCCAATCCAAATATTTCCGTCAAGGTCTTCAGCAATGCAGTTGACACCACCGATATTTATTGTCGTTCCATCCTCATTGGTAAAGGTACGGTATATGTTAATTCCGTCGGTTGAAGGCTGGTAGCAAATGACTGAAGTCTCTACCCAATGGGAATTGATAAACCAAAGAAGATTGTCGCGGTCGAATATCGGCTTGTTCATAAACTGGAAGCTATACTGGTTGTTTACCATAAGTCCGCTCTTATGATGGCTGACCCATTCGCCGTTCATAATGTATTCCAGGATTGACGTTGTGGCACTCACGCTGTTCAGAGCCCAAAGGTTTCCGCTGTTGTCAAACTTCACTCCAAGCACTAGGTTGTAATCTTTGCTTTGAGGACTGACAACGGATGCGCCCCTCAACTCACTATTGTCAGGGGTGTATTCCTTATAGAATGTGTTGCCACGGAACTCGTACAGACCCGTCCTTGCACCCACAAAGAAGTGGCTTCCATCAGCCGGGTCAACGTCGATGTCGGTCAAGTCAAGGTACCTATGGTTTATTTGCTCAGCTACTCCGTTGTCAGGGAAAGTCCATGATGTGCCGTCGTAAATCTGTACAACTCCTCTTCTGTTGAAGTCATTGCCAGATGTATAACCGCCATTGACTGAATACAGCTTACCGTTAGCAAACTTTATGCAGTCGAAATCGTTTGTCTTAGGACCGCCTGGGTTAAGTGTTTTCGCCTCAGCAAGCAAGTCGGCATCAACCGTATAGTTCTTTGCCCTGTACTCACCGACGTGCTGCCACACCGAAGGGTCTAGCAGATTGTCGGTCTGCAAAGCCCTATAGAGTCCGTTAGTGGAACTCGACGCATAGATATAGTTGCCCTCTATGTAGCAATTATTTACACGGAAGTGAAGGTTATAGGTATCGCTTATGATGCAGTCGCGCATGTCTATCTTAAGAATACCAAAGGCAGTACCGAGGTAAGCGAAACGTCCATTCATGTAAATGTCGTAGATTGTCTTACCCTCAGTCATCGATTTGGAGTAGTAATCGGATATATTCGTAATGTTGCCCGACTCGTCCAGTACATCGATATTAAAGTCAGAATAAACTATAAGGAGCTTTCTGACGTTGTTGTTCCATTCTATCTTGTTGATTTTCGAGTCGTTAAGCCCGTTTATCTTATCGTAAGTCTGAATGCTGTGGTCGTTCTCGTTGTACGAATAGAGATTATCCGAGGCGAGGACATACAAGTGATTGCCACCGCGTTTTACGTCGGTAATGTCCTGATATGCCATATATGCCTTCCAAGTACCTACCTGCGAGAATGCCGGCAATGCCAATACAGCGAGTAAAAGGGAAAGGATAATCTTCTTCATTGTATTCAATTTTAATTACTATATAGTACTACTCTGCCTGTTGCTTCTTAAGGAATTGAGCCAACTTTGCAACAGCGCGAGCCCTGTGGGATATTGCATTCTTGATGTCTTCGCCAAGTTCTGCGAAACTCTTGTCGTAGCCTTCAGGTATGAAAACAGGGTCATAGCCGAAGCCTTCGCTACCGTGCTTTTCGTAATCGATATGCCCTTTGACCTCGCCTTCAAACTGATGCTCGTGGTATTTACCGTCAGAGCCTTTCTGTATTAACGAGATACAAGTGCGAAATCTTGCATTCCGGTTGTTATTATTTCCTAATTTGCGTAACAATTTTGCCATGTTGGCCTCCGAATCGTGGTCGGTTCCCTCTGCATAACGAGCCGAATGAACACCGGGCTCACCGCCAAGTACCTCTACTTCGAGGCCCGTATCATCGGCAAAACAGCCGTGGTCGTACTTGTCAACAATGTAAGAAGCCTTCTGATGGGCATTTTCCTCAATCGTGTTGCCTGTCTCCGGAATGTCCTCATGACATCCGATGTCGCTAAGGGAGAGAATTTCAAAGCTGTCGCCGAGTATCTCGCGGATTTCCCTCAGCTTGTTCTTGTTGTTTGTTGCGAAAACTATTTTCATATTATTTTAAACCAAAACAAAGTCGAATATATTTATTTGGCACCCGCTCCACACACTTCGAAACAAGTACGGGACCATAGATGCCTAGCAGAATATTCAATAGATAGAATATGTAGAACAATGATTCATTGTATAAAAGCTGTTTCCAGAGAACTATTTCTACAAAGCATTGGAAGAAGAGAGACATGAGATAAATCTGGTAAATGTAGTCGCGGAACGACGAGAACAGGTTTGGAAGCACTCGTGAAACTGTCATACTGATAGATACAGCCATAACTATTCCGAGCAATTGAATAACCAAATATAAGTCAGTGAAATAGTAAACGAGGCTGTAAACCACTATACTGAGAGCTGAAATCCACACTTTGTCCAAGTATCTGTACAGCTCATAGCGACAGAAAAGTATTCCGACAAAGAAGAATATCAGATATTTGTTGATGTAGAAAATGTAAAATACATTGTAATCGCTGAAGATTGGCAAGTCCAGACAGTAGAATCCTACTAACACTAATAGAAAGACAACCATTCTGACGACATTCTTTTCGAGCCATAAATACAATGGATAAAGTAGCATCGACTCGAAAAGTACCGGCAGGAACCACAACATCTCCGACGAATAACCACGATAATAGACAAACGATTTGAGATATTCCGTCAGCGATAACGGTACCGCCGTCTTTATGAACGGTGCCATTGCAATCTTCGCAAGATAGAAAACGGTTACAAAGAATACGAACGGCACAACTATGCGCTTTACTTTATCGATGTACAATATTTTGACCGAATACCCCTTCCTGATACGCGACAACTGCAAGAGAAACCCCGAAGTGAAGATGAACAAAGCCATATACCAAGGCTCATAATACGCCTTGAAGCCACTCAGGAACAAATGGTTGCTACCTGTCGACATATCTACAAGATAATCATGCATACACAGTACCAAAAGGATATTGAACCCTTTCAGTACTGATATCCATGTTATCTTGTTTGAAGCTGCCATCGACAAATATCAATTTTCATTGTCTTTCTTCTTCGGAACACTAACCTTGATAGGGTCGAAGCCCTCGCCGTAGACACCGATAACGCTCGACTGCGATACGAAAGCATTCGGGTCAATCATCTTTATAAGCCTGAAAATGTACTGACTCTCGTTCTTCTTGGCAAGGATACACAGCACCTTGCGGTCCTTACCTGTGTACCAGCCGTGTCCATCGAGTATCGTTACGCCGTGGTCAAGCTGCGTTCCTATTGCGTTGGCTATTTCCTGATACTTCAAAGAGAATATCATGAACTGCACCGACTCACGTCTTGCGTTGAAAACGTAGTCAAGCATGTAGTTCTCGATTACCATAGTACAAAGTCCGAACACAGTCATGTGAACGCGTTGCAGCGTGTCTCCAAATTGCGGAATGAACATACAGGAACCTATAATGACAAAGTCGACGGCTATAAGCACGCGTCCCAGCGATATGTTCTTGTACTTGTTGACACACGCCGCAATAATATCCGTGCCACCGGTAGAGCCATTATGCAAGAAGACCACTGCAAGGGCAGTACCGGTTATCATACATCCTATGACGAGCGACATGAACTGCTGGCCCGGACCAAGTATCATATACATCTGTCCATTTGGTCCTGTGGTCATCATCCATTGTGCCGCCGCCAGTAAAACAGACAGTACACCGATAGCATAAACAGTCTTTATCATGAACCGCCAGCCAAGTATCTTGAGTGCAACGATAAGCAAGACGAGGTTTATGAAGAAGTAACTGTAGGATATTGGAATGCCTGTAGCATAGAAAATGATAGCCGACAGACCCGTCACTCCACCCGTTACAATCTTGTAAGGGAGGAGAAAAACAGTCCATCCGAATGTGTACATCAACAGTCCAACGGTTATCCAAACGTAATCGCGGACCTCATTCCAAATGCCTTTACCCATTTACGCTCTTACTTCAAAACAATATTTACTATACGGTTAGGTACAACTATGACCTTCACGATATTCTTTCCGGCAAGGTATTTACCAGTGCGCTCATCGGCAAGGACAGCCTTCTCGACATCATCCTTAGGTGCATTGACAGGGAAGTTCATAGGGAAGCGAACTTTTCCGTTGAAGCTTATCATCATCTTTACTTCGTCTTCCTTGAGATATTTCTCATCGTAGGCAGGCCATTGAGCATCGCATACAGTCGACTTGTTGCCCAATGCGTGCCACAACTCTTCTGCAATGTGAGGCGCAAACGGTGCTATGAGAACCACCAGGTCCTGAAGAAGTTCGTGGTTGGTGCACTTTTGCTGTGTAAGCTCATTCACACAAATCATGAAAGCTGAAATACTGGTGTTGTATGAGAAACTTTCGATGTCGCCGGTAACCTTCTTTATGAGTTTGTGGACACTCTTCAGCGATTCTGCTGATGCCGGTTTGTCGTCTACAATAGCATCCTCATCCTTCTTCCAGTACAAGTTCCAGAACTTCTTAAGGAAGCGGAAGCAGCCGTCAATACCGTTTGTATCCCATGGCTTGCTGGCTTCAACAGGACCGAGGAACATCTCATAAAGGCGGAGAGTATCAGCTCCGTAGTCGTTGACTATATCGTCAGGGTTGACAACGTTGTACATCGACTTCGACATCTTTTCCGTTGCGAAACCGCAAACGTATTTTCCGTCTTCGAGAATGAACTCCGCATTCTTGTACTCAGGGCTCCATTTCTTGAATGCCTCAGTGTCGAGAACATCGTTCTTAACAAGATTTATCCACACGTGGATAGGTGTTACGTCCTTGTAGTTCTTACGAAGATTATAGCTGACGAATACCGGTTTGTCCTGCGTAGACAGTTCGTTGACACGGTAAACGAAGTTGCTTCGACCCTGAATCATGCCTTGGTTGATGAGCTTCTGGAACGGTTCCTCCTCGCAACTGTACCCGTAGTCGTGCAGGAACTTGTTCCAGAAACGACTGTAGATAAGATGTCCCGTAGCATGCTCTGTTCCGCCAACGTACAAATCAACGTGACGCCAGTACTCATCGGCCTCTTTGCTGACGAGTTCCTTGTCGTTGTGAGGGTCCATATAGCGGAGGTAGTAAGCTGAGGAACCTGCAAAGCCAGGCATAGTGTATAACTCTATTGGGAAGACAGTCTTGTTATCGATTAGGTCTTTGTCGACAACCTGCTTCTTCTCAACGTCCCAAGCCCATTTCTTAGCCCGTCCGAGTGGTGGCTCTCCGTTCTCTGTCGGCTCATATTTGTCAACTTCCGGAAGTTCCAAAGGTAGACAATCCTCCGGTATCATCTGTGGCATACCATCCTTATAATATACCGGGAATGGCTCGCCCCAATATCTCTGACGTGAGAAAATAGCATCGCGGAGACGGTAGTTGACTTTGACACGACCGATGTTGTGCTCAGTTACGAATTTCTTAGTTGCTGCAATAGCTTCCTTAACGTTAAGTCCGTTGAGTGAGAAACCGTCCAAACTATTCTTGCCAGCAGCCGGTGAGTTGGTCACGATGCCTTCCTTGGCGTCGAAACTCTCCTCGCTGACGTCTGCGCCTTCTATCAATGGGATGATAGGAAGATTGAAATGCTTGGCGAAAGCATAGTCGCGGCTGTCGTGGGCAGGTACTGCCATGATGGCTCCGGTACCATATCCGGCGAGGACATACTCTGAAATCCAAATTGGAATATTATCGCCTGTGAACGGGTTTACAGCGTATGAGCCAGAGAAGACGCCCGTAACGCGATGGTCGGACATACGTTCAAGCTCCGTGCGGCTCTTAACATAAGCGAGATATTTGTCTACTTCGTCTTTCTGTTCAGCAGTTGTAAGCTCAGGAACAAGCTCACTCTCAGGTGCAAGAACCATGAAAGTGACACCGAACATAGTATCAGCACGGGTCGTAAAGATAGTGAAGTGCTTATCGGAATCCTTAACGTTGAATTCAACCTCTGTACCTTCAGAGCGTCCTATCCAGTTTCTCTGGGTTTCCTTTATTGAGTCGCTCCACTGAATAGTGTCAAGTCCGTCGAGCAAACGCTGTGCGTATGCCGAAACACGGAGGCACCACTGGCGCATCTTACGCTGTACAACAGGGAAACCGCCACGTACACTGACGCCATCGACAACTTCATCGTTGGCAAGCACTGTGCCCAATCCTGCACACCAGTTTACCATCGTCTCACCGAGATAAGCTATGCGGTAGTTCATCAGAGTCTGCTCCTTTTCCTTCTCCGACATAGCGTTCCACTCGTCAGCGGTGAACGACAGCTCCTCACTCTGTGCCACATCAATGCCCTCAGTTCCTTTTTCCTCAAAGTGACGGATAAGTTTCTCTATCGGCTGGGCACTCTGGCATTTGTTGCAATAGAACGAATTGAACATCTTCTCAAATGCCCACTGAGTCCAATGATAATAACCTGGGTCACAGGTACGAACCTCACGGTCCCAGTCGAACGAGAATCCAATCTTGTCCAACTGCTCGCGATAGTGGTTTATATTGTTTTCCGTTGTAATGGCAGGATGCTGTCCGGTCTTGATAGCATACTGTTCGGCAGGAAGGCCATAAGCATCATAACCCATAGGGTTGAGGACATTGAAGCCCTTAAGACGCTTATAGCGTGCAAAAATATCCGAAGCTATATATCCAAGAGGGTGTCCTACATGCAGACCGGCGCCCGATGGATACGGGAACATGTTCAGAACGTAGTACTTCTGCTTGCTTTTGTCTTCTGTAACCTTGTAGGTCTTGTTGTCAACCCACGCTTTCTGCCACTTTTGCTCAATTTCCTTGAAATTGTAATCCATTGTTATTTCGATTTTTCTTATTATTCAATCTAAAAGGCATACACTGCCTCATTTTAAACTGCAAATTTACAATAAAAGAAAGAAAACACAAAAACTTTTCTATATAATATTGTATATCCACGTTCAGTATGCTTCTGCAACGCAGAAGCTAGTTCGTCCTCAGCAACGCCCTACTTCCACACTTATCCACAATCGGCTGTGGATAACTCGTGGAAAAGCGCGTGGAAAACGTTTCAGTTATCAACGTTATCCATTCTTGAAAACAGCCGACCATGATATCCACTACGTTTTCCAAGGGTTTTATAAAACTTTTCCACCGATTTAATTCCATAAAAGATATAAACTTATTATCTTTGCACCGTAATTCAAAATTGTGGATAAGTAACTTTAACTGCTGAATATCAAGAAGTAAGAATTAAAAGAACGTGTGGATAAATGCCAACTACCAGTTGACAACAGAAAATCGTTGAAATACCAACAAAAGTTTTCCACATTTCCACACTGTCTTATTCTTATTCTTTATATTTAAAATTTAAAACAAAAGAAATAATAAAAATAAAGCCGGTTGATAAACCGGCGCATACTTGAAAAGACATTATGGAGATTAAGAAAGAATGGAAAGAGGCTGGCTACGTTACCGAGCCTGTTGACAAGAGCTTAGACCTGAAGAAAGAAATACGCCGTTTGTGCAAGGAGAAGAACGCTATCATCCTTGCCCACTTCTATACCGTTGGTGAGATACAGGACATCGCCGACTTCGTTGGTGACTCGTTGGCGCTTGCCCGTAAGGCTGCCGAGACCGACGCAAAGATAATGGTTATGTGCGGCGTTCACTTCATGGCTGAGACCTGTAAACTGCTTTCGCCCGACAAGACAGTGCTTTGTCCGGACCTGACAGCCGGTTGCTCGCTTGCCGACAGCTGTGATGCAGCCGACTTGAAGAAGTACAAAGAGGAGCATCCGGGATATAAAGTAGTTTCTTATGTAAATACTACCGCAGCCGTAAAGGCACTTACTGACGTGGTGGTGACGTCCGGCAATGCCGTCAAAGTTGTGGGATGCTTTCCTAAGGATGAAAAGATAATCTTCGGTCCGGACTATAATCTGGGCAATTACATTAATTCCGTAACCGGCCGTAAGATGCTATTGTGGAATGGTGGCTGCCATGTACATGAGAAATTTTCTGTCGATGGCATCGTAGAATTGAAGAAGAAGCATCCTAATGCCGTTGTAATGGCTCATCTGGAGTGTAAGGCACCGGTCCTTGCCATTGCCGATGTAAAGGGCAGTACGGCAACAATGCTGAAGTATGCACAAGCTCACCCAGAGATAAAAGAGTTCATCGTGGCTACCGAGGCTGGTCTTCTGCACGAGCTACAGCGCACTTGTCCTGAGCAAACGTTCATCCCTGTTCCGCCAGAAGTAAGCGAAGGTGGTCTTGGATGTAGCTGCAACGAGTGTGAGTTTATGAAGAAGAACTCGCTTGAGAAGATATACAACTCACTGAAGTATGGTTGGCCTACAATAGAGATAGACCCTGCCATCGCCCGTGATGCAGTCAAGCCTATCGAGCGTATGCTTACCCTGAGTTAGCTTTCAGCCTTCCTTCGCAAGCCATTGCAGGAAAGTTGCGTGAGCTTCTGAAACGCAGAAGCATACCGAACGCGAGGGATTACGCAGCAGGGCATAATAAAAGGGACGTCATCTCGACGTCCCTAATACTTTATACAAAAACATTATGAATTTTATTTAGCGAACAAGATTCACTTTAATATAAATCTAAACCTATTACAGTCTTGGCTTTATAGCCTCAATCCAAGCGTCGATGCGCTCCTCAGTCTTGTCGTCCTCGTTTACGTTATCTAGTGCGAGTCCAACGAACTTGCCGTCAACAACAGCGTCAGAGTCGTCGAATGTGTAACCGTCGGTCGATACACCCGGCAGGATGTTTGCACCCTGACAAGCATCGTACAGCTCTTTCATACCGCCGCAGAAAGTATCTGAGTAGCTCTCTGAGTCGCCGCAGCCGAACAGAGCGACAGTCTTACCGCTGAGGTCAGCGTTCTTCAGTACCTCTACACCGTCGTACCAATCGTCCTGAAGCTCACCAGAGCCCCATGTTGATGTACCGAGGATGAGGTTATCGTTCTCCTTGATGGTATCCTCAGAGAAGTCAGAAACGTTTATTGCTTCTACACCGAGCTTGTCGGCTATTGTGTTTGCAATCTCTTCACATGTTCCGGTTGTTGAACCGAATACTACGATAGTCTTTTTCATTGTCTTTTTCTATTAGTTATAAGTTTTGTATATTTATCTTGTTCAACTGTAAGACAACTTATATCATTTTCCCTTTCATGCGCCGTAACGCACAGGATGATAGTCTTATTTGTCTACGGTTGCAAAGTTATACAAAAAATAACTGATGTGCAATACCTATAAGTGATGATATTTACGGTTTTACCTATATTTTGGTATATATACGATGGGGTTGGAGCTTCTGCAACGCAGAAGCATACAGAACGCAAGATTGGAAGGGAAAAAAAGAACTTAAGGAGGTGAAGGAATGAGCGAAAGAAGGGTGACGGACGATTGGGTAGGGGCAAAAAGAAAGCGGGTCGTCAGTTGTTATGCTGACAACCCGCTATTATAATGTGCGATACTATACTTTCTCTTTTACTTGTTCAGACCACGGTTGTTAATCGTAGTGTTCAGCAGGGCAACGTATGTGTGATACTGATCCTTGTCGAGAACCGTGCGCATGTAAGCCAGATTGCGAATGAGAGCATCGTTCTGCATCTTTGCACGCTCAGTTCCGCTGGCTGCGGCTGCGTTTGTCATGTCTGACGAGAACATTGAAGTGATGTCCTCAACAGCCTTGCGCTGGTCATAGTTAAGGTCAAGTGCCTTGCTCAGGGAGTTAATGTTGACAGCGAATTCATACTTAGCTGCCTCTGTTGACTCATTGTCGTTTGTTCCTTCTGCGAATGCTACTGTCATTGAAAGTAGTGCTGCAAGTGTCAATACAATCTTTTTCATTTCGTTATCCTTTCTTTTTAAGTTAAACATGTCAGACCTCACGGCCTTCTTTTCAATAAGTTTTACCAAAGTATTGTTATCCTTTTGACGATGCAAAGGTAGAGGTAAAATTGCCACCGACAAAGAAAAAATAAAACTGTGTACGCAAACAGTTGATTATTTTGACACATATCAAGCTGTTTGACATATATCATTGAGCTATATCTATTATATAATTAGAATCCGAAATGTAACCTTTTTGTAATTTATTTTCTTCTTTGTTAAGTTTAACTTGTTAAATTATTGTATTGAAATATTTTGTTAACAAGCAGAAAATTCCTAACTTTGCCAATATCATGAGAGTATGAACCCTTAAATGAACAGCTAGCGACTAAATTATGAAGAAAAGTTTATTTTCACTACTTTTATGTGCTTTTGCAATGTCAGCAACGGCACAAACCACCCCAACAATTGACGAACTGACTGACAGTCTTCTGTCATTATATAAAGAGGCACAATATACTTCAGCCATAAACCTTGCCGATGAGATAGAGGCGCAGCTCGATACCGCCACGAGAGCTGACAAGGACTCGCTCTTCTGTACACTGCAAGTGTTCAAGGGAAAAAGCTATTACCGCAAGAACCAGCCGCAAAAGGCTATCGATGCTCTAGACAGAGGTATCCAAAGATGGGAAAGCAAGATAGGAAAGAAAGGCGATCAGTATGCCTTTATGCTCGATAATCAGGGTTTATACTACATCAGTGTTGGCGATTCAGTTTCTTCGCAGAAAGGCTTACAGAGAACTCTTCAGGCTCTGAACGTTATAAATGACATTCCCGACAAGGCTGTATCGTCAGACATGCAGGGTGTTTTGTGCCACATAGCTGAAGCCTACAGCAACGTCAAGATGCCGAAGGACGCCATCGTCTATGAGATTCGCTGTCTTAATATATGTGAGAAACTAAACGGAAAGCATAGTGAGGAATACATTGACGAACTCCCTTATTTGTCGAAGTACTACCTGGAGGCTGGCGATACTGTCAACGCCGACAAGACAGACTTGGACAAGGAGACTCTTAAAAACGAGTATGACAAAGGGCAGCGTGACCTTCCTAATGCCGACCAGCGCGACTTTACGTCAGCCGAAGTGTGCCACAAATATTCTTATGAAGCACTGCGCTGCGCCGATTTCTATCTCAATCACCTCATCACATCAAACTATATGGACCAGTGCCGTGTTTATTTGATGAACTGGGTGGATGCTTCTCCTGATATCAAAATTAACGCTCCTGAATCTTATGCAAAGCTATTGAAAGATAAGAACGGACTTCCTTATTTTGTTGCATATATTGCCGGATGCGTGAAATACTCTATAGAGAATGAAGAAAAGGAATACTCACCGCTTATGCATTATTCCGCGACTATCGACATGCTCAACTTCTACATTAATAATAAGGAACTGACAGGTAAGGTAAAGTCGCTCGACAAGGCCGTATCCTTATACAATAAGAGTGAAGATGCACTTGTAGACTACATCGTTGAGCAATATCCAAAAGAAGATAATAATGAAAAGTAGAAACTTATTGCTTGCCGCCTCGCTGGCCTTACTTGCCTCATGCTATCACGGACAGTATGATGTGACACGCACGAGGATACTCATCGACTCAACATACGATGCGCATCCCGATACCACTGCGGCAGAATTCATAAAGCCATACAAGGCACGTGTCGACTCGCTTATGAGCCCAATAGTCGGCTATGCGGCTTCGAACATGAAGGTGTATCAGCCTGAGAGCCCGCTGTCGAACCTCATGCCGGACATCCTTGTCTATGAAAGCAAGAACTTCAATGAGACCCCGGACTTCGGAGTCTACAATATAGGAGGCATCCGTGCCATGCTTTCAAAAGGTGCGGTGACAAGGGGTGACGTCCTCGATATGGCTCCTTTCGAAAACAAGATATACTTCCTAACACTCACGGGCGATAAGGTTCTTGAACTGTTCCAGCAGATGACGGAACAGGGCGGACAAGGTGTGAGCCATGCCGTACGCCTCGTTATGGACAAGAACGGAAAACTACTGAGTGCAACAGTCAATGGTGAGCCGGTCGACAAGAACCGTAAGTACCGCATCGTCACTCTCGACTACGTTGCCCAGGGCAATGACCGCATGGATGCTTTCAAGGCAAAGACTGATGTCGTTTCGCCTTCGTCGGAGGAGAATAACGTCCGTTATCTAATCATGGATTACTTCACCGATATGATGAAACAAGGCAAGCAGGTCGATGCAAAGGTAGAAGGAAGAATTAGAGTAAGTGAAGAGTGAAGAACGAAGAGTGAGGAATCAAATTCTAATAGCAATGAGGAAGAATTTTATAATATTGTCTTTGGTAGTTGGATTGTTATGCAGTTGCTCAACATTCAAGCCTCTTACAATACTCCATACTAACGATACGCACAGTCAGATATATCCATTCTCGACGAACCTTGCCGACACTCTGCGAGCCGGACGTGCCGGATACCTCCGCCGAGTGGCAATGCTGAAAGATGAGAGGGCAAAGGACCCATCACTGTTGCTGTTCGACAGTGGTGACTTCTCGCAAGGCTCGCCTTACTATACATTATTTAAAGGCGACGTGGAAGGTGGTCTGATGAATATCATGAAGTATGATGCCGCCACAATAGGCAACCACGAATTCGACTTTGGACTGGAGAATATGGCACGGTTGTTCCGCTCACTCAACTTCCCGATAGTCTGTTGCAACTACGATTTCACAGGAACTCCGGTGGAGGGGATTGTGAAGTCACATATTATTATAAAGCGCAATGGTCACAAAATTGGTGTCTTCGGAGTATGCCCCAAGATGGACGGGCTCGTCGACGAGAACAAATGCCGTGGCGTGAAGTACACCGACCCAGTGGCTCCGGCACAGCAGCAGATTGATGAACTTCATCGTGAGGGCTGCGATATCATAATTTGTCTGTCGCATCTTGGCTGGGAAGAGACTCCGGGACTTCCCGACGACCGTAAACTTATAGCAGGAACAAGTGGCATCGACATAGTCCTTGGTGGTCACAGCCATACTTTCTTCACCAAGCTAGAGTATGTTAGCGATAAGTCTGGACGCATGGTTCCCGTCGACCAGAATGGCAAATCAGGCATATACGTTGGAAAAATGGTGTTCAAAAAGAAATAGATGCCTCTCCAAGCCTAATGGATTTCCTCACCAAGCCTCCCCCAAAGGGGATGATGTTGATTACCTTTTAGACTGGCGCAAAGAGGCATTAGATGTTTAGACAACCCCTCCTTGGGAGGGACTTGGGGAGGTCTTACCCTTCCTTTATTCTTTAAAAACCCTTAATGTTTAGCAGCGTTGCTTGGTGGATGATGTTTTTTTGTATAATTTTGGCAGCATGCAAGCAAACAAAAAGTACACATATATTACAGTTGCAGTTATAGTGGTGCTCGCCACCATTGCAGTTCTGCTGTTGGGAAAAGGCAAGGAGGAGAAGACGGTGGAGCCACCGTCGCCGTCTGATATTGCAGTTTTGGTACAGCAGGAGTCGAAACTCTATTCCGCCGAACAGACCGCCCATAAGACTATTTCGTTTTCGACGAAAGAGGCAGTGTCAGTATTTGGACACGACATAACAGTGCCATGGTCAGGGACAACAGCGCGAATTCCGATTACAGTGACCTACAAAGCTTGCATAGATTTAAGTAGAATAAAAGCTGACGACATATCCGTTGCTGCCGATTCTACTATTACCGTGACTCTGCCGGAGCCGGAAATAGAGATGACGAGTTGCGAGATAGAGCATGGCAAAGAAGTCTACTACAAGCAGTTGTTTTCCCGTACGAAGTCGCAGGAGTTCATCAACGGAAAGGTGGAGCAGGCGGAGCGCAGCGTTTGGAGCGACATCAGCATGACATCGAAGAACCAATTGCTCGACGAAGCACGCCAAAGCGCCAACAAAACGATAGCTGCCGTATTGTTGCAGGCGGGCTATAAGAAGGTGAACGTTACCTACTCGCCAAGCATGGACATAAACAAGCTGAGAACAAACATAATAGAATTCGGTAAGGAACAATGATACGCAAAGTCAAACTTATAGTGATTATAATCGTTCTGGTGCTTGCCGGCATTGGCGTTTATGCTATTTACAAACAGTTCCACGGCTCGGAACCGATTGTAAAGACCGTCGAAACCGACCACAATCTGCCTGTTGTCTTCGACTCGATACGGGCTATCGGACAATGGTCGCTTGCAACTGTGGATGTCGAGCAGGAGGTTGACACTCTCGATAATGGTGTTTTGGGCACGGGACTGGGTAGGGACAAGGTGCGAATGGTGTTCCACGGGACACTTCACTATGGTATTGACATGACGAAGACGGACGCTGATTGGATTAGCGGAGGCGGTGATACGGCTTACGTCAGTCTTCCTTCAGTGGTCTTGCTCGACGATAAATTCCTCGACGAAAGGCGCACACGGGTCGTGGAAGGCAGTCAGGACTTTGCCAATAAGCCCGAAGTGAAGGCTGGTATGGCACGTAAGGTGAAGGCGTTGATGATTGATAAGGGCAACGGCAGTATTCCGTCGACACAGAAAAAAGCGGAAGAGGAACTCCGAAAAATCCTCCTCCGCCATGGTTATAAATTCGTTGTATTTCGCAAATAATCAGCCAAGATACTCGCCAAAATCGGTCAATCGCATGTCACCCTTGCGTTCAAAGGTATCGTGCATGGCAAAAGCGGCACGCAGCGAGTGTGGTGTGTGGCCCTTCTCGGCAATCTTCAGATACTCGCGCAGCAATGGCTTGTAGTCCGGATGGGCACAGTTCTCGATTATTTCGTGGGCACGGTGCAGCGGTCCCTTTCCACGTAAGTCAGCTATTCCCTGCTCGGTGACGATGACATCGACGTCATGCTCGGTCGAGTCGATATGCGAACAGAACGGTACAATGGACGAAATCTTACCGTCCTTTGCCGTCGACGGTGTCGTGAAGATGGATATATAGCCGTTGCGTTCGTAGTCGCACGAGCCGCCGATGCCGTTCATCAGCCGTGAAGCACATATATGACTGGAGTTCTCGTTGCCGTATATGTCGCATTCTATTGCCGTGTTTATGGCTATGCAACCAAGTCGGCGGATTATCTCCGGAGAATTTGCAATCTCGCTCTGGCGTATCACCAGGTGCTTTGCAAAGAAGTTTATATTATAGTATATGTGTTGAAGTGCCTCGTTGGTGACGGTCATTGCCGTTGCCGAAGCGTTCACAATGGTTCCCTTTTCAATCAAATCGATGACGGCATCCTGCACCACTTCGGAGTAGACTTGGAAGCTCGGGATGTGCGGATTGGCACCCATTGCCTCCAGAACGGCATTGCCGGTGGCTCCGACTCCACTCTGTATTGGCAGAAACTGTGGCGGTATGTGTCCCGCTTTCAT
This sequence comes from uncultured Prevotella sp., assembly GCA_900314455.1. Classification (GTDB taxonomy): domain Bacteria; phylum Bacteroidota; class Bacteroidia; order Bacteroidales; family Bacteroidaceae; genus Prevotella. The sequence continues at coordinate 44,968 of OMVI01000021.1, read as the reverse complement.
ATCGGCGACGAGGAATTCGGCAACGTTGTTGCCCATTTGGGTCGTCGTTGGAGTCAGAGCTTTGAACTTTCGCGCCTCTTCCGGTATGTTGCACTCTACCACGCAGACAATTTTCTTCGGGTCAATGGTGATGTAGTCCTTGCCAACTTTATCATATACGTGGATGATAGGTATTGGTTTACGACTGAAACCGCACTCGCCTGGCTCGTAGGTGTCGTGCAACATGCGTGAGCGAGGACTGTGGAAGTGGTTCAGTTCGATAATGACACGCTTGGCAAGGCGCGCCGATGTGGCTGCTATTCCTCCTGCGGAGGTGAGCACAAGGCGGCATTCGTCGTCGAACTCTTCAATCTCCGAGGCTTCAACAATGAACCAATCCATCTGCCCGTAGAACCCATGACGCATGCGTTCGGCCATGTGTCCGAGGTGCATGTCTTCGTATTCAATCTCGCCAAGGTTCACATGGTCGCGGAAGTCCTTGTTGGTTGAGAACGGGGCGCGGAACTTTATGGCGTGCGCTGCTGCCATGTCGCCTTCTATGCTCTGGCAACTCGATGCGCCGGAGAATATTCCCACTTTGAACGGACGGCCTGCCTCGTGTTCGCGTTTTGCACGTTTCGACAGCTCGCGGAACACAGCCTTAGGGTCGCCGTTGGGCGTGAAACCGCCAATTGCTATGTTGTCGCCATCGTGAATAAGCTCGGCGGCCTCGGCAGCCGTCATCCTTGTGTATGCCATATTTTGTGTATGTTTATTCGGTGCTATGTAATTGACGCAAAGGTAGCAATAATTATTGAATGCCAAGCATAAATTACATAAATATTTTAAAATAACTATCTAAAACGGAATAATATACGTTCTAATTGCAAGAATAAACAAAAACGGCTCTCAAAGAAAGGTTAAAGATTGATCTTTTAAGACAAACTTTGATCTTTCCAACATTTTCCCGATTTATTTTGGTTAATTTGCAGTAATATGGGAAATATCAAGACAAGTGAAAACGCAAAGCCTTTCGTGAAATGGGCGGGCGGAAAAGGACAGTTGCTGGAGCAGCTCGACAAGTTCCTTCCCTCTCGCCTCATGAGCGAGGACTTCACTTATATAGAGCCCTTTGTAGGTGGGGGAGCGATGCTTTTCCACATGATTAAGACTTTCAAGCACGCCAAAAGAGTCATCATTAACGATGTTAATGAAAACCTTATCAAGGCATACAATGTTGTGAAGGTTCATCCTGAAACCTTGATCAATAAACTTGACGATATCCAATCACGTTACTTGGCTGTGACGGATGAGGAAAAGCGAAAGGATTTCTATCTCGATATACGCTCAAAGTTTAACCTGCATAATGTCGACGATATACAGAATACGGTCTATTTGATATTTCTGAACAGGACGTGTTTCAACGGATTGTACCGTGTTAACAGCAAAGGGGAATTCAATGTACCGTTCGGTAAATACAAGAATCCGCCTATCTGCAATCCTGCAAATATCATTGCCGACAGCAAGGCTTTGAATTCCAAGGATGTAATAATAACCAATGGTGATTTCGAAGGGACAAGAAGGTTCATTGATAATGAAGGTCTGACGTTCTATTACTTCGACCCACCGTACCGTCCTTTGACTGCAACGGCAAGCTTTACGGCATACTCTAAGGGCAATTTCAACGACGATGACCAGAAGAGACTTGCCGCCTTCTGTTCTGATATAGACTCTGCCAACTGCTTGTGGATGCTCAGCAACTCCGACAGTAAGGCTCAAGATGCTAATGATACGTTCATAGAGGATTTGTATAACAGGTACAGCATCAATAAGGTTTATGCTTCCCGCTCCATCAACGCTAACCCGCTGAAACGTGGAAAACTGACAGAGCTACTGTTACACAATAACTATAAAATAACAAACAGCCTATTTTTCAAAGCCCTATCAGAGTATCGCAGCAAGATAGCAGATATCAAAAAGATGGAGCAAATGCACAAGATGCCGGCTGATATGTTTGCCTCCGAGCCTTTGCCAGATGAGGATCTGCCGTTCATTGAATAGTTCTGCGGGAGAGCCACATGGTGAGGAAGTAGAAGGCAACACCCGTTATGAGGCCGGCGATGGCGTCGATGAGGTAGTGAGCCTGGATGTACACGGTGGCGCAACATAGGAAAAGGTAGAACGGAAGATAGATGAAGAAGAGCTTGCGGTTGCGTGAGTGCCATGCAAGAAGCATGCAGATGGTACTTATTCCGACATGACTGCTGGGGAAAGCGGCGGTCGGACGCTCGCCGGCAGCTTTGGCGCTCTCGACGAATTGATAGAATATTCCATCCGTATAGCCCGGCGATGGCAGGCTCTGACTGTGTGTTAGGAAGTAGTCGTGGACGTTTGGAAAGACACCCTGGGCCGCCGTTTGCAATCCGATAGCATGGTAATAGTAAGTCGGTCCGACAACCGGAACGAATATGTATATAATGTAGTAAACGAAGAATGAGCAGAGAATGACGAACGTGGCACGCTCGAACTCCTTATAGCGGACGGCGAAATAGAAGAGTGCAGTGAAGCCAATCATGAAGTAATAAGAACCATATCCCATGTCGAAAAGCTCACTTATGACCGGACTTGGCAGTGCCTTGGAGAACAACAGTGCCGGTTGGCAACCGAAGATGTCCTGCTCCCAGCTCGCAAAAATGTAGTCGAGGTTAGGGAAGAGCTTGTTGAACTCGTACGTCTCGGGGTACCACAAGCCTAACAGAGCAAGCTGGACGATACCGCGGAGTCCAAGGATAAGACGGCAAGGCACCATCCTGTAGACTGCCCACATTGCCAAAGTCATGGCGAGGAAACGAACTCGCGCCATAAGAATCTCGACAGGATTGTCGAGCTTTGTGTAGAGAAAGAGCGTCAGTACGGTTGTTACCACGGCGTAGGCGATAACGACTTTCTCGAAGAGAAGTAATCCCTTTACCGGCTTTTTATCGATGATGAAAAGGCTGCGGAGACCCTCGCGGGTCAGCAGACATGTGTTATCTTTCTTTGACATAGATGAGGATAGACTTTGATAGACTAACTTATAGACTTTTATAGACTATTATAGATGGGGGATAGACTAATAAAGAGCTTTATTGGAGGGGAGGTTGTTAGAGCCAGCCGTTGGCCTTGTACCAGGCGACGGCTTCGTGGACGCCACGCAGGAGGTCCCATTCCGGTTTGTAGCCAAGCTCCTTTTCGGCGAGAGAAATGTCGCAACGCCAGTTGCGTTGCTTAAGTATGTTGTACTTGTCGTTGTTCAGCACAATCATCTTTCCCGTGATATGGCCCACGACATCGCCAAGGAACGTGATGATGCGGAGCAGCCAGCACGGTGCCGTGATGCGTATCCACCATGGGCGGCCGAGCTCTTCGTGAACCAAATCACTGAACGTCCGGCTCTGGTAAACGTTGCCGTCGCTGAGGAAATAGGTATGTCCTATGACGCCCTTGTCCAACGCTTCGAACACCGCCTGTACCACATCGCGAACGTAGACGAAGGTTATGTCCTGCCGCTTGAAGCCAACAGCGAAGTCGGAGTGGCTCTTTATGCTCTTCATCATTACATAATAGTCCTTCTCGCGTGGTCCGTAGACGCCCGTCGGACGAAGGATGATGTAGGGGAAGGCTGGCTTGTTGAGGCTTGCAAGGAACTCCTCCGCTGCCAATTTGCTCTTTCCGTAAGCCGTGTTAGGCTGCGGCGTGTCCGTCGGCTCAATCTCCTTGTAAGGCTGCTGCTCACGGATGGCACCGAAGATGCTCAGCGACGACATGTAGACGAAGCGCTCCAGCGGCATGTTCAAGGCACGGATGGCACGCACGAGGTTCTTCGTTCCCTCAGTGTTGACCTTGAAGAACGTCTCACGCTTTAATGCCTTGGTGACTCCCGCAGCATGAACCACATAGTCGAAGGAATGTCCCTTCAGTTGCTCCCGCAGCTTTTCCTCACTCGACAGGTCAAGTTCAATGAAGTTGATGCGCTTGTCCTGAAGGTATTTTCTTGACGAAGTAGAACGTACCGCAGCCCAAGTCTCGAAGCCGCGGCGAAGAGCTTCCTCGACGATGAACGAGCCAATGAAGCCCGAAGCACCTGTTATTAATATTTTTTTCATTAAGTTTTCAATCGAATTGTTTGCAAAGGTACAAACTTTTTTGTTACTTTGCGTACAGAATATAAACATTAAAAACACACGAAAGATTATATTAAGGGATTGGAAGAGAAGTTAAAAAGAAGTTAATGGGAAGTTAAAGGGACAACACTTCGTTTACTGACAAGAAATAAAAAATAATCGAACATTTTCGACTATCTGTTTTCCCCGATTACAATCCGATAACATCAACATTTCTCCCTTGTGCTTTCGCTTAAACAATTTACTACTATGGCAAAAGGAAATGGAAACGGACGACGTCTCACCAAAAACCAAATGGCAGAGAAGCTGACGAGCTTCTTCCAGTCGCAACCAGGTGAAACGTTCAGTTATAAGCAAATTTTCAAGGCACTGCGGCTTACCACTCATCCGCAGAAGATGCTCGCTATCGACACAATGGACGAAATGGCGTGGGACGATTTCCTGTCGAAAGTCGGCGAAAACGCATATCGTCTGAACACCAAGGGGCAGGTTCAGGAAGGCACCTTCATCCGTAAGGCAAACGGAAAGAACACATTCCAGCCCGACGATGGCGGCACTCCAATCTTCGTTTCAGAACGTAACTCGATGTCAGCCCTCAACGGCGACCGCGTGAAGGTCCAGATTATGGCACGCCGACAGAAGCATATCAAGGAGGCAATGGTAATCGAAATCATCAAGCGGAAGAAAGATACGTTCGTCGGACGTCTCCGTGTGGATAGGGATATAGCATTCCTCGTAACTCAGGAGAATCTTTTCGTACACGACATCCTTATCCCCAAGAAGAAGCTTAAAGGTGGAAAGACTGACGATAGGGCAGTTGTGAAGATTACGCAATGGCCTGATGCCGACCATAAGAACCTCGTTGGCGAAGTCATCGACGTCCTCGGGCCTGCCGGAGATAACGATGTAGAGATGAACTCTATACTGGCGCAGTACGGTTTGCCATATAAGTACCCGAAACGGGTCGAGGATGCCGCTGAGAAAATTACCGGACAAGTGACCAAAGAGGATTTGGCAGAACGCGAAGACTTCCGAAACACGTGGACATGTACCATCGACCCGAAGGACGCAAAGGACTTCGACGATGCCCTCAGCATAAAGAAGCTGCCTAACGGACAATGGGAAGTGGGCGTGCACATCGCCGATGTGAGCCACTACGTACACGAAGGCGACATCATCGACAGAGAGGCACAGAAGCGCGCTACGAGCGTTTACCTCGTCGACCGTACCATTCCGATGCTCCCCGAGCACCTTTGCAACTTCGTATGCTCGCTCCGTCCCAATGAGGAAAAGCTTTGCTACAGTGCCGTTTTCAACCTTGACGACAACGCAGACATCAAGGCTTTCCGCCTAGTACATACCGTTATAAAGTCGAACAGACGCTATGCATACGAGGAAGTACAACAACTTCTCGAGGACAACGGTGTCGTCGACGGTACCGGAGAGCCCGCTCCCGCACCTGGTCCGGAAGGTTACAATGGCGAATATGCCAACGAGCTAATCGCACTGGACAGACTTGCCAAGAAGCTTCGCAAGAAACGCTTCAAGAACGGTAGTGTTAAGTTCGACTCAGAGGAGCTCCACTTCGACGTCGACGAGAAGGGCAAGCCAATCCGCTGCTACTTCAAGCGCTCAAAGGATGCCAACAAACTCATTGAGGAATTCATGCTCCTCGCCAACAAGACCGTTGCCGAGAGCGTCGGCAAGGTGCCAAAGGGCAAAAAGGCAAAGACCCTTCCGTACCGTATCCATGATAATCCAGACCCGCAGAAGTTTGAGAACCTTCGAGAGTTCTCTGCCAAGTTCGGCTATAAACTCAAGTCGTCGAGCACCAAGGGAGCAACGGCACGCGCGCTGAACACCCTCATGGACGAGGTTGCAGGCAAGCGTGAGCAGAAGCTTATACAAACTATCGCCCTCCGCTCGATGATGAAGGCGAAGTACTCGACGCACAACATCGGTCACTTCGGTCTCGCTTTCGACTACTATACGCACTTCACTTCACCGATACGGCGCTACCCCGACACGATGGTACACCGTCTGCTGACTCGCTATCAGAATGGTGGCCGCTCGGCAAACAAGGACAAATACGAAGAGCTATGTGAGCATTGCTCCGACATGGAGCAGATAGCGCAGAATGCCGAGCGCGATTCCATAAAGTATAAGATGGTGGAATTCATGGGCGACCATGTCGGAGAGGAATACGATGCACACATTTCCGGCATACAGAGCTATGGCATTTATGCCGAGATAGATGAGAACCACTGTGAGGGTATGGTGCCGATGCGCGACCTCGACGACGACTACTACGACTTCGACGAGAAGAACTACTGTCTCATCGGACGCCGTCATCACCACCAGTATCAGCTCGGCGACCCTATCCGCATTCGTGTTGCGCGTGCCAATCTCGAAAAGAAGCAGCTCGACTTCGTGCTTGCCGACAAGACCGACAACTCCAAATCGTCTGCCAATAATGCCAAAGGCGGTGCGTCGAAGCATCAGGGCAAGCACGCCAAAGGTGGCAAGGACGACAAGAAAAAAGGCAAACACAGAAGATGATAAACTTCAAACACTTACTCATCCTCATAACATTTCTCCTTCTCCCCTCCTTCGGAGGGGTCGGGGGAGGTCTTATCTTGCATGCCCAAACCTACGAGCGCCTGAAGGGATACTACCGCGTTTGGCAGACCACCGACTCCGTTCTGTCCTATTTTTGGGATGGTTATATGGAGATATACATCCCCGTTGATTCGGCGGAGGCGTCCGGTGTCGACTTCTGCGACCGCAAATTCCTTGGCGAAAGGCGTCGGAAGGCACCGGCAGCGAATGGTGATGACACGTTCATACAGATGAGTTTGCCGAACCTTGAGGCTCAACCGCTGCTCAATAGTATAAGTGGTGACGAATATTCGACGCGCAGCAACGGCGACATATATCTCTTCCGAAACAAGGCGGGGCACATCAGCTATACCGATTCGACGACGACGGTGACCGTTGACGAGCTCGCCGGCCGTCCGGAACATAGTCTGAACATGAGTCAAATGAAGATGTACGGCATTGTGGCGACGATGATTGGCTACACCGACAGTGAGACCCGCTATTCCACTTCCAATCGTCTGCTGTCGTTCGGGAAGCAGACCGGCTTCCTTGCACGTTACCGCGGCGAGGACACCGATGAGCGTATCAGCGTCACGTCGGAGTTTTTTGTCACCGCAAGGCAGTATGTCTCGAAGTCGGAACTTCGTCAGATAAAGAAGGAAAAGAACCATATCTGGCAGTTTTCGGTGCCCTCTGACCTCCCGCCGCTACCCGATGGGGTTGCAGAAGAGTGGCAAAGGATGGTGGAGTATTAATCAAAAACACTCCACCAACAAGCGAACCACCTTCAACCAACAAGGGTTTTATTTTGCTATATCATAACTTTCTGAATATCAAAGCTTAACTTTGGTGTTCATTTTTAATTTATTTTTATCTGATTTTTAATTTATTTTTCCTCAATTTTTAATTTATTTTTCGAGCAAAATTAAATTAAAAAGCAACGCGAAACCTTAGGTTTGACCTCACCAAACCTAAGCGAAGACCTCCTGAAACCTCCCCAAGCCCCTCTCAAAGAGGGGTTGTTTAGTCACCTGACAGCTATGCGCAAGGAGGCATTAGGTAACTAAAAGCCTAGCCCTGTTGAGGCTTGGAGAGGTCATATGGTAGGTTTGGTGAGGTCTTCCCCTTGTTTTTCACTGTTCATTTCTTCCTTTTTATCTTCCATAGAAACCCCAGAGAAATTAAAATAGAACCATAAATCATTGTCATTCGGAAAAATATGAGTACTTTTGCACTCTGAAACTTTTAGCTATGAGCAATATAGTCGTCAAACCTGTGGTATCGAAACACGAGTTGACCGCTTTTGTTAAATTCCCTCATGAATTGTACAAAAGCAGCCACGAGTATGTTCCCGACCTTGACAGCGACGTTCGCGGCACGTTCACTCCGGGCAAGAACCCAGGACTGAAGTTCTGCGATGCACAGCCTTTCCTCGCTTATAAGGACGGAAAGGTGGTGGGTCGTGTTGCCGGAATCATAAACCACCATGCTAACGAAACATGGAAAAAGCAGAACGTACGGTTTAGTATGTTCGACTTTATTGACGACCGCGAGGTCTCAAAGGCACTTCTTGACACTGTGACGAAGTGGGGCAAGGAACGCGGAATGGACACTATTGAGGGTCCGTTGGGTTTCACCGACTTCGACAAGGAAGGCATGCTGCTAGAGGATTATGATAAGATGGCGGCAATGACGGAGTACTATAACTACCCGTATTACCCCGAACACATGAAGGCTTTGGGCTATGAGAAGGCCGTCGACTGGGTTCAGATACGCATAAAGGTGCCCGAAGAGGTGCCGGCAAAGTATGCCCGCGTGTCCCGTTTGTCGAAGGAGATGTTCGGACTGCATACCCGTACGCTCACCCGCAAGGAGGTTAAGGATGGCTATGCGCTTCGTATCTTCGAATTGCTCAATGCCGCTTACGCTCCCCTCTACGACTTCACGCCGATATCTCCGGAGCAAACGATGGAGTTTGTAGGCATGTATCTGCCTCTGTTGAACCTCGATATGGTGCCAATTGTGGAAAACGAGAAAGGCGAACTCGTTGCCATTACGGTGACGATGACGAGTCTGTCGCATGCCCTCCGCCGCACCCACGGACGGCTGTTCCCGTTCGGATGGTTCTACATGCTGCGTGCCTTGAAGTGGCATCCGGAGCATACCGCCGGACTGTTGCTCATCGCCGTGCGCCCCGACTACCAGGGACTGGGTGTCAACGCACTGCTTTTCGACCATCTCATACCGGTTTACAACCGTCTTGGAATACGCTATGCCGAGACCGGACCACAGTTGGAGAACAACGTGAAAGAACTTTCGCAGTGGAAACCGCTGAACCCTCAGTACGTGAAGCGCCGCCGCTGCTGGATTAAGAAAATAGACTAAACAACAATGAAAAGAGTAGTAATAACAGGCATGGGCATTTGGTCGTGCCTCGGAACAACGCTCGACGAAGTACGCGACTCACTGTACAACGGCAAGAGTGGTGTCATATACAGTCAGGAACGCAAGGATGCCGGTTTCCGTTCGGCACTCTGCACCGACGTCAAGAAGCCGGACCTCAAGCCTTATGTTAAACGTAATCTCCGCCAGTTTATGCCGGAAGAGGCTCAGTACGCCTACATGGCAACACGCCAGGCACTGGAGAACGCGAAGATGGACCAGGACTTCATCGACAAGCATGAGGTCGGAATAATCTACGGCAACGACTCAGTGGCTCAGGCAACGATGGAGGCTCTCGACAAGTTCCGTGAGTTCAAGGATACGGAAATGTGTGGCAGCGGTGCTATTTTCCAGAGCATGAACTCCACGATTTCTATGAACCTCGCCTGCCTTTTCCATCTTAAGGGCATCAATCTGACAGCTTCGTCAGCATGCTCGTCGTCGAGTCAGGCTATAGGACTTGCTGCACTGCTCATCCGCAACGGTCTTCAGGACTACGTTATTTGCGGTGGTGCCGAGGAGAACAATATGTATGGTATTGCAAGCTTCGACGGAATCCAGGCTTTCTCTACACGTGAGGACGAGCCAACGAAGGCAAGTCGCCCGTTCGATCGCGACCGCGACGGTCTCGTTCCTGGTGGAGGAGCAGCTACTGTCATAGTAGAGGACTACGAACATGCCGTCAAACGTGGCGCACCGATTATCGCTGAGGTCATAGGATGGGGCTTCTCAGGCAATGGCGACCATATTTCTACTCCTAATGTAGCAGGTCCGGCACGCTCTTTGGAGCTCTGCCTGCAGAACAGTGGCATTAAAGACATTCACGAAATAGGGTATGTCAACGCTCATGCCACATCGACCCACATCGGAGACAGCCGCGAGGCGCTTGCCATAGCTCAGAACTTTGGCGACTATAAGGTACCGGTGACATCGACAAAGAGCCAGACCGGTCACGAGATGTGGATGGCAGGAGCCAGCGAAGTAGTATATTCTACGTTGATGATGAAGAACGACTTCATTGCCGGAAACATCAACTTCGAGAACCCGGATGAGGAAAGCGCAAAGCTGAACATCATCCCTGAGACCAAGGAAGCCCACTTCGACATGTTCCTTTCGAACAGTTTCGGCTTCGGCGGCACCAACTCCACATTAATAATAAAGAACATTAAAAACAAATAATTATAATCGGCAGCCCCCCCATAAACGCTTATCATCGCCTATCATCGCTTATGATTAGCCTCAAGGTTATCCCCCCCACAAAAGAAGACAATTATGACACGCGAAGACATTATTAAAAAAGTTAACTCAACACTGGCAGAGGAATTCGAAGTCGACGAGAGCAAAATCTCTCCAGAAGGAGCCATCAAGGACGTTCTGAGCCTCGACAGCTTGAGCCTCGTTGACCTCGTTGCAGTTGTCAACTACACCTTCAAGGTTAAGATTCCAACAGAGGATTTGAGGAAGATTGAAACCTTCAACGACCTCTACGACTACATTGAGCAGCACGCTAAGTAACTGGTCATACAGCCTCCCACGGTCCCTCCAAAGGAGGGGAGTTAACAATTACGTCAATGGCAGAAGTCAACCACAGAACTAATGAAGAACTCCCCTCCCTTGAAGGGGAACGGGGAGGGAATTGTATTATTATAGGCAGCGGCCTTGGTGGACTGGAATGCGCTCGCGTTCTTGCCTCCCAAGGTCGTCGTGTTATAGTACTTGAGCGCGAACAACAGCCCGGCGGTTGCATGCAAAGCTATCGCCGAGGGGCGTTTGCATTCGATACAGGACTCCATTATGTAGGTGGCCTTGGCGAAGGGCAGTCGCTTCACGATGCATTTGAGCGTCTGGGGCTGCTCCGTTTGCCGTGGGTGCGCCTCGACCGAGATGGTTTCGACCACGTGACAATAGCCGGAAGGACATTCAAAATTGCCGAAGGGTATGACAACTTTGTCGAAACTTTGGCACGGGACTTCCCCTCTGAGCGTGAGGCACTTGTCCGTTACGTCGACATGATGCGCAAGTCGGAGAGACGTGATGCCGCCACCACGCAGCAGCTTGTTGCTACAAACGCGTGGCAATGGCTGTCAACCAATTTCTCGGATGAGCTCCTTGCCAACGTTGTTTCTGGCGCGGCGATGAAGCTTGAACTGCGAAAGGAGACGCTGCCACTGTTCACGTTCCTCCATTGCAACAGCAGTTACATTCAAAGCGCATGGCGGTTGAAAGGCGACGGAAACATGATTGTGGCGTCACTCGTCAACGATATTCGTCGGTTTGGCGGACAAATAGTTTGCAACGCGGAAGTAACTGAACTCGTGGAGCATGACGGACGCATCGTTGAGGCTGTCTGCAAGGACGGCAGGAGGTACGCCGGCGAAACGTTCATATCGGATGTTCATCCGTCATTGACGTGCTCCTGGGTTCGTGAAAGCATCAAAATAAAGAAGATTTACCGACGTCGTATGTCGGAATTGCAGAACACCACGGGCATGTTTACAGTCTCGTTGGTTCTCAAACCCCACACGTTGAGGTACTTCAACCATAACGACTATGTCTATCGGAACGCCGATGTGTGGGACTTCTACCGCAAGAAAGGTCCCGTCGGAGGCGTGATGGTATCGTGCCGGGTTCCCGATGATGGTGGTGAATGGGCTCAGCAGGTCGACATTCTCACGCCGATGACGTGGGAGGAGGTGGAGCCTTGGAGCAATTCTACTGTCGGAAGGCGGCCGGAAGGCTACCGTGCCATGAAGCAACGAAGAGCTGACGAGTGCATAGAGCTTGCCGAAACGGTTCTGCCGGGACTTCGTAACGCCGTCGAAAGGATGTACACAAGCACGCCGTTGACCTACCGCGATTACACGCTGACGCCCGATGGCTCGGCATTCGGCGTGAGGAAGGATTGCAATAATCCTCTCATGACGCAGCTGTCGGCACACACTCCGGTTCCGAATCTGCTTCTCACGGGTCAGAGTCTTGTCCTCCACGGACTCCAGGGAGTCACAATGACGGCAATGGAAACAGCAAAGGAGTGTCTGTGACACCAGCCGCCGGGACGACAAATGTGTCTGTCAGCTCGGTTTGAAACACTGAATAATAAGGAATAATAATATATAGCCAAACTTCAAAGTAATCAAATTGGCCCCGATATGCGGGCTTATTTGAATGGCAAAATAAGTAAAGCTTATGAAATATGCATTAGTAACAGGCGGCAGCCGGGGCATAGGACGCGCGGCATGCGTGCAACTTGCCAAGATGGGATACCGCGTTCTCATTAACTACGTACACAACAGCGCGAAGGCAAAGGAAACCCTCGACCTCGTTCGTGAGGCCGGGCAGGACGGAGAATTGTTGCAGTTTGACGTTGCCGACATAACCGCCACTCGTACAACCATCGACAAATGGCAGCAGGCCCACGCAGATGACTACATCGCAGTGCTGGTCAACAATGCCGGCATTCGCCGTGACAACCTGCTCGCTCTCATGCCTGACGACGACTGGACGGCAGTGCTCAACACTACGCTCAACGGCTTCTTCAATGTCACGAAGCCGTTAATCCCGATGATGCAGTTCCATAAGTTCGGGCGTATTATTAACATGGCGAGCCTCAGTGGCATAAAGGGTCTGCCGGGACAGACCAACTATTCTGCCGCTAAGGGTGGCATCATAGCTGCTACGAAGGCTCTGGCGCAGGAGGTGGCACGCAAGAACATCACCGTGAATGCTGTTGCTCCGGGCTTCATCAAGACCGACATGACTGCTGACCTCGATGAGGACAGCCTCAAGAAGACCATCCCTGCGCGCCGCTTCGGTACTCCGGAGGAGGTCGCTTCCTTGATAGGCTTCCTCGCTTCTGATGACTCTGGCTACATCACCGGCAACGTTATCTCTATAAACGGCGGCCTTTATACATAGCCATTAAGGCGGTACCTACCATCGCCTATTATCACTTATCATCGCCTATCATCATCTCCCATCAATGACTCAGCTAGAAGACATCACTCACATACAGGTAAAATTCAGCGAAATCGACTCCATGCGATGCGTCTGGCACGGCTCTTACGTCAAGTACTTTGAGGACGGACGCGAGTCGTTTGGGCGCCATTACCCTGGCATCGGATATGCTGACATGGAGCGCGAGGGCATCTATGCCCCCGTCTACGACCTGCATGTCCATTATGTTTCACCACTTGGTCTGAACGATGTGGCGGTCATTCACACCAAGTACAAGCACCATTTAGGCGCGCGTCTCGACTACGAGTATGAGATATACCGTAAGAGCGACGGCGCCTTATGTTGTACCGGCTCGACCACTCAGTTGTTTATCGACCGCGAAGGGCAGCTCATGACCGATCTCCCCGATTACTACATCGAGTGGCAACGCAAATATATTGGAATCCAACATTAAGTTTGCTGAGACGCCGTCTCAGCCCTTATTACCCACGAAATTAAGTTTGCTGAGACACTGTCTCAGCCCAAAAGCAAAGTATTATGCAGAATTTACTTATATACAACACACTACACAGGCAGAAAGAACTTTTCCAACCGATTAACGCTCCACACGTTGGCATGTACGTATGTGGCCCCACCGTGTATGGCGATCCACATCTTGGCCACGCTCGTCCAGCAATAACCTTTGACATATTGTTCCGCTATTTGCAGCACATAGGCTACAAAGTGCGTTACGTCCGCAATATAACCGACGTCGGACACTTAGAGCATGACGCCGATGAGGGGGACGACAAAATCGAGAAAAAGGCTCGTTTGGAGCAGCTGGAGCCAATGGAAGTGGCACAGTACTACACCAACCGCTACCACGACGCTATGCGGGCGCTGAACGTTTTGCCGCCGTCAATAGAGCCGCATGCCACCGGTCATATCATCGAACAGGAGCAACTCGTCAAGAAAATACTTGACAACGGCTATGCATACGTCAGCAACGGCTCCGTCTACTTCGACGTTCAGAAGTACGACAAGAAGTATCACTACGGCGTTTTGTCAGGTCGTAACCTCAAAGACATCATCAACAAGAGTCGTGAGCTTGCCGGCACGGAGGAGAAAAGGTGCCAGGCCGACTTCGCATTGTGGAAGAAGGCGCAGCCTGAACATATCATGCGGTGGCCGAGTCCGTGGAGTGACGGCTTCCCTGGATGGCACTGCGAGTGCACCGCTATGGGCAGCAAGTACCTTGGAAGTCACTTTGACATACACGGAGGAGGCATGGACCTCATCTTCCCGCACCACGAATGCGAAATCGCCCAGGCTGTTGCAGCACAGGGAGAGCCGATGGTTAAGTACTGGATGCATAACAATATGATTACCATTAACGGACAGAAGATGGGCAAATCGCTTGGCAACTTCATCACGCTGGAGCAGTTCTTCACAGGCAATCATCCTACTCTCGACCAGGCATACTCGCCAATGACGATACGCTTCTTTATCCTTTCGGCTCACTACCGTGGCACCGTTGACTTCTCAAACGATGCTCTTAAGGCGGCGGAGAAGGGCTATCAGCGCCTGATGGACGCCGTCGATGACCTGAAACGTATCCAGCCGTCAGCCAAGAGTGATGAAAAGACACACGAATTCGTTGCCGGTCTGCGTCAGAAGTGCTACGATGCGATGAACGATGACCTGCAGACGCCACTTGTTATAAGCAATCTCTTCGAGGCAACGCACGTCATCAACTCTTCCATTGACCACAAAGCGCAAATCAGTGCTGATGATTTGAAGGAACTGACAGATACGTTCAACCTCTTCACCTTCGACCTTCTGGGTCTCAAGGATGAGCGTTCAGCCAACAACAGTGGCCGTGAGGAAGCCTTCGGTAAAGTTGTTGACATGGTGTTGGAGCTCCGTGCCAAGGCTAAAGCTGCCAAGGACTGGACTACTTCCGACCATATCCGCGACGAGCTCACCAACGATGGCTTCGAAATCAAGGACACTAAGGATGGTGCAACGTGGAAGTTGAATAAGTAGAAACCCCACCCCCATACTCTGAGACCTATCCAGGCCTAAGCGAAGACCTCTCCTAGCCTCCCCCTTGGGAGAGGCTAGGAGAGGTCTTTCTTTAAGGGGTGGGTGTTAAAGTTGCCCCGCCTCCACTTGCAGCACAACCCTTTCGATGAGGCGGTCACGACCATTGGGCTCATAACGCTTCTTCAGACTGGCACCGAAAAGGCCTGCGAAGGTCTGGTAGACACCCGCACGGAGGGGACCGAAGAACGCCTTCACAATCTCGTAAGACGTCTGTCCGCACTCGCGGTCAACAAGTTTAATGAGCAGTTTGCCTTGACTATACGACAAGTCATGCTTCATTTTCTTGTAGTATTGCTTCTTTATACCCGCCTCGACGCGGTTCACCTGCGCCTGCCGCTCTTTCGGGTCAGGTATCGTCATGAGGTATTCCTCAGTCTCAAAGATTATCAGTTTCACCTGCTTGGCATACGGCAGCACCTTCTTAACGTTGCGGACTAGACGGTAGTAAGCCTCGCGCTCACGCTCATTCTTGAACGTCAGCGGTGCCATCTTTACAAAAGGCTCCGAGCGCCGGATATACTGTACCGAGTCGCCGTCGATAAACGCCTTTCCAACATATAAGTCGGGGACATACCGCGGACCAACCGGAGCCGGTCCCTGGTCGGTCAAATCCTGCGCCATCAGTGGCGAACCAGCCACCATCGTTAATGCCAAAGCAACCAATATGGACTTTACAATCTTCATTACGACGGCAAAAGTAACTATTATTTCTTTATTCCAATCAATTTATTTGCATAATTTCATCTTCCAACAAACTTTTTAGTATCGATTAAAAAACGGAAATGAAGAGCTGTAATCTCTGCCATTTCCTTTTTTTTTGTGTAACTTTGCAACCCGTATAAAAATTGTATAATAAAACAATCACTTGTAATTCAGATAACACTACAATAAAAATCAAACCAAAGTATTATGAATTTCAACACTACAAGAAAGACAATTCTCAGCATTGCCGTCCTTGCGGTATCGTTGCTTTTGCCATCTTCGGCAACAGCACAAAGCACAAAACTCTACGGCTACGCGCGCAATTACGGCACCACGGGCCTTGTAACAATCGACCCATCACAGCCTTCCGCAGCCGTGTTCACGAGCAGCAATGTCCAGCCAACAGCCGGAGCTATTAAGGATTCCACAATGTTTATCGTGGGATTCGACGACGATTTCAACACGTTGCTTTTCCGTGTGAACCTCACCGACGGCAAAACGACCAAGATAAGGACAGTGCCTGAGTCTGTCGGCTTGCCAATGGACATGGGATACAACTACAATGACGACAAGATGTACTTCGTCAACAACTCCGAAGTAGATGGTATGTCGCAACTTTGCACAATGGATTTGAACACGGGAGCTTCCACACTGGTTAAGTCCAACTTAGGTTTCTTCGCCCGTTCTATGACCGTTGCAGCCGACGGAACAATGTACTACATCACCCGCGACGGCATCCTGTACAGTTATAATATAGCTACCGGCGAGAGTACGGAGATAGGTTCCACCGGCATAAAGCCCCGTGGCACATTCGCCTCACTAGGTATGGACCGCAAGGCGAACAAGCTCTACTGGGCTGTTGAGGCCGAGGGAAGCTACGTCAACAAACTTTACGAGCTCAGCCTGACTAACGGCGCCGCTACCGAACTTGGCGTTATAGGCACGACTAGCAACGGCGAAGGCTACTGGACAGTGGCTCTCGATGCCCCTTACGTTGCTTCCTCTGCCGCAGCACCTGCCCATGTCGACTCCCTCACGGCAACTCCGGCAGCCGACGGAGCACTTGTGGTGACTCTGTCGTGGGTTAATCCAGACTCAATGGTCAACGGACAGAAGCTCGAAGCTATCGACAGTGTCGTCATCGTTCGTGGCGACAGCACCGTCGGAAAGCTTACGGCAGTCGCACCGGGCACAAAGTCGACTTACACTGACAGTGTTCCGGCATCCGGCAAGTACCGTTATCACGTCTTGGCATACAATTCCGAGGGCGCCAGTGCCGACCGCTTCGCCGACGCATATATAGGTCACGATGTACCGGGAAAGGCAACCACTGCCTTCGCCGACCTCTACGGAAGCAACAAAGTCGCAAATGTCATAACCTGGCACAGTCCCGTTGCCGGCAAGAACGGTGGCTGGTACGACAAGAGCAGCCTGCGTTACAGTCTCATAAGGAAGAACGACGGCAAGGTACTCCTCGACAATTCAGCCGACAGCACCTACACTGATGAGGACGTGACGACCCTCCAGCGCTACCAGTACGTTGTCGTTCCGAAGACT
The DNA here is from genome assembly GCA_900314455.1 of uncultured Prevotella sp. Lineage (GTDB taxonomy): Bacteria > Bacteroidota > Bacteroidia > Bacteroidales > Bacteroidaceae > Prevotella. Next base: position 27,488 of record OMVI01000021.1, on the reverse strand, counting down.
GCCGACGGTGTTGGCGACTCCACACTGACGACCTTCATCGTCAACGGACCTGCTGTTCAAATCGACACCGTCTACACAGCCGACTTCAACAGTGAAGCTGAGGCATTGCTGTGGACACCGTTCGATGCCAACGGCGACGGCTATACGTTCGAGTGGCACTACTATCCGATGCTCCATCCGGCAGGTCGCAACCTCTACGTTTACCAAGCCCACCAGACCAACTATGCCAACGACTACCTTGTTTCGCCTCCAATGGAGTTCACCGAGGGCCACGAATACAACATCACAGTTGCCGCGGCAAGTTCGTTCGCACCATATCCTGAGGCATTCACGGTACGCACCATGGGTGGCAACGCACCTCACGGAGCCGTCATCGGTACAGCCCTCACCGACCCGATAGTCGTCAACAGCCCCGACTCACTTGTCACTTTCAACTTCCATCTCTCAAAGCTCGCCGACGACGGACAAGGTACTGACCACGACAAGTTCACCAGTTTCCTCGCCATCGAATGCGAAAGCAACCCTGCAATGGACATGTTCCTTGCCGGCAGTTTCCGTATTGTCGACATAACAGCAAAGAAAGCCATCGACGGAATATCGGAAGTCAACACCGACGGAGCAACCACCGTGAAGTCAGTCTACACCATCGACGGCATGTTCGTTGGTAAAGACAATGTCGATATGCACACTTTGACACCCGGATTGTACATCGTTCGTCAGGGAACTACTACCCGCAAAGTCCTAGTTAAGTAAATAGAGTAACCTCTATAACTAACTATTATACAGAGAGCCTCCCACTTTGGGAGGCTTTTATTTTAGTGGTTAATCTACACTTCTGTAAACGTTTGCGTTAAATTACACAACTTTAATTAGAATTTTCTCACCAACTCTTTCTATATTTGCAAAATAAATAGCTTCTACCTTTGCATATTCTATGCTACAGACGCTTTTTAACTGATGTGATACTTCTCACAAATCTAATGATTATATAGTAACTAAAACAAAACCAAAATGAAGAAAAATTTACTTTATGGTTTAGCAGCTCTGGTATTGGCGGTATTCTCTTTACCGCTGAGCGCACAGTCGGGAGACCTCATCTCTTGGTCGGCTGCTGAGACAAAGGCAGCCGGACCGTACACGTCGGCTACCAATCCGAACTTCAAGCTTACCCTTGACAACGCAAAGGGAAAGCTCGTCATTGATGCGAACAAGGCAACCTTTGAGGGTGGTCATGAATTCACTTTCCGCTTGAAGACAGGTGGTAAGAGCCAGACCGGTAACGGAATGACCCTCTCTATCCCTGCAGCAGGAACGCTGAAGGTGTATGTCCGCACAGGTTCTAACAGCGCAACCGACCGCAACGTGGTACTTACCCAGAGCGGAAAGGAAATCGCCAACCACATCCTTCTTGAATCTGAGGCTGTCAACAAGGTATATCCTGCAGTCTCTGCAGCAGTTGTTGCAGGCGACGTAGCTGTTACCTATCCTATCAACAGTATCAATATCTATGGCTTTGAGTTCATCGCCGGAGAGACGAAGGCTGACACTACGAAGACTGATACCACCACGACTGACACTACTAAGACCGATACCACGAAGGTAGACCCTCAGCCTTATGAGCCAACACCTTCAACAGGCGGCACCAAGTGGGACTTCACCACAATTTCAGACGCCGACTATGCAGCCATCTCTGCTGACGCTACAAACTGGACTAAGGACGCTTCGAAGAACCGTTATGCTACAAAGCAGGATTTGACGAAGGCCGCTCTGACAGCTGGTGGCAAGGAGCTTGCTCTCACTAAAGGACTTCTCTTCACCGGTAAGGCTGGTAAGTTCCGTATCAACAAGGACGAGCAGCGCCTCGAAATGAACGGCAAGGACATCTCTATTGATATCCCTGTAAAGAAGGGCGACAAGATTACTGTAACCGCAAAGAGTGGTAATACTACTGACGCTCCTAACCGTTACCTGACCATTACCAACGCTACCGTAGTTTCTGAGTTCGCTAAGACAGCTACCGGTTATGCTGATTGGACAGCTAATGTAGCAACTGCTACCGCTGACGGATATGCAACTATCACTGCAAACGGTGGTGGCATCAACCTGCAGTCAATCATCGTTGGTGAGGTGAAGACCGACACCACGAAGACTGATACAACCCAGACAGAACCGACAAAGAAAGAGAAGCTCGCTGCTCCTACTGTCATCGGCGACAAGACTTTCAAGGAGTCAGTAACCGTAACCATCACTGCTGCTGAGGGCGCGACTGTCAACTACGCTACCGACGGCAAGACATTCAAGGCTTACAGTGAACCTATCACTCTCACTGAGACCACAACTATCAGTGCATTCGCTTCTCAGGAAGGCAAGGAGAACTCTGATACTATCGCTGTAACCTTCACAAAGGAGGCTGCATCTGATACTACAGTGACTGACACAACCGGGACAGACCCGACTCCAGTACAGAGCGGCGACGTCATCTCTTGGGTTGGAACAGAGGACATCACCACAACTACGTTCGCTTCGCCTACCAATCCTGACTTCACACTTACTATCACAGACCCTAACAACAGACACTCAATCGACGCTAACTCACAATACTTTGGCACTGCAACAAGCTACCGTTCATTCGGCGCTCGCCTGAAGAGTGGTGGCAAGAGTCAGGATATTTACTACATGACTCTTAACATTCCTGACGACGGAACTCTGAAAGTCTATGCTCGTTCGGCAAATGCACAGGAGACAACGCGCACCGTTGTGCTCAACCAGAACAATGCTGAGCTCTACAATGCTGTTGTAAAGGATGCTGACGCTGTTGAAGCTACAATCGAAGGTGTTGCAAAGAAAGTATTCCCAGTTATCTCTGTACCTGTCAAGAAGGGCACCGTAAAAGTTGGATATCCTAACGGAGCAATCAACTTCTATGCTTTTGAGTTCATCTCTAGCAACCAGCCTGTAACTGGAATCAGCACTATCAAGACTAACGTCGAGAAGTTCGGCGATGGCGCTTGGTACACTATCCAGGGTGTTAAGCTGCAGAGTGTTGACGGAATGAAGGGTATCTTCATCCACAATGGCAAGAAGTACATCCTGAAGTAATTCAATTATAGGATTCTTATATCCTCTAAAGGGATTCCATAAAACATCTCCAAGCCTCCCCCAAGGGGAGGATGTCTGATTACCAAAGCAGTTTTTGCGAAAGCTATAAGGTAATTGAACATCCTCAACTTGAAGGAGGCTTGAATTGTTTTTGGGCCTATCCACAATGACCGAGGTTTAATTCCCATCCACCGCAGGGGCGCCCCTGCGGTGGATGGCAAACCACTTTATAAATCCAAAATTAATAAACTAAGATGACATATATATGTCTCAAGGAGGCATTAGGTGATTGGAAGCCTCCCCTTGGGGGAGGTTTGGAGAGGTTAAACTTTACCTTTTACGATGTCAAACCTTATGTTTTAGCTTTGTTTTTAATTTATTTTTGCTCAAAAAATAAATTAAAAATGGAAGAAAAATAAATTAAAAATCTGACAAAAATAAATTAAAAACCAAGACGAAAGCTAAGCTTTTGAATTACAAAAGGTTAGCTGCGGTCTCCCCAAGCCCCTCCGAATGGAGGGGATGCAGATATTTTTTGTTGGTGCAAGCATATGTGTCTTTATGTCATTATGTCTATAGAATATACTCCAAAAACATACTTCTAACCTTTTAAACTCTATTTTAGCCTTCTCCAAATAAAATATTTAGAAAAAATATTCCCTATCGCTTCAACTATTGAATACTTTGTATTACATTTGCATGTAAAAGGAGATAAAAATGAACACGTCAGTAACTACAGTTAAACAATCGGTTTCCTTCCGTTGGAATTCTGATTTAGTTAAGAGCCTAAAGGAGATGGCAAAGCGACAGAATCGAAGTTTCAGTAATTTCACTGAAACTATTTTGCAGCGTGCTTTAGACTCTTCCAATAAAGTTTATGACGTTCTTAATGCGCAAACTAAAGCAGCTATTGAATATGCTCGTTCAGGAAAGGAACTGGAAACGTTGGATTTAGATCACTTCGATGAATATGTTAAAAATCTCTGAATATGCAGTTAAAAGAAACTAAACCTATCATAAAGCTACTTCGATTAGGTTCACATTCCTGATTATATGGAAATGGCCGAAAGAGATAAATTAATTAATAAACCTAAAAAACCACACACAATGAACCTAAAGCCACTACTTGCCTCATTACTATTGACTATAATCTGCACTACCGCAACAGCACAACAGCAACGTCCTTGGGAGAAATTTCTTGACGAATTGACGGCGTCTGACGACGGAGATATTGAAGTTTCGGAAGAGATGTTCGACGTTCTCAGCGACTTGGAGGACAACCCCATCGACATAAACCACGCAACCCGCGATGAGCTCAGTCGCATTCCCTTTCTCACAGCGCAGCAGATTGAAGACATCGAAGCATACATCTACCAGTACCACGGAATGAAATCCATCGGCGAACTGTCGCTCATCGAGAGTCTCGACCCTATTCGCCGGCAAATGCTACAATACTTTATCACGATACAGAACGATGACGGCAAGGCGAAGTTTCCAAAGCTGAAGGACATAGCAAAGCAAGGACGCAGCGAGGTTTTGGCAACGATGAAGATACCATTCTACACCCGCAAGGGCGACCGCGACGGCTATCTCGGACCGAAATACAGGCATAGCGTCAGATATACGTTCAACGTCGGTAGCTTTATAAAATTCGGATTGCAAGGCTCACAAGATGCTGGTGAGCCTCTTTTTGCAAGTGGCAATGGCAAGGGATACGACTATTACAGCTATTATCTCGTACTTCGCAGGCTCGGACGCATTAAGACCCTCGCCCTCGGACAGTATAAGCTGAGGCTCGGAATGGGACTTGTGATGAACAACGACTTTGGTTTCGGCAAGATGATGACGCTCTCCTCGCTCGGAAGAAGTACCAATAGCGTGCGCGCCCACTCGTCTCGCTCGCAGGCAAACTACATGCAAGGCGCGGCAGCAACGGTCACGTTGACTAAGGGATTGGAGCTGACGGGTTTCTTCTCGTACCGTGGTATCGACGCAACACTCAACGAGGACGGAACAATTGCAACCATTCAGAAGAGCGGTTATCATCGTACCAAGGCGGAAATGGTACGCAAGAACAACGCCCACGAGACTGCCACGGGTGGCAATCTCCACTGGCAGGGCGGCGGTTTCCATGTCGGCGTCACCGGCGTCTATGCCCACCTCGACCGTGAACTGTGCCCCAACACGAAGCAGGAGTACCGCAGATACTATCCCGCAGGCAGCAATTTCTGGAACGCCAGTGTAGATTACGGTTATGTGAACAGCCGTATCTCCTTCAGCGGAGAGACCGCTACGGGCAACAGCCACGGCATTGCCACTATCAATGCCTTGTCGTTTATTGCCTCAAACAGCGTGTCACTGATGCTCCTTCAGCGCTATTACGGTTACAAATACTCGTCGCTCTTCTCACAAAGCTACAGCGATGGCGGTCATATTCAGAACGAAAACGGAATCTATTTCGGCATAACATGGAAGGCATGCGAGAACCTCAACATCATGGCATATACCGATTACGCATACTTTTCGAAGCCCCGTTATCAGGCAATGGAGGCAAGCCACAGTTGGGACAATGCCATTACGGCAACGCTGACACTGAAGAAGTGGACGGTGCTGGGGCGCTACCGCATTCGTATCCGGCAGAAGGACAACTCGAAGAAGACGGGACTGACCGACGACATAACGCAGCGCGGACGCCTGTCGGTTGGCTATGGCGGCGACACTTGGCTGCTCCGCATGCAGGGCGACGTAGCTTACAACGGCTACAAGGACAACAGCTATGGCTGGATGACGTCCCTCACGGGTGGCTGCAAGGTGTGGCGGCTTCGCCTTGTGGGAACTTTCGGATACTTCGACACCGACGACTACGCCAGCAGGATATACTCCTACGAGCGTGGTCCGTTGTATTCGTTCTCCTTCCCGGCTTACTACGGGCGTGGCATCCGCTATGCGCTGTTCGTACGTGGGGACATAACGAAGGACTTGATGCTTATCTGCAAGTGTGGCATTTCCGACTATTTCGACCGCGACCACATCTCTTCGGGCCTCCAGCAGATTGATGGGAGTTCCCAAACCGACCTTGAGCTCCAGCTCAGGTGGAAGTTTTGAAGAATTAAAAAAAAATATTAAAAGCGATAGCAAACATTAATTTTTCACTATCTTTGCACTTCATACGTACTCAAACCAAATATTAAATGAAAATTAAAGCAGCATTCCTCATGCTTTTGTTGGCAGTATTCTCTTTGCAAACAAGTGCGCAGACAACAATAATCAAAGGACTTTTATTGGACTCGGTGACCCACGAGGGAGAGCCATATGCTACCGTCCGGGTGTACAAAGGCACAAATACCAAGGGCTCTGCTGATGCCATGTCAGTCACCGATGAGCAGGGACACGTCTCCCAATCGGTGTCGGGGCGCGGTCTATATACCGTCATTCTGAGCAGCGTGGGGCACAAGACCATCACGAAACGTGTGAATCTCAGTGGGCAGCGGTCTGTTGACTTGGGCACAATGTACATCGAGGATGACGCCCAACAGCTTGAAGGCGTCACCGTTGTGGCACAGAAGCCGCTCGTTAAGATGACCACCGACAAGACAACCTACGATGTCCAGAGTGATGTCGACTCAAAATCTCAGACCGTACTCGACATGCTTCGCAAGGTCCCGATGGTCACCGTGGACGGTCAGGACAACATTCAGGTGAAGGGCTCGAGTTCGTTCAAGGTCTACGTCAACGGTAAACCGAGTATCATGTTCTCGTCGAATCCGTCGCAAATCTTCAAGAGTATGCCTGCGTCGGCTGTCAAGTCGATTGAGGTAGAGACCAATCCGGGAGCTAAGTACGATGCTGAGGGAACGGGAGGAATACTCAACATCGTCATGGCAGATGCGCAGAACGGTGACAAGCAGTCGATGAACGGCTACAACGGCTCTATCCGCGCCTCCATCGGCAACCACAACTGGAACGGCTCGGTGTTCGTCAGCGGACAGCAGGGGAAGCTTACTTACAGCGCGAACGTGTTCACCAACCAAACGTTCCCTATGTCGACACGTGTCAGCTTCGACCGAACGACGCAGCAACAAAGCGGCGGCTACGACATGAGTTACTATCAGGAGAGTAAATCGCGGACGCCTTTCGCAATGGGAGACCTTAGTCTCGGCTATGCCATCGACTCCATGCAGCAAGTCGATGCGACGGTCGGCGTGACGCGTTTCACGCTTAAGAACAACGGACATCCTACCACGACGTTCAGCGGCGGAGCCTTCGGCGACGGCTTCTCCTACTCAAATCTGTTCGATATGAAGCAGCGCAACTTCTCCATCGACGCCAGTTTGGACTACCAAAGGTTCCTGAACAAAGCCAAGACGAGCAGTATCACGCTGACATACCTTTTCAACAATTCGCCGAACCACAACTCCACGCGCACCACTTACGACTCGTTGAGTGTTCCGGGAATGGCTCAGGCGATGCCGTTGAGCCTCGTTGACATGTATTCGGATGTCCATGCGCGCGGCACCGAGCACATCGGGCAAATCGACTACGTAACTCCGCTGGGCAGCGAGAAGCACACCCTGAGCGCCGGAGCTAAGTTCACGGCTCGCACCAATCACAGCGACTCACGCTATTATAATATTGTTGACGGCTCCGATGTCTACAATTCCGACAACAGTTCGGAGTACCGCAACAACGTGGACATACTCGCCGGATACGCAGAGTACAGCGGAACGTTCGGCATATTCTCTACTCGGCTTGGTGCAAGATACGAGCAGACATGGGAGCGCGTGAAGTTTGAGCACGGTGCCGGCGACAACTTCCATCGAAACTATGGCAATTTCGTTCCGACGGCGAGCTTCACCTGGAGCCTTGCCGCTGCCACGAACATTGGTCTTTCTTACTCTATGCGCATCGTGCGGCCGGGCATCAGCTATCTGAATCCTTACGTCGACCGTAGTAATCCTACAATGCTGACATACGGAAATCCTGACCTCGACGTCGAGAAATCGCACAACATAAACCTCGTGTTCAATCATTTCTCGTCGAAGTTCGTCATCAATGCCACTCTCTCGCAGAATTTCTGCAACAATCAGATATACCAGTACAGCTTCATGGACGGCGCCATTTTGAATCAAACATACGGCAATATCGTCAAGAACAGATACACTTCGGGTAACATATTCGCCAGTTGGTCGCCAACGACAAAGACCCGTCTGATGGGTAATTTCAGTCTTGGCTACACCGATACACGCTCCGACCGCCTCGCCTATAGTAACAGTGGATGGTCGGCAAGTGGCTTCTTCAATTTCCAGCAGACGCTGTGGTGGGACCTGAAATGGAGTATCGGAGCTTTCGCAAAGACAAAGGACGTGAGCCTACAGGGCCTCGGCGGCGACATGAACATGATGTTCACGACACTCGCCAAGGACATTATAAAGGACAAGCTGAACGTTTCGCTGATGTTCGTGACGCCGTTCTCCAACCGGTTGCATATCAACAATGAGACCTTCAACGACGATTTCAACCAGCGTATGCGCATCGGCGTCGACATGCGGAGCATCGGTCTGACCGTGACATGGAACTTCGGAAACACCAAGCGCATGTTCCAGCAGAGGCAGTCGAAGGCTTCCAGCGACTTCAGCGAGCACCAGACGGGTGGTCAGCAGATGGGAACTATGGGCTCAGGAGCCCTCGGCGCAGGCACAGGAGCCGGTATGTAACAAGACTATCCCGTTGCAAATGCATTAAGGAATACAGCCTGAGGGCAATAGAAAGTAATATCCAAATAAAACCGAAGAATGTTAAATTAATTGCGGTTTTACTTTGGATATTATTTTTTTCTCCTTATATTTGCAGCAAATAAACCTGATAACTGAATTTAAATGCATCGCTTTATAAGCCTGATAATAATACTATCCTTACTCCCCATTGCCGTTTTTGCCGGCGAGAAGCATGATTATACGGAGGAACTGCGCCGTCTCGATACAGTGATAGTTGCCGCGCCGCAATACGAAAAGGTAAAACTGGAACGCATTGCCACGCTCCGCAACAACCTCGGAAACACCAAGGATGCTGCCTCACGATACAACATCGATATGCAGCTCTTTGAGGAATACCGTTCGTACCAGAGCGATTCAGCCCTTGCAACGTTGCAAAGAGCACTGTTGCTTGCACGCCGGATGAATCGCAAAGACCTTGAGGGCGACTGCCTTTCGCTACTCGCCTATCAGTCGTCAAACGCCGGAAGCTATGCCGATTCAAGGGCTATGCTGGCACTGGTCGACAAGTCTGCGCTCCGTGGCGACGGTCTGTTCCACTACTATCGGGCTGAATATCACTTGTATAATGAACTCGGCTACTACTCAAAGATACAGAGCGTGAGGGACAGTGCTTACGCTATGCGTTCGAAGTATGAGCTTTTGGCGATGAACTGCCTCGACAAGAACTCAGCCGAATACAAGGAATTCCTTTGCCGTCATCTTTTTTTCAGCGACAATAACCTTAGTGCCGCCCTCCGTGTTTGCAACGAATGGGTGAAGCTCGTACCAGAGAACTCGCGTGAGTTTGCCCTCGTTGCCTACTACCAATACCTTATCCGAATGTCTATGGGGGCTGAGCAGGAGGCGATATCATGGGCCGCCCGCTCTGCCATCTGCGACATAACGCATGCCGTAATGGACCAGGCTTCGCTGTGGGCGATAGCCGATTATATCAGCGGGAGTGACCTCAGCAGGTCGTATAAGTACATTGAATTCTCATGGCAGTGTGCCGCCAAGTTCGGAACAAGTGTACGGACGGCGCAGATTTCGCCAATTCTCTCGGTTATAGAGTCGAAGTATAAGGATGAACTCGACACCGCCAACCATCGCCTTCTTTTTATAACGGTACTGATAACGATACTCGCCGTGGTGCTCCTTTTCCTGCTCTACTATGCCACAAAGCAGCGTAAGCGCGTTCTGTCGGCGCGCAACGACCTTCGTCAACGTAATGATGACTTGGCCGAAACGAACCATAAGCTAGCCGAAAGCTACAACAAACTGAAGGAGGCCAACGAGCGGATAAGTGCCGGTAGTGCACGGCTTCATGAGTCGGACCAAATCAAGGAGGCATACATAGGGCGCTTCCTGTCGCTCTGCTCTGACTATGTCGACCGCATGGATAAAGCTCGCAAGGACGCAACGAGGCTTATCAAGGCTCACAAAATTGACGAACTGTACCAGCAGACGCATTCAACGGAGCGCAAGGAGAAAGATGTGGAGGAGCTGTATGGTTACTTCGACAGTACGTTCCTGAACATTTTCCCGACCTTTGTCGATGACTTCAACGCTTTGTTGAAGCCCGAGAACCGCATCGAAGCACCTGACAACAAGTTGAATACTACGCTCCGTATCTTCGCGTTGATACGCCTTGGCATCGACGATAGTGGCAAGATAGCTGAGTTCCTGCACTATTCTGTCAATACGATTTACAACTATCGCGCCCGCACGAAGAACGGTTGCATCGGCAATCGTGATACGTTTGAGGAAGAAGTGAAGAGGTTGGGGAAGATATAAAAAGGACAAGGGCCTCCCCAAGCCCCTCTGAATGGGGGGATGTTGATATGTTCTGTTGGTGCAAACTTGGCATAAAGATGCGAATATGTATGTCTAATGTAATGTGAGGCCTCCCCAAGCCCCTCCCAAGGAGGGGTTGTTTGATTACCTTATAGACTTCCTAAGCAAGCCTGCCTGTAATGAACACATCCACTGCAGGAGCGTCCCTGCAGTGGATGACAAGCCTTTAATAATTCAAAATTAATAAAATTGGGCTGTAGAATTATGTCGCAATGAGGCGTTAAGTAATCAAAAGCCCAGCCATGGGGGAGGCTTGGAGAGGAATTCAGTTACTCCACTGTAAGCTTTGCAGTAGTTACATCACGGCTGTTGGGACCAGTCATGATTTCGAAATCTCCAGACTCGAGGAACGGATTGCCATCAGCGTCGAGATAACTGAGCGTCGATGCGTCGATGTCGAAGCTGATAGTCTTCGTCTCACCAGCAGCGATGTGAACGCGCTGGAAGCCTTTGAGCTCCTTGACGGGACGTACCACCGACGAATAACGGTCGTGGATGTAGAGTTGGACGACCTCGTCGCCATCGCGGCTGCCCGTGTTTGTAACTGCAACAGTTGCCGTCACCTTTCCGTCTTTAGGCATTGTGGAAGCCGAAAGGGTCACATTGCCATATTTATAAGTTGTATAGCTGAGTCCGAAACCGAAAGGATACAGCGGTCCGTTGGTCTCGTCGATGTAGTTGCTGACATACTTATGGAAGTACTTCTCGCCATCCGGAACAGGGCGGCTGGTGCTTGTGTGGTTATAGAAGATAGGCACCTGACCTACTGAACGAGGCATGGTGTTGACCAGTTTGCCCGTCGGCACCTTGTCGCCGAACAGTACATCGCAGACTGCATCGCCCGTTTCGCTACCGGCAAACCATACATTCATGATGGCAGGAACATGCTCGCTCTCCCACGAAAGCACTGTTGGACGACCCGAATAGTTGAGGAGTACGACCGGCTTACCTGTTGCAAGAAGCGCCTTCAGCAGTCGCATCTGCACGTCCGGAAGGTTCAAGTCGGTGCGGGTAGAGCTCTCTCCCGTCATCTCAGCCATTTCGCCGATGCATGCCACGACAACATCGGCATTATTGGCAACGTCGACTGCCTCCTTGAGCATTGCATCAGCATCACCCCAATGGATAGGACGTCCGAACTCGTCGGCACGCTGGCGCAGTGAGTCGGCATATATATTGCTGCCCTGAGCATAGACGACCTTGGCGGAAGAACCGAGGTAGCGTTGCATACACTCTTTCAAAGTAGAATACTTCTCAGGCTTGTCGGCAAACGACCAACAGCCCGGCAGGTTGTTGCGGGTGTCGGCAAGCGGACCGACAAGTGCTATTGTGCCTTGCTTTTTCAGAGGAAGGAGGTTGCCGTCGTTCTTCAACAGTACGAACGTTTCAGCTGCAATGTCACGAGCTACACGACGGTTCTCGGGCGTGTACATATCCGTCTTGGCACGCTTCGTATCGCAATAGCGGTACGGGTCGTCAAAGAGTCCGAGCTTATATTTTGCCTCCAGGACACGGCGGACGGCAGTATCGATTTCGCTTTGCGTTACGGAGCCATTCGAAAGAGCATCCTTGAGATATTTATTGTAAGCCAATGCACACATATCCATGTCCGTTCCGGCCTTCAACGCTTGTATTGCCGATGTCCGTCCGTCGCCGAAGCCAAGCTGGGACATCTCGTTTATCGATGCATAATCGGTCACCGTGAAGCCGTTGAAGCCCCACTTGTCGCGCAGGACGTCAGTCATGAGCCACTTGTTGCCCGTTGCCGGGATACCGTCAACTATGTTGAACGATGACATAACACTGCCGACGCCAGCCTCGACGACTGCCTTGTAAGGCGGGAAATACTGATTGAACATGCGCAGACGGCTCATATCGACAGAGCAATAGTCCTTGCCTGCCTCCGTGGCACCATACAGAGCGTAGTGCTTCAGACACGCCATGACACGCTCTTTGCCATATTCATTGTTGTCGCCTTGGTATCCGCGAACAGCAGCCACGCCCATCTGCGACGACAAGTAAGGGTCTTCGCCGTAGCCTTCGGACACGCGTCCCCAGCGTGCATCATGTGCAACGTCGACCATCGGACTGTAAACCCAGTTGATACCCTGTGCCGATGCTTCCTTGGCGGCTATCTTTGCGCCTTCCTCAACAGCCTTTGTGTCCCACGAGCAAGCCTGTGCCAGTGGTATAGGGAGCACTGTCTCGTAGCCGTGAATGACGTCCTGACCAATCAGAAGCGGAATTCCGAGACGGCTCTTCTTGACGGCAAGTTCCTGCAAGGTGCGTATTTTGCCGATGCCTTTAACGTTGAGCACACTCCCAAGCTGCCCTTTCTGCACCATATCGGCAAGCGGGGAGTCCATGACAGCTCCCGTCGTGATGTCACCACCGGGCAGAAGCGTAAGTTGACCTATCTTCTCGTCGAGTGTCATCTTCGACAAGAGCTTGTCTATAAAGTTATCCATTGTCTGCTTCTGGGCAAAGGATGCCGTCACAGCAGCCAACAAAGTCAGAGTGAAAATCAGTCTTTTAATCATATTGTTTACATCTGGATTTATGCCACAAAGTTAATCAAAATAATACGATATAAAGTATGTTATCCTGAAATACAATCTCATTTATCATTGTCCAACTATCCAAATACCTGTCGTTGGATATTTACCTTAATTGTCGGACTTCAATCCCATTGATTTGATATAGCTCTTTTGTGGCACACAGTTATTGAATTTTGCGTTCTCACAGAACTGCAACAGAAGTTTCATTGCCTTTGTCTGCTCCGGCAGAGCCTTGCGTATTGCGTCGAAGGAGCTGCGGTCGACCTCGGCAAACTTCACTACCGTGCTGTCCCATTCTTCCGGTTTCACGATGCCGACCATGCACGACGAGTCGATTTTCTTGTACGGCCAGAACGTGTATCCGATGTTTGCCTTGCGCATAACGGCAACGAAATCGGCCTGCCATTGGTCCGTATTGTGGCCTATCTCACCCATGTACATAGGCAGACCGGTCTTGTCGCGGAAATCTATGAAGCTGCTGATGGCGTCATGGGTAGCCTCGCCGCCGTAGCGATGGCAGGTGTACATTATCTTATTATCGAACTTCCAGTCGGCGAATGGTGCAAAGTTGCTGTTCCATTGTGCACCGCCAAGCAGCACGATATGGTTAGTATCGACCGTACGGATGGCAGCAACGGCACGCTTGTAGAGTGGTTCCAGCAGAGTGTTCAGGCTGTCCTGCACTTCCTTCGGGAATTTTGTGGCAATCGGTTCGTTCATCAATTCATATCCAAGGACTGTCGTCTCGCCGGCGAAGTGCTTCGCGATAGATGTCCAGATATTGCAGAAGAGCTGCTGGCTTGCCTCGCTCACGAAAAGCCAGGGATAGCCATAGCCATTGTCGATGTTGTCGCCGGTCTGCCCGCCGGGGCAGTCGTGCATGTCGAGAACTACATGCAAGCCGTACTTCTTAGCCCAACCGGCAACCTCGTCCATCAGCCGGAAGCCTTCGTTCGGGTTGTTGGCGCCCATGTAGTCTTCGTTGGTGAAGAGCTTATAGTTGAACGGCAGACGTATGGTGTTGGCTCCGGTGCGTGCGATGAAGGCAATGTCGGCCTCCGTTATGTAGCTGTCCTTGAACGCATTCCAGAACTCCCGTGCCTTGTCGGGGCCTACAAGCTCGCACACGACATCGTTTATCATCCACTCGCAGTTGGCCTTCTTGAAGCCGAACATATAGCCTTCAGGGTTCAGCCAGTTGCCGAGGTTGGTGCCAACGATGTGGTACGGCTTTCCGTTTCCGTCTGTGAGCGATGTGCCTTTTATACCTATGAAGCCTCCGTTTACCGGTTCTCCCGCGTTGATTGGGAGAACCGATAATACAGAAACTAATAGAATTGAGATGAGTGCCTTGATGTTTCTTTTCATCATATTTCCAGTTTTTTGCTATTACCCGTTAGTTCTTCTGGAATATTCTTACGTAATCGACGTCCATGGTGATAGGCAATGCTGTCTCGTCGACGCCGTTCATGCCACCCCAATCGCCACCCCAGGCGAGGTTGAGGATAGGATAAAACGGTACGTTGAACGGCCAGTAGTCCTTGCTCTTGTCAGCTGGCTCGTACTTGAGGATGCTCTGTCCGTCGACGAAGAACTCCAACTTAGAGTCGGTCCACTCGCAAGCGTAGACGTGGTAGTCGCTTTCGGCAGTCGGAACGCGCAGCACTCCGTGCTCAGTAGCTGTGTTGCCATTGTTGTATTTGTTGCAATGGATAGTCGAAGTGACATTGTTAGCATCTACACCGACCTCCTCCATGATGTCAATTTCTCCGCAGCCAGGCCATGGGTTGGTATTATTATTGTTGCCAACGGGCATCATCCACCATGCAGGCCATGTGCCCTTACCCTTCGGCAAGCGTATGCGAGCTTCGAAATAGCCGTATTTCCAGCCCGTGTTTACCTTTGCATAGACGCGGCCGGAGTAGATTTGACCGTTCTCCTTGAAGCAATGGATGTGCAAGGAGCCGTTGCTTATCTCGGTGACAGGGTTCCCTGCGGGCGAGACATGGTTGACATAGTTCTGCAATTCGTGGTTGACCCACCCCGGACCTTGCACCTCGTGGGTCCAGTCGGAGCTGAGTTCGGTTCCCTTGTCGAACTCGTCGTGCCACACAAGGGTGTATCCTGTCGGCGTGTCGTATGCGTCAGTCGTTGCCGACTGCTGGTTTACGGTGATGTATTTCCGTGCCAGTCCCGATGCAATGGTAATCGTTGCAGTGCGGGAAGATGTGGTCGGGTTCGAAGCAACCGTAACTGTCGATGTCGTGGTGCCGCCCGTTGACGATGTATTACTGCTCGGAGAAATGGTCACCCAGTCGTTGCCTGTGGTCACGGTTGCGCCCCATTCGTGGTTGACAGTGATGGTTATATCCTGCTTTCCGCCATCGGCGGTGAACGTGAGGTTGTCGTTGCTGACCTCGATAGTTGGAGTCGTGGATGCTCCACCACCATCATCGGAGTCGTCGCTGCTGCATCCTGCCAGTGGCAGCGAGGCTGCGGCAAGGAACAGGAGCAGATATTTCTTTATGTTCATGTGCGTAATAAATAGTTGAAAAAGAAAAGGACAAGGAAGTCCCGGTTGTTGTGCCGGAAACTTCCTCGTCCTTTTCGGAGTTTACTTCTTAGAATTCAGTCTTTTAACAATGATGCCTTTTGCGTTAGCGGTTGTTCCCGTTGGCAACACAGTACCATCGTCGTTGGCGTGGTCTTTCACTACGATGTTGGCCACTTCGACAGTTGTGTTGTCGGGATTTCCACCGAAGTCGAGCACGAGCTGTAAGTTGTTGATGTCGAGTCCAGGCATATCGCTCTTATAGAAGATATACGTCTGTCCTGCCTTCAAGTCTACACGGTCGACGAAGTAGTACTTGTCGTCGTCGCTCTGGTCGTCCAACTTGACCGTTGCCTGGCTTATATCCTGACTCGGTGTGAGCTGTACGGAGAAGTCGTAGTTGCTTGCCGAAGTCGTCTTGATGTCCGTATCCCACTTGATTTGGTTCTGCCACTGCTGGAAAGTAGCAGCCGGGAAGGTGAAGGTCCAGTTGTTTCCGTTCTGCACATAAGCCGGATTGTCTATCTGCTTCCAGTTTGGAGCATAGTAGAACTCGAACGAAGTGGCGGCATTCTTGAAGAGGTTGAAGTCGTTGTTGGCGTCGTAGCCCTCAAAGCCCTTCTCCGTCGACTTGCTCGTCAGGATGAAATGCCATGCTATTCCTCCATTATCATAGACGAGGTCGAGCTCGTTTGCAGTCAGACCTTCTATACGGAAGCGAGGGTGCTGGTACTGGTCGTCGGTTGAAATGTACGGGAACAGTGTGTTGTCGGAGAGTACGAGGTAAACTGCATCCTGAACTTTCTTGTCGGCGTCTGTCCATGTTCCTGACTCAAGATTGAAGGTTGCCTTCTGCTCTGGAGTGATGGTTGCATCCCAGTCGGCTGATGATGAGCCCCAAAGGGTTGTACCGGTGTTGACGAATGTCTTGCCGTCGACACCTGAGCTGTAGGTGTAGTTGCCACCGGTCGCTGTGGTTGGCTCGAACGTTATGCGGTCGTCATAGACGCTGTAGTCCTTCTTGTCGTCAGGATTGGCTGACCACCACTCTGTTCCTGAGGTACCTGAAGGACCACAGGCGAGGTGTCCCTTAACGCTGTTGTCTATGCGCCACTCCTTGCCCTGAAGCTTGGTGAGGTACGGAGCGAAGTCGACTTTGGTCTCGTCAAATGTGAAAGTCTTCTGTACACTCGACTGACTGAAGCCGTTGCGGTTTGCCATGCGCAACTCAATAGGATATGTTCCGCGAATCTTATTAGACCATGTCACGGTCTGAAGGGTGGAATATACGGTTCCGTTGACGAGCCAAACAGGGTATTCGCCTTCAATAACGGGAGCCGTGGCGGTCATCGTATTGGTCGACTGGTCTACATCGATGGTGAAGTCAACGCCTTCCATCGTGGGGAGTCCGTTCTCGTTTGCCGTGTCGAAATCCTCCGGAGAGCAAGCCGTAAGGGTAAGTCCGGCGAACAGAACTCCTGCCATTAGCTTATATATATTTTTCATTGTACTACTCGTTTTAAGTTTGTTAGTATTCGTTCTGCTTCAATGACGGGTCTGCATCGAGCTCAGACTGTGCCAGAGGAATGTGCTTTTTGTTAGGAGTCCATGCGTTGGTACGGTCGGTGCCAGGTATCGGCACGAGAGTCGTTGCAGCCTTTCCGGTACGTACGAGGTCAAAGTAACGCTTGCCTTCGCCTACGAATTCGAGGTGACGCTCATTGAGAATGTCGTCAGCCGTTATAGAGCTGAGAGCTGGAAGACCTGCACGCTGGTGAACCTTGTTGAGGTATCCGAGTGCCTCTGCGCTGCTTCCGCCTGTTGCCAGGGTAAGTTCAGCTGCGTTGAGAAGGGTCTCCGAGTAGCGATAAATACGAAGGTTGTTGTTGTAGTTCAAGTTCTTCGAGGTCGGGCAGTCCTTACTATTCTCTGAGTATGGACGATACTTTGCGAGCCAGAGGTGAGTGTCCTGATAACGGGCGGTGTAGTCCTGGTCGGTTCCCTGCAAGCTGCGCAAATCCCAGCAAGTAGCGTCGCGACGCTGATCGGCAGCATCGTACATGTTGTAGGTCTCTACGCGCATCGGGAGGAAGCCCCAACCATCTTGTCCGGCATCCCATCCGTCGCCGCCTTTCCAGCCGTTCGGTGAGATAAGGGTTGGCAGAACGGTTCCGCCAGCTGACTTTGGAGTACCCCAGTCACGAGCTGCATTGTCGTCCTGGTAGTTGATTTCGAAGATAGACTCTTTGCCCCACTCGCCGCTTTCCTTCCAAATGTCGGCGTAGTTATGCAGCAAATCGTACTGACCGCTGTTGATTATCTCCTTCATATATGCAAGAGCCTGAGGGTAACGCTGTGTATCGTTCTGATACATGACCATCTCTGCGTAGAGCATATAGGCGAAAGCCTGACTCACGCGGCCTGCGTCAGCATCGTCCCAGCGCATTGGCAGTACATTGTTGTTTAAGATATCCTCCATCTCGGCGATAAGTCTCTCGTAGATTTCGTCGGCCGACAGTTGCGGTGCAGTGTACGGAGAAGAGATGTTATCGAGGTAGAAAGGAACGTCGCCGTAGTAGTGCCACAATATATTATAGTAGTAGGCACGGAGCAGACGAGCCTGTTCGATGTACGTCGGGAGGTTCGGATTGTCTGCATTAACAGAGTATCCGCAATACTTTATCACGTCGTTGCAACGCTTAATGCCAGAGTAGAAGTCGCCCCAGAGCGTTGCCAGCGTGTTGTTGCCATCGCCTTCGAAGTTAAAGAGCTTGTGCCAGTGCTGGTTATCGGATATGTTACTGCCGCCAGGGAAGAAGTCGTCGCCCATGATTTCAGCGTCGATGTTCAGCGCATTGTATGCGGTACCGTCCCAGTCAGGCCAGTGCAGCGGGTCGTAAGCTGCCGTCACCGACTCCTGAAGGTGCGCGTCGGTTGTATAGTATTCCTCCAATGGCTCACCGTCAGGGTCTTCCACCTTCAGAAAATCGTCACTGCAAGAGCTCAACAGGAAAGCTGAAGCAAGAGCTCCTACAAATAAATATTTTGTCGTTTTCATAATGCTCAATAGTATTTAAATGTTTACAGAGTGATATTGAAGCCGATAGACCATGTGCGTGCCTGTGGGTAAACACCATAGTCGACGCCAAGTGAGGTTATACCATTTGAACCACCGATTTCAGGATCGAAACCCCAGTACTTGGTCCAGGTAAAGAGATTCTCTGCCATTACAAAGAAGCGGAGACGGTCGACACCGACTTTCTGAGTGAGAAGTCTCGGCAGTGTGTAGCCAAGCTGGAAGTTCTTGAGGCGGAGATAGTTGCCGCTGTGAACGTAAAGGTCGCTGACAACCCAGTTCTTTGTGTCGCCGAGAGCGAGACGAGGTACTGAATTCGACGTGCCAGGACCAGTCCAACGGTCGAGAATCCATGTCGGATAGTTACCCGAAGCTATATCTGAGCGATACGTTGCATCAAATACATCGACGCCGCTGACGCCCTGGAAGAAGAGACTGACGTCGAATCCTTTCCATTCACCGCTGAGGTTGAAACCGAATGTCCACTTTGGAACACCGTTACCGATGTTAGTACGGTCGTCTGAAGTTATCTGACCATCACCGTTGACATCGACGAAGCGGAGGTCACCAGGTACTGCGTTAGGCTGAATCGGTTTTCCATTAGCATCCTTATAGGCGTTAACCTCGTCAACAGTCTGGAACACTCCGGCTGTCTTATAACCATAGAAGAATGGGAAAGGCTGACCGTTCTCTGCACGAGTGCCGCCATCCGAGAACTGGGAGATACCCCAATCGAGGAAGCCGGTAGCATTACCGATGTTCTTAAGTTCATTGTGCAGATACGAGGCATTACCCCTTATGCTGTACTTGAAGTCACGGATGCGACCGTTGTAGCCGAGCTCGAACTCCCAACCGGAGTTCTTCATGTCACCCACGTTAGCAAGCGGTGAAGACTCACCGACGTAACTTGGGATAGGCATTTCTATAATCATACCATTCGTCTTCTTAACGTAGTAGTCGACAGTGAACGTCAACGCATTGTTGAAGAAGCCTAAATCAAGACCGATATCAGTCTGTTCACTCTCCTCCCACTTCAGGTCAGGGTTCGGAAGACGATTGGCCTTAGAACCGTGGTTCTTTACATTACCAGTACCGAAGTAGTAGTCGTTGCCCATAGAAGTGAGCGATGTGTAAGCGAAGTCATCAATGTTCTCGTTACCATTCTTACCCCAGCTGAAGCGAAGCTTTGCATTGTTCAACCAGTCGCGGGTAGGTTTCATGAACTTTTCGTTCATGATATTCCAACCAAGAGAGAACGATGGGAATGTACCATACAAGTTGTCAGAACCGAAACGGCTAGAACCATCACGACGAACAGTGAACTGTGCCATGTAGCGCTCATCGTAGTTGTAGCTCAAACGGGCAAAGAGTGACGACAGACGGTGCTCCGTATATGGGTAGCCCCATACGTTGAAGTGAGCTGTTCCGCTAAGACTGCCCTCTTCTGAAACGACCTCACCGTTACCGGTAGTGTAGTTGATAGAAGGCTTGTTGATGTTGATGAGGTTCCAGGCGCCGCCACCGAGGACGCTGCCCTTGAACTTACTTGCCGACTGACCAAGCACGATATCGAACGAGTGCTTACCGATGGTCTTGTCGTAAGAGAGAGTATTATCGACCTGCCATGTGTTGTTGTCAGCCTTTTGAGCTGTGGCTGATGTGTGGTCTGCGTTGTTGTTGCCTGAAAGATAGAACTTCTGAGTAGTTGCTCCGTCGTATCCCCAGAACGAGAGCTCTGCGCTGTAGGCGAAGTGGTACTTCAAATTGTCGAAGAGTTGCAAGTCGAGAGAGAACTTAGGCATAATCTTATGCGACCAGTTCTTTTGAGGATGCCCCTGCATCATTGCTATAGGGTTGTTCTGTTCCTGATAAGAGCCGAAGTAACCAGGCACCGTGTAAGGATTGCCGTTGGCATCCTTGTAGAGGTCGTAGGCTGAATACTGTGCCTCCATTGCTGCCGCTACCTTCGGATTTGTTATCGTTACAGGCAGTATCGGTGAGAGATAGAGAGCCGACCCAAGAGGAGAGCCCCATGTGGAGTTGGTCGCAACGCCCGTGCTATGTACACGCATGTAGCCTATGTTGACACCGAGGTCGAGCTTGTTGAGGAACTTGCGCTCCTTAGAGTGGTCGAACAGGTTGTAGTTAGTGTTCGAACGGAGAGTCAGACGGTCGTAGTTCGACTGCCCGTAGTTACCGCCAACGATACCATCCTGCGATGTATAGCCGAGAGAAAGATAGTAGTTGACCTTGTCACTGGCACCGCTTATCGACAAGTCATGCTGTACGATAGGAGCGTTATCGTTGAAGAGTTCGTTCTGCCAGTTTGTTCCGAAGCCAGTCACAGGGTTTCCGTTGTCATCCTTAAGGTTGTACGGGTCAGCATAGAGAGGTGCCTGTCCGCCGTTGACATACTTCTCATTCTGAAGTATTGCATAGTCGGTAGCACTCGTAACCTTGCGCTTACGCCATGGACTCTGCCATCCGTAAGTGAAGTTATAGTTAATCTTGGCATTGCCCTTGGCGCCCTTCTTGGTTGTAACAAGGATGACACCGTTGGCTGCACGTGAACCGTAGATAGCGCCGGAAGCCGCATCCTTCAGTACCTCGATGCTCTCGATGTCCTCAGGATTGACAAGTTCCATGCCGTTCTGGTCGGTTGCCATGCCATCAATAATGTACAGAGGTTCAGAGTTGTTGATAGTTCCGATACCACGGATACGTATCACCGACTTCTCGCCAGGCTGTCCGGAAACGCTCGTTACGTTAACGCCGGCCGCCATGCCTTTCAGTGCATCCTCAGCGCGGAGCTGTGTCTTGTTGGCTATATCGTCACCGTCGACCTTGGCGATGGACGCCGTTACGACGCTCTTCTTTTGTACACCGTAACCGAGGACGACGACTTCGTTCAGTGCCTTGGTATCCTCCTTGAGGACCACCTTCATGTTCTGCCCGCCTGCAACTTCCTTGCTGACATAGCCAACGTAGGAGACTACGAGCTTGGCACCTTCAGAACCGTTAAAGCTAAAGTTACCATCAAGGTCACTGATGGCACCCCGCGACGTTCCCTTTTCCATTACGGAGGCGCCGATGATAGGCTCGCCGTCAACGTCAACGACCTGCCCCGAGAACTTAACGTTCTGCGCCTGGGTCACGACGGCAATAAGCAGAGCCACCAATAAGGTAAAGATTCTTGCTTTTCTCATAAGTTTTTAAATTTTGGTTATATTTAATTATGTTAGTTAGATATATACTTTCAAAAAATACTCGATAGGTCCTTGTTATAGGTTTTCTGTCGTTTCGTTTCCTAATAGAAGCGGGGATTGGGCTCGCTCGCCGTCCCCGCGTAAGGTATTGCCAACCCTGACAACCTAATAACTAAACCATAAATTCGTTTATGCATCTGATGTTTATTCCATCATCAACGATGTCCTAATCATCTTACACTTGCAAAGTTAAACAAAATAACAGTTCAAAAAACGTGAGTTGGTTCAAAAGTGGATAATCGATTGCACTCAAAATATATTAAAGCATTTATTATCAAACAATTAAATAAAATTCAAACCACAAAAAAAAGTGGGAAGTTTGGGATTATTTTTAACCAAAAATTGTTTAATTCACACCATTAAATTGGCTCATTTTTCCTTCAAAAAGAGATTGTTTAAAATACACTTTTCGAACGCAAAATTTAAATGATCTCCACTTTTTCAGACTTCTTCAAATATAGCAAATACCTCATTTTAAACCGGTTAACGATTTTCTCGGCGCTTGGAAATCTATATTTGAAGTCCCCGTCTCCCCTCCGTCTTGCTTTTTTGGCTAACTTTGTCGAAACGAATTATATACGAGAAGCTAACTAAAACTATAAAAACATGAAATTCAGAACAATCGCACTGATTACATCGGCACTACTCCTTACGGGATTAGCGACGGCAAAGGCGCAGCCGAAACCAGCCCTGCCTGCGTACCTCGATGAGACGAAGACAGTGGAAGAGCGTGTTGAGGATGCCCTCTCACGCATGACTTTGGACGAGAAAATAGCAGTAATACACGCGCAAAGCAAATTCTCCAGCCGTGGCGTTCCGCGTCTGGGATTTCCCGATTTCTGGACCGACGACGGCCCTCACGGTGTCCGTCCCGACGTTCTTTGGGACGAATGGGAACAGGCAGGACAAACCAACGACTCGTGTGTTGCCTTCCCCGCCCTCACATGCCTTGCTGCTTCGTGGAACCCGCAGATGTCTTTGCTCTACGGACGGAGCCTCGGCGAGGAAGCACTCTACCGCGGTAAGGACATGATACTTGGTCCGGGCGTGAACATCTATAGAACTCCGCTGGGCGGCCGCAACTTCGAATACATGGGCGAAGACCCTTACCTGACGTCCACAATGGTAGTACCTTATATAATAGGTATGCAGTCCAACGGCGTATCGGCATGCGTTAAGCACTTCGCTTTGAACAATGATGAGGAGAATCGGTTCGAAGAGAACGTCATCGTTTCCGACCGCGCGCTCCACGAGATTTACCTCCCGGCATTCCACGCTGCCGTCACCAAGGGCCACGTATGGGCAATAATGGGCAGTTACGGAATGTATAAGAACGAGCACAACTGCCACAATGAGTATCTGCTCAACGATATCTTGAAAGGCGATTGGAAGTTCGACGGCGTCGTGGTGAGCGATTGGGGTGGCACGCACAACACCGACCAGGCAGTGCGTAACGGTCTCGACATGGAGTTCGGCTCGTGGACAAACGGACTGAACAAGGGCGCCAGCAAAGCCTACGACAACTACTACCTTGCCAATCCCTTCAAGGAGGGAATAGCGAACGGCAAGTACACGATGGAACAGCTCAACGACAAGGTGCGCCGGGTGCTGCGGTTGTACTATCGGACGACAATGGCGCATCGTGGACACGGGCTCCTTTGCTCCGAAAGTCATTACGGCGCAGCAAAGCAAATAGCCGAGGACGGTATCGTTCTGCTTAAGAACGACGGCGGTGTACTTCCTATTATCCAAGGCTCAACGCTGAAAACTCAATGCCACAAAGTCGGCAACGGTGCAAAAGCTGACGCCGTATCGCATCGTCCTACAGTCCTCGTCGTGGGCGAAAACGCCATAAAGATGATGACAGTCGGTGGCGGTTCGTCGTCGCTGAAGGTACAGAAGGAAATCTCTCCGTTAGATGGTCTCAAGTCGCGGTTGAAGGATGTCGCCGGCGTGGAGTACGAACGCGGATATGTCGGTGATGTAACGGGCAACTACAACGGCGTCACCACGGGTCAGAATCTTAACGACAACCGCTCTGAGCAACAGCTTATCGACGACGCGGTGGCTAAGGCTCGCACTGCCGACTATGTCATTCTGTTCGGCGGACTCAACAAAAGCGACTATCAGGACTGCGAAGGTCACGACCGCAAAGAGTACGGTTTGCCTTACGCTCAGGACAAACTCATCAATGCTTTGGCAAAGGTGAACTCGCATTTGGTGTACGTCAACATCTCCGGAAATGCCGTTGCGATGCCGTGGAAGGACAAAGTGCCGGCTATAGTACAAGGTTGGTTCCTCGGTTCGGAGGCTGGCGAGGCGCTTGCAGCAGTCCTCTGCGGCGACGTCAGCCCATCAGGCAAACTGCCGTTCACGTGGCCTGCATCGCTGAAGGATGTGGGCGCGCATGCCCTCAGTACGTATCCGGGCACATGGCGGAAGCCGGGTGGCAAGCAGACGGATGGTAATATCATCGACGAGGAATACAAAGAGGGCATTTATGTGGGCTACCGCTGGGCTGACAAGCACAACACTCACCCGCTGTTTGCCTTCGGTCACGGTCTGAGCTACACATCTTTTAATATATCAAACCTTCGCTTGTCGAACTTGAAGATTACTCCTTCGGACAGCCTGACGGTAACGGTAACAGTCAAAAACACTGGAAAGCGTGCTGGAGCGGAGGTCGTCCAGCTTTACATCCACGACGACAAAGCATCTATTGACAGGCCTTACAAGGAGCTGAAGGGCTTCCGCAAGGTATTTCTGAGGCCCGGTGAGTCGCGCGATGTCGCCATAACGATTGGCCGTGATGCCCTTAGCTTCTACGATGAAGCTGCACATCAGTGGAAGGCTGAGCCCGGAGCATTCACCGTTCTCGTTGGTAATGCGTCGGATAACTTGAAGCTTAAGAAGCAGTTTGAGCTAAAATAGGAATAAACCACCCCAACCCCTCCCGAACGGGAGGGGTTTTATTAGTTTTGTGAATGTTCAATATTAGTTTTGTGGATGAGTTCTATTTCAGAGTGCTTGCTTATCGATGGAAATCAAACCTCTCCCACTTGGGAGTGACTAAGGGTATATCTTAGACCATAATAGGTTAACTTCCTGATTATCAAAGCTTAGCTTTTAGTTTGATTTTTAAATTAAAAATGAGAGAAAAATAAATTAAAAACCAACTAAAAATAAATTATTTTTCTCATAAAAATAAATTAAAAAGCAACGTCAAACTTAAGGCTTGACCTCACCAAGCCTAAGTGATGCCCTCCTAAGACCTCCCCCATGACCTCTCCAAACCTGATGGAATTCCTCTCCAGGCCTCCCCCAAGGGGAGACCTGGAGAGGATTTAGCTTGCTTTTGGGGAAGTCTTTCCTTTTTCCTTTACACGTTCTTCGCCATAATAGCAATGGTCTTGAGGCGCACATAGTCGAAGCTGACGTACATAAAGCCATGGTATGGATTTGCAGTACCCCAACTATTCTTCATGATAAAGAACTTTCTGCCCTGGTGGTTGTGGGCAATTCCTACAATCTCCATGCAGTGGTCGTCGGTTGTCTGGTGGTTGTTGAACTCGCGCTGGCGTTCCTTCTGCACGTCGGCAGGTAGCGGAGTACTGATGTCGGCGACACCTTTCTCGAATGAAAAGCCCGGCTCACTGATGTCGCCTTCCCAGCAAACGGGATGGCCGTGGCGCACGCTCTGCTCCATGATATTCATCAGTGTGTCGATAGGAACGTTGAGAAAAGTATCGTGATAATGGTTGTCGGGCGTTTCAAGTGGGAACGCTTGTCCGAAAAGATGATGTGTGAAACTAGTGTATGCAATGTATTCGTCCTCGTGGCAGACGCTATGGGCGAATTCAAGAGGTGTGTAAACGGCTCCCAGCATGAAAACTTTCGGCATGCAGGCGCCTATCTCCTTATCAAGAATTTCGTTTACACGGGAGCTCATTTGCTCGTAGGACATCGCCGTGCGGACAGCCTGCGCCACCTTGCGCTCTGTCAGATGGTAGTCGGTTGCTTCACTGCTGTGGTAGGCATCGTAGTGAGTCAGACCGTAAGTTGCAAGCAACCGTGGCACCATCGCCATCATTCCGCGAGTGTTTATCCTTCCTTTATGCGTGTAGAACATCTCGGAGGCTTCCTCCTGGATAAGCATTCGTGCCACGAAGTCAGTACTTAGGTTGACAGAGTCGCCCTGCATGAGGTGCTCGGTCTCGATGGTTGCCAACATGGCATAGTCCCAACAGAGGTCGCTGCGACCCTGCTCCTTGACGGGAGTGGTCTTCAGGCGTACCTCGGTAGTGAAATGTTCAATGCCGGTTGGTGAGCCGGCATGCTTGCCGCAGCCCACTAACAGGACTGCGGCGAGTGTCAATAAGAATACGTTTCGTTTCATTCTACTTGCTGAGCATCGTCACCTCAATGCGGCGATGGCTGTCGAGCATGTCCTTGGCAACAGCCTGTATGTCGGCGGCGGTGACTTTTTCTACGAGCTTCTTATAATCTTTAACAAAGTCTATGCCAAACCGTAGCTGATTGTAAATTGCCCAATTCCAGTAGTCATTGGTAATTGCCATCTGGTCATACTGCTTCAACAAGTATTTCTTTACTTTCTGAAGACTCGACTGGAGAGGTCCGTTCTTTGCGATCCTCGGGTACATTATGTATACTGAAATGGCCTTTCTCGTCGGTGTAGGCGTAAAGGCGGCTCTCCTTGAAGAGAACGGAAGCGAATTCAACGGGTTTCTTTGTGTCGGCATTGGTAATGCGACCGCAGACGGTCTGGGCAGAGGCCGTCACAACAGAAGACAATAATAGGGCGGTAATAGCGACTCTATTCTTATGCATTTTGTATCATTATTCTTTCTGAAAAAGCCCTTTCCTTTGTAGGGACATGCAACGGTATTGGCTTTCTGACGCTTACACGATACCTGAAAACAATGATTTTTAATGATAAGGTCTCCCCAAGCCCAAGGGAAAAGCATTTTTTTATATACAAAAAAAGCCCGTCACTTTTGGCGACGGGCTTAATAAATTATGTGGGAAATATGAATTTTCCGATAGCTTAGAGCTGAGGACCAGCAGCTACGAGAGCCTTGCCGGCATCGTTGGTCTCATACTTCTTGAAGTTGTTGATGAAGAGCTCAGCAAGGTGCTTAGCCTTCTTGTCCCACTCAGCTGGGTCCTTGTAAGAGTCACGTGGGTCGAGCGGAGTAACGTCGACACCCTCAAGCTCTGTAGGAACCTTGAAGTTGAAGTAAGGAATATTCTTCGTAGGAGCCTTGTCGATCTCGTGGTCGAGGATACGGTCGATGATGTGACGTGTATCGT
>OMVI01000028.1 GCA_900314455.1 uncultured Prevotella sp. | reverse complement strand
TAATGGAAGCTGATGGCAGCGCACATGAAAAAAATGGAGCGCACCCATCACAGGCACGCCCCAATGAACTATGGTTATCAGCAAACGAAAGTTCTACTTACTGAACGTTATCGATGATACCGAGAAGCCGAAGGACACAGGAAACTTCTCTACACCAATGCATGTGGTGTCAAATGCGTCGGAGCCATCAGTACGGCTCTCCAGCTTATCCTCTTCTGTCTCGGCGAGCTTCTCACCACGCTTATCTTTCTTGCCGTTGTAGACACCAGCCGATGTGATGGAGATGAGAAGGTCGGGATTGTTATCACGATTGATGAGCACCTGGTGTTCAGCACGACCACGGAACATATCATTGATGAGTGCGTTCTTGAGGATATGGCTCATCGGCTTGCCGATGTACTTCTCACGGATGGACCACTGGTGCTGTTTGAGGCAATGCTTGATAGTGTCCCGGATATTGAGGTTGTGCGTTCCGTAATTCTGAGGAAGGAAGGTGGCATCATAATAGAAGATAACCTGACGCCGCTTGTGGTACTGGTAGTAGTCGTTGAAGTCGTCGATGAGCTCGGGGATCTTCCGCTCGTACTTGACGAAGAACGACTTGAGCACTCTCAGCTTGCCATCACGACCAACCTGCGAGCACACCATCCAGTTGATGTTCTGGTTAGCGTCGAAGGAGATTATGATTGGCAGCCGTGGGTCGAGGTCGCTGTCCTGACGGCAGTCGTTAGGTATTCCGCCACCTTCTTCTGCTCGTATATCCTGGAGTGCCAACTTGCTGCTTGGTGCGGTGTATAGATTGACATCCTCGCGCATACCGCCATAGAATCCATCAGTCGAGATGTCGATGCGGATACACATTATGGATGTGTAGAAAGTTAGTGGTGGAAGGTCGCGCTTGTTACGACGGATGAAATCCTCACCGAGCAGGGCGAGGTTCTGAATAGAAGAATACTCCTTATATAGCAGACATTTTGAACGGAAGTAGCGAAGCTTTGCATCAATGCGCTCGATCTTCTTCTCTATGTCGGCACGACGGGAAGGCATTGCCTTCAGCTGACGTACCGCACGGTACCGGGCATAGACCAGTCCTTCGATAACCTCTACAAGCTCAGGGTCGGACTGTTCCTTATAGTTGAGGAACCACGATCCTTTCTTCGTGATTGGCATATCGGAAGTGATGGTCATGCCGTGATGAAGTGGGAAGTCGTGGAAGAACTGCTCATTACCACGGTTGGCTTGGAAAGTCTCATCCTTAAGTTGCTCGAAGTTAATGAATTTCCCTTCATCGATAATGATATAGTCGAGCGACATTGAGTTAGACGATCCCGGTCTGTCCTGGCTGATGATATTGCAGACGGAACCGTTATAGAATGATATGGTATTCTCCCAGTTGGCAGGAGTGAAAATAGGCGACTTCCAGTGCAGCGCCTTCCATGGTTTCTTTCCAACAATGTAATGAAGGTCGCGCTTGAAGCCCCATCGCTCCAGATGGATGAGCATGGACGGAAGGATGTTGGTAAGGCAACGTTTCACTGACGGAGAGACGAAACCGCCCATACTTCCGGGCATCCCTTGAAAGCACTCCTGCAATCGTCGCGCCTGTATGGCTCCCTTGCCGAAACCACGTCCGGCGACTATTACTTCATCACGGGTGTCCATGTACAGACAGTAGAGCTGTCCGTCGTTGAAGTACTGCTTATTATCCTCGTTTTGTTCCATCATTGCTTTCTTCATCATCTTTAATTTCCACGTACTCAGCATCCTCTATTGCGCCATTCGAGTACTTTTTCTCGAGTCGGCGGATGCGGTCGCGCAATCCTGGTACTTTCTTTATGCCGATAACCGACGGGTCGTCGGTCGGCACGAAGTTCTGAGGAATGATCTTATCGAATTCAAGCTCCGGTTCATCGTCCTTATCGGTGCGGTTGTTCTTGACACGTACTGCTTCAAGAGCAGCCACGGCGCGGAAGTCGCCTTTGACGCGAGCCTTGCGGATATCCTCATCGAGGTCGACGTTAATCTTCCATCTGTAGAACTCCTTTGTTGCCTGATGGACATTACCGAGCAGCAGCTGGCAGAGGTGTACATCGTCGTAAGCTTGTGAGATTTTTATCTTATGCAGCTGCATGTCATGGGTAACAATCTCACGGGTGGTTTTGGTAGGGAACTCCTGCCAGTATGAGAAGATGGCACGGAGCCTCTTGACACGCTCAATGATGAGAGGACTGAGATTCTCGGCTTCCATCTCAGGCCTCTCCATATAGATGTAACGACTGTACTGGTCGATGTCGGTTGGCATGCTCATATTATCTGCTGTTCTATTTCCTTTATGAATCCAACTGACTGCTCCACTGCAGATGGTGAGCCGGTATCGCAGAGGTCGCGAATATTCTTCTTTATCTCGTGTACTGTTTGGATGTACCCACGGAGATAGGCAGAACGCGCAGCACTGCCATGAGTCTTGATGTCGTCCTGGAACTCATCTTCGTCAATATCCAAAAGGACGGAAATCTCCAAGGGGGTCATCATGTCGGCTCCCATTGTCTCTATCTCTTTGAGCAAGTCGTTGGAATACTCCATGTAGTTCTATTGAATTGTTATCGATGATTGTCTTCAGACCGCTATACAAGTCGAGGAATGCCTGCTGACTGGTTGTTACCATGGTACATTCAGCCCGGTCGCCGTAAGTTTGGTTCTGTGACGAAATAACGGAGACTGTCCAGCGGTCATTCTGAACGAGGACAATCTTAGAGTGGTTCATTGCAAGATATACGCGGTCGAAGCAGTTCTGCATTAGCTTGTAAAGCTTCACTGTCTTTTGTGATGCCTTCAGGTCGGCAACCAGTGCCGACTCATCGATAAGCTGCTTACGTCGTAAGCGTGCGAATCCGGAGAGGAAGGCATCACTTGTAGAGTAAGTGCTTACCCATACATCGGCACGCCCGGTCTGCTCCAGGATCCATCCGAGCAGACCGAGCGTGTGAAGTCCGGTACCGAGGTAGCACTGGAACGGATTACTCGCCAGCGGTTTGAGTATCGTCGCTATCGGCTTCCCCCTCGACATCGTTATCCTTCTTATCTTTATCGTTGAACACTACTCCAAGGTCGGCGAGAGTCTGGCGTAGATCATCACCAATCAGCTCACCGGCAGAGAGGATAACATCGACACGTTCCTGTACCTTTGCAAGCTTGGAGTTGTAGTCGGCAAGAGTTTTTTCGTCCATTCCATCGGCATCATAAGACGATTTAATCGACTGCAGAGGACCGATATTCTTGCTGATGTATGAGCGTGCGTTGGTGATTTTCTTGGCATCATCACCACCGTTTTCACCACCGTTTTCACCACCATCATTCGGCTCAAGCACGAAGTCATCGTACTTCTTGAAGTCAGCCTTGTAGCCGTACCACAAATCCTTAAGCTGCTTAAGATATTCGTAACGGCTGCATGGCTCATCGATGGTGAGCAGCGTATTGTAGAGCTGCTTTATTTTTTTCCACCGTTCGGCATTGCGTGGCCATATTCCCTTTATGTCGTCAGGAAGACTGTCATGGTCGGCACGCTTGCCTGAGTGTGCCGGCAGATCATCCGGATTCTGGACTGTG
Organism: uncultured Prevotella sp.; assembly: GCA_900314455.1. Lineage (GTDB taxonomy): Bacteria > Bacteroidota > Bacteroidia > Bacteroidales > Bacteroidaceae > Prevotella. Next base: position 2,775 of record OMVI01000028.1, on the reverse strand, counting down.
CCATCGTCGTTCTTTGGTTCTGCGTCGACAGCTGCTTTAACCTGAGGTGTGAGAGTACTGTCGAGTTTGTTCACTTCATCGATGGTCAGTCCGTCGGCACGGATGCCGTACCACTTCTTAAGTTCATAGACCACCTTCGACTCATGGCGCTGTGGCCGTGTAACGACAGTCTGATAGAGTGAGCGGTTACGATTCAGGCGCAGCAACATAGTTGCTCCTTCGATAATCTCCTGATCGGTACGCGGTCCGACATGGGTCAGCCACTTGCCGATGTGCTGTGTAAGTTCGTTGTCAATCATTTGCTTTGAAATTTAAAAAGGGCAGTCTCACGATCAAACGTGAGGACCGCCCTCAAATTTATCTATATTATGGATTGAAAAAAGCCTGTCAAATTGTTGTTATCCTGATTACAGTCTTTTTAGCCCTGACCAGTCTGAGCTGCCTTGCCACCAGCGTCCTCGGTAACGAGTTCGCCTGTCTCACCACTGATAACGCCATCCTCAGTCTCAATCTTTCCGGTATAGAAAGGAGCCGACCAGTAGTCGGTAGCGACTGCCTCGACGGTTGTGGTGTTGGCATCGGTTGCGGTCTTGCCGAGTTCCTGCTTGAGAGATAGGACGGCTGGGAACTCCTTGTTACCAACGAGACGGAACTTGCCGTTACGCTGCGGAACGAGGAAGATCATCTGGTCGTTGTTCATCTCGTTGATGTATCCTGTTGCCTCTTCCTCAGTTCCAGGAATAACGCCTGTGAAGGTGTTTTTAAAGCTCTTGTTGCCCTCGGTGCCCTGATTCTCAGTCTGGATGGTACCCTCATCGACAACCATACCGACCTTGTGCCACTTTACATCGGCAGCGAGAACAAAGTCGCCAACGAGAGTAGCTGCAGCCTTAAGGTCCTCAGGCGCATCGTTATACTTAGGCATGGTTATAACATCGTACAGAGAGATGCCATAGAAGTAGGCGCGGGTACCAGGAAGGTTCTTGCGTCCACGGCAGTTCTCGATGTCTTTGTATATTCTTGCCTTTTTAGCGCATTTACTCATTTTTATATTATTTAATTGGTGAATGAATGGATGGCAGCCGCTCTTAAGCGGTCGCCACCGGATATGTTACGCACCTGCTCCAGCTGCTGGCTTCTTCTCCCAGACAGCCAGAACCTCAGAAGAGACTGACTCGAACTGAGTGCCGAAGAACATGTTGGCGAGGAAGTCAACATCGTAGTGGTTCTCAAGAGAACGCTCAACGAGGAACTTCTCATCGTCACCCTTCTGGTTGAAGAGAAGGTAGATATTTGACTTCGGCGTAATGAGCATGAAGTCCTTAGGGACGTTAGCCAGCGGAACGAGCTCGACGTTGGTGGCACCATCAAGAGTTGTCTTGGTGAACTTCTGATTGTAAGGAAGAGCGCCAAATGACTGGCGGTAGTCCTTGCAATAGTTGTGATAATGCTCAGTCGACATGAAGTATTGTAGAGCTGGATTCTTCTTGAGCTTCTCACTGGTACCGTTCCAGTAGAAGTCTTCAATGATGTCAACAGCGTTGTCAGCTGTGATATCCTCAGTACCATACTTGAGGTTCTTTAGATCCTCGGAGATAAGAACCTGCTTAATCTCGTTGGTTCCGGCAATATCATTGTCGATGATAGTGCGGAAACCATTGAAGAAGTCGGCGGTCTCGTCGAACTTCTCACCGTTATGCTTAGCGGTGAACGCATTGAGGAAGAGGTTCTCTCCGAGCTGCTTCATCATGTAGGCGCATACCTGCAAGACGATAGGCACGTTCTTAAGACCTTCGCCCTTGGTTACGTTACTGCCCCAGATAGACTGGTAAATCTTGTTCGGGTCAATCGGCTCGATACAGTTGCCGAAGAATGTCTCGAACACACGGGCCTTGATGTCAACGCCACCTTTGCCCTTCTTATCCTTCTTATAGTTTCCGAGCTGGAACTTACCTGTCATCTCGCTCCAAATCTCGCGGTAGCGGATTCCGGTAGCGATGGAACAGTGCTGCAGAAGCTCGCCCATAGCGAACATTGGCTGCACGATAAGGTCCTTGCGGTAAGTCTTGAAAGTCTGAGACAGACTTTCAGGAGTGAATTTGATTCCTTCTGTTTGTCCTGCCATGATTAGATGTCTTTAATGCAATCGTACAAATCTTTGGCGGTGAAGTTCTCACCACCGTTAGCCGGGTTCTCTTTAGTTTCATCAGCCGGTGCTCCCTGCAGGTTCTTAACCTGCTGCTCCTTTTCGGCGATTGTGTTCTTAGCCTTGGCGAGTTCGTCCTTGGCTTTTTGAAGCTCATCCTGAGCTTTAGCAAGCTCATCCTTTGCTCCCTCAGTTGCAGGTGATGCTGGCTCGGCTGGCTTAATGGCATCCTCGCCGTCATTCTTCTCATCCTTAGGCTTGGCAAGTTTCTCGTTGAGAGTCTTTGCCTGGTCCTCGGTGAGAACTACCTGACCTTTGTCGTCAAAGTTAAGAGCTCCGGCACCGAAGAGTGTCTCCAGTGCTGTCAGTGTAGGTTTACTCATACTTGGTTCTGGTACCTTGGCGTTATTTTTACCGAACAGGGTCTTAAGACCTTGGAACGCCTTTTCCAAGAATCCCGGAGTTGGATTGCCTTTGTCATCAACGATGGCAGACAGCGAAGGCTGCTGCTGTGGTTGTGGCAATGGCGGTATGCCTGTCTCTTTAATATTTTGATAATTATTCAGATATTCATTTGTTATCTTGGTTGTCGCCTTCTCGGTCTCATCATCCTCGCGGATCTCATCCAC
>OMVI01000003.1 GCA_900314455.1 uncultured Prevotella sp. | reverse complement strand
CGACCCCGAGATTACAAATCACGTGCTCTGGCCAACTGAGCTAAAGAGGCTTATCTTTGCAGCCGTTTATGCCTTCCGGCACTTCGGTTGCTGTAAGCGGCTGCAAAGATAGACATTATTTTTCATCCGTCCAAATATTTTCGGACGTTTTTTTCGTTTTTTAATGTTTACGCAGTTTTTCCTTGTATTTGGTGAGTTGTACTTTCATTGCATCCAGGCACAGGTCAACACCTTCCTCGAACGAGTCCGCAGTTTTCTCTACATAGAGAGTGTTACCCGGAACGATGACGTTCAGACTGGTGGTTTTGTTCAATGCTGTGGCTGGCTTCTCAACCTTTAATTGCACCTCTACTTTCTGTATGTCCTCAAAGGACTTCTCTAACTTAGATACTTTCTTGTTGATGAACTCTTGAAGTTTCTCTGTGGCATCGAAGTGAATCGACTGAATCTTAATTTCCATAGTTACCTCCAGTTTTAAAAGGTTTGATAAGGTTTAAGCCCTCGGATGGGCTGATTTATACTCTTCTTTTAATTGTTCGAACGTAGTATGCGTGTACACCTCAGTTGTAGATATACTTGCATGTCCGAGTAGCTGGCGGACGCTCTCCAGTCCTGCATGGTGGTTCAGCATCGTCGTTGCGAACGTATGTCTGAGCACGTGCGGCGAGCGTTTCTTCATCGTGGTGACTTTCGAAAGGTTCTTTTTGACAAGATATGCTGCCTGCTGGTTTTTCAGCCGGTGGCCTTTTTTGTCAAGAAGCAAACCCTCTTCGACTCGTGTAATCTCATCGGCACGTTTGCTGATGTAGCTCAGTAACGTGTTTTTCATCTCATCGCCGAACGGGATAATGCGCTGCTTGTTGCGCTTACCTGTTACTTTCAGCGTGTTGCTGGTAAAGTCAACGTCGGCATCATCTAGCGTTGTGAGTTCTGAAACTCGAATTCCCGTTTCGTATAATATTATTAATATTGTACGCGCGAGGACATCCGTGTACTTATCTGTCCACATTCGCGGGTCAAGCAATTCGTCCATTTCCTTTTCCCTAAGGAAGTAAGGTAGCGGTTTCTTTGCCTTCGGACCACGTATGAGATGCGATGGGTCCTTTTCGATGAGTCGTCTCGACAGAGCAAAACGAAAAAAGGAACGCAGCGCACTTAGCCGTCTGTTTACCGACCGTGCTGTGTTTCCCCTATCCATCATGCTTTCCATCCAGTCGCGGATGATGTCGGAGTCGATAGTCTCCCATGACAGATGACAATCCAAATTCTTGAAGTAATCCTCAAACTCACGCAAGTCCCGTCCGTAACTGTCTAAGGTCCGTGGCGAATAGTTGCGTTCGTACTTAAGGTAGTTCAAAAATTCTTCAATCATCATGAAAACCCGTCTCTATTGTATTTCGAGAGCGAATTTACGGAATAAAATTCAATCTGCCAAATTTTTTACAGAGTTTTTACTCCTCAGCGTCACGCATCTTCTGTACGTAGATGGCATGTTCCATCTTGAGACGCTTCTTCACAGATGGCTTGTCATACTGCTGACGTGCGCGAAGCTCGCGTACAACACCTGTGCGTTCAAACTTTCTCTTGAACTTCTTGAGAGCTCTCTCGATGTTCTCACCGTTCTTTACTGGTACAATAATCATTCTTTTTGTTTTGTTATTTAATGTGTTAAACTATTGTTCATCATGGACTTGTCCACAATAAGCGGGTGCAAAATTACATCTTTATTATGAAATGAGCAAACTTTTCCACCGACTTTTTATAAAAAATATATTATTTCCGCAACACATATCATTTAGTTCATTGTTTAAGGAGTACTATAAAAACGCTTGTAAGAACAGGCAACACGTGCGTTTTTATATATTTAACTATTACAATTAGGATTCTTAGTAAAAAAATGCATACCTTTGTGTTATAAAATAATAAATCTCCTATAATTTTTATTTCAAATCTTATGAATAAATTTAATTTTTCATATTTACAGCCTTTTATTATTACAATTATTGCTGTTTTCTTCACTTTAGGATGTTCTGATAACGACAACACTTTATCAACAAACAATTTATCACAAAAAATTGAAGTTGAAAAAATCCCTTTTACAAGGAGCTCAGGCATTTTAGAAACAAATCTTTATAATATCCGTTACAAAAACATATTTCTACAAAATGTTAGACTTAGCGAGGAAGATTTAAAAAAAATAAAATCTTCTAATGGGTTTGAGCCAAGTTTTTTAAATCTATATGGCTATTCAAGTTTTGAAGATCGTTATGATCGAAATAAAGGATGGTATACAAGAAGTTTTAATTCGAAAGATCCAACTGCTGTTCAATGTGGTATTCCTGCAGGTATATATATAGCTAAAGACGTCAATATTGTCCAAACCTATGATTTCCCATCAGATTTGGTAATTATATTAGACAACAATTCATCTTACCCTGATTATCTACATATGGGGTGGTTACCAGAGAATCTAAAACAGCCTGGGTACAAATATGATTTATCTAAGGCCCATCTTAAATTGACGACCTCAGCTTATTATATAAAATATACCAACAGTGGACAAAGATTGTTCCTTACATATCCTGTTAAAACCGACAATCTAATGTGGCAAATTAAATATATCAAACTATTTTAACAAGATGCCTACAAAGTACATCAAGCAAAGTCTTTTTCTTGTCTCCTTGTTGTTTCTATTGCTTTTGTCGTTTGGATGTAACGGCTCTTCATCAGAAGTAAATGATGAAACTTCCATGGAAACAAGAGATTTACAAAACAAATATGATACTGCTATAACTAAAGGCAGATGGTACAACCGCCAGATGACAGACAATGAAAACAATATTGATGTAGTACAAAAATATACCTTTTTCAACAATGGTACTCTTTCCGGAAGTGTTATGGTAATCTATTCCAAAGACACTTTGGTCGATGAATACGTTTCGGGCAACTGGAATTTGATATACCTATCAGAGAAAAGCTACCCTGCAATGCATGTTAAGACAAATGGTAAAACGCAGAATTATGACACATATTGCCGCTTTGTAGATGTGAATGATTCAGTCCTGACAATGGAATCGCCCGTTAATTTAATTAACGGTATAACGACATTCCACAAGATAAGGTAAAACCATAAGCGTCGGGATAATGATTTTTTTGTAATGCGGACTTGTCAAACCTCTATAGTTTTAGAATTAATAACAATTTTGTATCTGTTTTAATATACATTGTGTGCCAATTTTTTACTACCTTTGCGCACGGAAACGAGAAAAGATATTAATTAAAATAAAATCAGCAGTTACTATGGATTTTTTAACTAACGAGAAATTGACAATTGTCGGCGCAGCCGGAATGATTGGTTCTAACATGGCTCAGACCGCAGCTATTCTGCGTCTGACTCCAAACATCTGCCTTTACGATGTTTACGAGCCAGGTCTTGAGGGTGTTACTGAGGAAATGCGTCACAGTGGTTTCAAGGGTATCAACTTCACTTACACCACAGATGTCAAGGTTGCATTCAAGGATGCTAAATACATTATTTCTTCAGGTGGTGCACCTCGTAAGGCAGGCATGACACGTGAGGACCTTCTCAAGGGTAACGCAGGCGTTGCCGAGGAGCTCGGTAAGAACATCAAACAGTACTGCCCGGACGTTCACCATGTAGTTGTCATCTTCAACCCAGCTGACATCACCGGTCTTATCACACTTATCTGGTCAGGTCTCCGTCCATCACAGGTTACAACACTTGCAGCCCTCGACAGTATCCGTCTGCAGAGCGAACTGACAAAGCACTTCCGTGTTCGTCAGGACGAAGTTACAGGTTGCCGCACATACGGTGGTCACGGTGAGGCTATGGCAGTCTTCGCAAGTGGCGCAAAGATTAAGGGTGTTCCATTGACAGACCTCATCGGCACTGACAAGCTTTCTAGCGAGCACTGGGAGGATATCAAGAAGGCAACAGTTCAGGGCGGTAGCAACATAATCAAGCTCCGTGGCCGTTCTTCATTCCAGAGCCCTGCTTACGTTGCTGTTAAGATGATTGAAGGCGCTATGGGCGGTGAGCCATTCACATGGCCTGCAGGTCGCTATTGCAGCTTCAAGGGTATGGACCACGTCATGATGGCACTTGATACACGTATCACAGAGGAAGGTGCTTACTATGAGGAGCCTCTGGGAACCGACGAGGAGATGGATGCTCTGAAGAAGAGCTACGACCACCTTGTAGAGATGCGTCAGGAGGTTATCGACCTTGGCGTTCTTCCTCCAGTAGAGAAGTGGAGCGAGCTCAACCCTAACCTTCGTTAAATTTGAAGTTAGCAACCTTTTGAAACGATAAAGGTTTCAAAGCTATATAAGAATATCGGGATTGTTCTACAGTCCCGATTTTTTTTTGTTCATCCGACTCTTTGAGAGAAGCGTACACAACAGCAATAACCTCGATAGAGGTTAAACTGTCGATAACCCTGCACAAGCGATAGTGCAGTGTAGGGGTTAAAACTGAAAGACAACTAACTCACGACGCGCTTCGAAAGATGCGCTACAGCGTGAAACGCGTATCATGCATAGACGAGACTATTACGCACTCCGTGCTGTAGTGCATTTTCGAAGCGCATAGTTAAGCCATCCGTAATCCCTATCCCCATTCTACGGTCGTTGCACTCCCTTGAATGGGGTTACCGAAAATATAGCCTCTTCGAGGCTTTTTGATGTCATCACACGAAATTTCGGATGAGCCTTTTTGTGTATAAGCCTATTTCACGGTCATTCATATTTAAAAAAAAGCTCAGCAAACGAAAAAGTGCCGCAGCTCACAGAGCCACGGCACTTATTGCTTTCTCTCTTTAATGAATAAGTTGATTACTTGTTGTTTCTCTTTACTGCTGCGGCAGCTGCCAACTCTCGGCGGCTGTCCATCATGCGGGCGATGCGTGCGTCTACTTCGCTGCGCTGTGCCACATTGTAATTGATAAGCTTGTTGTTCGTCATAAACTAAAAATTTTATAATGTTATCCTAAGCTGCTTGCCACATCATCGTGTGGTTTTCATCGGCAAATTTACGAACGGAAATACTTTCTGCAATAAAAAAACGACAAAAATACGCCTCTCAAAGCTGCTTTATTGAGATAGGTCAAGAATATTTTGAATTGCAAGGAAAACGTTTGTCGTAGGCGGAATTTGCAACATTGCGATTTGCTTACTACTTAATAATCATAGGATTACATAAAGTAAACTTTACAAGAGTTAGTTTTTAACAAAATGAATATACACCTTCATCCAAGCAGCCACTAAGACTTTCACCGCAGGGACGCCCCAGCAGTGGATGGCATAGTAATTTTGACGTATGTGTATCAATCAGCTAAGACACTAACAAGGACCATCTATGCTGTGGAAGGCATGCCATACGAAGACATTCGGTTCATCCGACATTTGGAGTGATGATATCCGCAAACCTCGAGAGGTTATTGTAGTGTTTGTTATTTATCACTCGAAATGCCCTATGAACGATGATTATTATGTGTCAGGATTTTTCCTTTTCGGTGTTCATTGATTTCGTCTTCGTAACTTGTTGATTATCAATGCCGCCGCAAAAGCATAGCTTTGAACTTTCAAAACCTTAGGTTTGAGGTTGTAAAACATTAGCTTTCGCATTGCAAAAGTTGACCTTTTGCAAGCCAATTCGGCAGCTTCCGTTTTGCTGTAAACATTTCTTACGGATTTCAACTTGTAGCAAGTTGCCGCCTTGGAAGCATATACATTAATATAATATGATTATCCGCAAAAATCCATACTGTCAACCAAGCCCTCAATGAGGGGTGCATCTCTCCCCCTGTCTACCCTTCGCCAATTTCGAGGAACTGCTTGCGATAGACGGAAGGAGTGATACCGACGGACTGCTGGAAGAGCTTGTAAAAAGTTGACGACGACGTAAATCCGAGGTCGCTCCACAATTGTTTCAACGGATAATCAACAGCCTCACGGTCGGAAAGTATGCGCACTGCCTCGTTGATACGGTACGAATTGACGAACTGCTGATAGCTCATGCCACTCTTCTCACGAATAACGGTCGACAGATACGTGCGGTTCGTGCCAAGCATCGCAGCCAACTTCTCACGCGTCAGCTGTGGAGTCTTGTACGGTTTCTCCGTATCCATCATCTCACAAATGCGGTCGTAGAGTTGCTGCATGCGTTCCTTGTCATCCAACAGGCGTGCCGAAGGCTTGTCCGCATTGTTGTTTTCCGTTTGCGCCTTTTCCAGTTCAGAGATACGCTGACGTGCCTTGTTCTGCCTGTCAACAGCCTGCACATTTTGCTTCACTATCCTCTTAATCAGTCTATTGCGTGAGCGAAGAACGAGAAGGATAACTACAAGGGCAGCAAGGAGTATCAAACTGACTATAACCATCGTCAGTATGGTGCGGTTTTGGTTCTCAATCTGCTCCCGTTTCTCTGCATCCTGCTGCTCCTGTCGGTGCACCTTGTCGACCATTTCACGCTCCCGCATCAGCCTGTCCATGTTCACCCGGCTCAGCGTATCCATGCCTGCGTTCGCCTTAAGCAGACAACTGATGGCTCCATCCTTATCGCCCATCTTGACATCATTGCTTGCCATGAGTTGATAACAGTCTATGACTCGGTTCGAGAAGGAATGTTCCTCCGACGACGAGAGCGCCTTCTGCACCTCATCGTTCGACTCCGCGTACTTGCCTTGTCGGTTCAGGACTTGCGCCAGTTGAAGATAGACGTCAGGATAAAGGCTCGCCTGAGCATACTTGTGAACCAGCGAGTCGGCCGTCTGTGCCAAATTGTACGCCACAGACAGATGTCCCAGTTCCATTTCTATCTCCGAATAGAGTACGTAAACAGAGGCAACATCGTCGTAGTGATGCTTATTATATAATTGTAAGGCACTCTTCACATATTGCAAAGCTTTCTGGTAATTGCCCTTCAACCTATAGAAGACTGCCAGGTAATAAGCTCCCATATACTCCTGCTCGACGTCCTTGTGCTCAACACCGTAACGATAGATGCGCCGCGCATAGTCAAAGCCCTTCGAATCGTTTGCCGATTTCGACAGGATGAGCAAGTTTCCGTAGACTCGTATCTTCAAGACCTCATACCGTGAAGCCTCAGCAAGGTCAAGACTTTGGAAGAAGAAGTGCTGCGCCATGAAGTTATTGTTGCAGTACATGGCCTGATATATACCACGCGCGTTCATCACCAAAGCGCCGATAGAGTCGTTGCGGATGTCGCGTCCATACCACCAAGCCTTGTCGAACGAGGCGTTTGCGTTGTCGCCTTTACCCGTAAACAGTTGCGACAGTCCTTCGTACAGATAGCCATAGCCCAATCCACGCTTGTCGTTGGCAGAGCGCGACTGTCTCAGAAGCTTCTGCGACAATCCTCCAAGCTCGGCATACTTAGACATACTGCGTGCCTGTTCGCACTGCCGGAGCAATTGTTTTATGGTAAAATTATTTGACGATGAATAAACAGGAAAAGCTGTCAGAATCATCAGTAGAAGTAGAAGGATTGACTTATATTTCATTATTGGTGCACTCAGTTTTAGAAGATTGATAATTCAATTACAAAGATAACAAATTGTTTCTAATTCCGTTTAATTTGCAACAATTATTTCTTTATTTTGTTCGAATCCGACAAATTGCCGTTGATGGAAAAGCAAAATTTGTCCGTTTCGCAACATCTTATTACTTTTACATCGACATTTTGCAACTGGACTCTAAGCCGTTCAATTCACAAACATCTATAACACCACTGAATACTATCGCTGAATATGAAGAAATTTTTACTTACACTGCTTACCTGTGCGCTTGTTTTCGGACTCCAAGCAGCAACAGTGACAGAAGGATTTGAGGACGTAACGATTGTCGACGCTGACGGAAACCCACTCGCCAGTTCGTGGGCTCTTGGCAGCGGACTGTCTAACGGATGGAAGGTCGTCGGCGGCAACATCGTCTCAAGTGCCGGAAGCAGCAACTACGGACTATGGACGAAGGCGCATACCGGCAAGATGTCACTCGAGGCATCTTACAGTGCTACTAACAATGCCTTTGTCGTCATTCCGTCAAAGCTTATGGGCGAATTCAAATTCTGGGCTCGCAAGACTTCATCAAGTTCAAGTACTAAGGGCACGTTGAAGATTTTCGAGGTCTCAGAGGCTAACGGTTCGTATACCAAGAGTGGCGAATTGGCTACATATAACCTAACTACGACTTGGAAAGAATACAACCTCGACTTAGGCACAAGTGGCAAATTGATAGCCATAAACATGGTGCGCGCAGGCATCGACGACGTTGAATACACAACATTCGAGACTGTTACGACTCCGCAAATAGCTGTCAGCATGGACGGTTCGACAATCAAATCGGGCTATACTCACGACTTCGGACTCGTCAAAGGTGCCGCAAGCAGCTACTTTACATTGGCAAACACGGGAGCAGGAACGCTGAACGCGACTCTGACAGCTACCGAAGGATATACGCTTTCTGCGTCTGCAGTCGCTCTTGAGGCTGGCAAGGACACTACAATTACTGTAACACAGGCTGCCGATTCTACGGGCCTCAAGAGTGGAACGATAACAATCAGCGCTCCGGACGCAGACAGTCTGATTATCAAACTTCAGGGCATCGTCCGCGATTCTTCAAAGATATATGTCAACTTCGACAGCTTTCCGGAAGGATGGACGCTCAATGACGACAGCTACGCTACCGTAGAAGACGGCTATTTGAAAGCTAACTACTGGTACGCAGCAGAGTTGACGTCGCCAAGGATAACTGTCAGCGATGGCGAACAGATGTATTTCCGCTACCGCCGTGGAACGACATCAAGCTATCAGACCAGCGAAGTGAACCTGTTCTACTCAGAGAACGCTACCGACTGGACGCAGATTGGCGACAACATAGCTGCCGACGCTACTGACGCAGCATGGCATTCGGCTCTCGTAAGTGGTGTCCCAGCAACGGCAAAATACATTAAGATAAGCGCAAAGTATGTCGACATCGATGACATCTACGGTTTTTCTCTGCCGAAAGAGGCAATTATGAAAGCATCTGTTGAGGATTTCGACTTCGGAATGATTGACAAGGACTCTACGCAGACATTCCTTATCGAAAACATCGGAGCAAGCGTTCTCACCGGAATAAAGGCTACTGTTAATGACTCAACGTTTACGGTCAGCGTACCGGAAAACATCGAGGTGAATTCCGGCGACTATCTCAAAGTCACCATGAACGCAGCAGTGAAGGGGCTGCACACAGCTGTTGTCGAGCTGACGGCCAACGAGCAGGACACCGTAAGGTTCAATGTAACTGGCTATATCATTGACAAGGACGCAATGCTGATTGACTTTGCAACCGATACTTTACCACAAGGATGGGAGAATAAAGGCTGGTCTGTCAACGAATCGAAAGCATACGCTGGCTACGGAGGTTCCAATCCGCCAACGCTTACCTCGCCTCAGCTTGTCATTTCCGACGACGACGAGCTCGCCATACGCGCAAGCAAGGAATACGAATCGGGCAAGATAAGCCTCTACGCTTCAAGGGATGGAGGTCAGAGTTGGGCCCTCGTCCATGACTTCACGTCAGAGTTGAAGACTGAAACGATGAGCACCATCGTTGTCTACGGCTTAGAACCAGGTAAGGCTATGCTTCGTTTCGAAGGCAGCTACGCAAACATCGAAACCATCAACGGTCTGCATGTCGACGACAATGCTCCGCGTATGCAACTGACATACAACGACAATGCCGTCAACGACAGCGACAGTATAAGCTTCGGTATCACAAAGGAGCCGATTACGCGCACGTTCAATATAAGCAACATCGGTACGGGAACGCTCAACGTAAGGATTACCGTCGCCGACAGTACACAGTTCACGGTGTCCGATACGATACTCGCCGTCACCAAGAACGAAGCCAAGACGTTCAGCGTTACGATGCCTGTCGGAGAGCCGTTTGGAAAGAAGGCGACAGTGCTGACTGTACAGCCGACTGACGAAGGCTTGAAAGCTATCAACATAAAGTTAAGCGGTGAGACGCGCGACTCTACTCTTTGGAGTGAGGATTTTGAAAGTGGCATATCCGAATTGTGGACTAACAACGGTTGGATAACCGAGAATCCGTACTACGGCAACGGCTCGCAGATGGCTTATTCTACATCTTCGGACTCTACATATATTATCACTCCGCGCCTGAGAGCAAAGCAGGGCGACAAGCTTATCTATCAGGCTATGCTTCCTTGGGCAGGTGAGACATTGAAGGTGGAATACTCTACTGACGAGAAACAGACTTGGACAGTCGACTCAACGTACTCGTTCAACGACAACTACACACTTAAGGACATGGAGTTCACCGCTCCCGACGACGGCACTTACTTCATTCGGTTCAGCGGACGATACTGCTATATCGACAATTTCTACGGTTTCCGCTACGAGCCGGAAGTGCCGACGGGTATCAACTCGGTATCAGTTCGCACTCAGAACGACGGAAACGTGTATGACCTCAGTGGTCGTCGCGTCAACGAAAGCAACGTCGTAAGAGGCATTTACATAAAGAATGGAAAGAAATTCATTAGAAAATAACATTTTAAAAGAGGAAAACAAATGAACAAAAGAAGTATCAGACTAATACTCCTTAGCGCTATCGTAAGCGCCCCTATCGCTCTATCAGCACAAACACTTGAGTTCAGAGGCGTTAAAGCTAACGCACGTTACGATGACGGTTCTACATACAAGAGCACGTATATCGGCTGGGACTCTGAACAAGGAAAGGCTATTTTCGACGTCGACCAAGGCTTATGGAAGATGGATATAACTGCCGACACGGTGACAACAGAGGTCGTCAAAGGTGACAATCTGATGTATGCCAACTCGGGAGCGGTATATAAGAACGACACAATCGTAACCGTCTACTCACGCGAAAGCGAAGATGACCCAACGAAAATGGAGTTCAAAGTACGCTGGTGGAAGGCTTCCGACGGCACGAAACTGCGCGAGGAGACTTTCCCGCAATCAGCAAATCTGGAGTCACGGGGCATGAGTTACAATCCGGTTGACGGTAAAGTGTACGGTCTCTTCTACTTCACGGGCGTTGCTTTACCAGATCCTGTGAGCGAGCTCGACTCTACTGACATACAGAACGGTGATACTACGGACGCCGGATATGCTCTCGGAACAATCGATTTGAACACGATGAAGATACAGCAGATTACTCCCGGACTGTACTATGACAACTTCGTGACTCTCGCCTGCTCACCTGAGGGACGCATATTCTCGATGACAGCGGCTGGAACTCTTGTGGAATTCGACCGACAGAAGGGTATTATCATTACGAAGACTGCCAAGAATAGCAATGGTGAAACTGTCCAAGTCAACAAGTATGACCCAAGTGGCGTAAAGTCACAGTTCAAGCGCCAAGCATCATGCTTCGACTTCACGACCGGCAAACTGTACTGGAACGGATTCGTAAACAACGGTATGGGCTACAACGACTTCGGCTCTTACGGTCCGCTTCCTGACCGTTCATGGAAGACTAACGGCAAGTACGACACCGCACTTTACGAGATTAACATTGAGACGGGAGCCGTAACACGCATCTCCGGCATACAGAACCGCCTCTCGCTTGCCTGCATGTGGATACCAGGACGTGACGCCAGCGATGTCACCGGCATAGAAGACATAACCGCTCCAAGCAACGGCAACGTTAAGGTTTACAATCAGCAGGGCATGCTTATCTACACTGGCAGCGAGGCTGACATGAACCTTTCGAAGGGTCTCTACATCATCAAGCAAGGCAACAGCACAAAGAAGGTGCTCAAAAGGTAAGAGTGTTGTTTGTAAATTAACATAGCTTTAGAATTCAAAAAGCGAAAAGCCACGGGCGATTGGTTCGTCTGTGGCTTTCTTTTGTAATGTATATCAACGATTGAAATCTTACCGGATAATGGTCTTGCTGACCTTGAACGTACCGTCATACAATGGCTGGCGGACTATGTTCAAGCCACGCTGCGGCTGCGAAAGACGCACACCGTCGGCGGTATAGTACTGCGGAGCAAGATTGACATTGGCATTAACGGCATCAATAGCTGTTGGAGTAACATCGCCGGAAGCGTAACCTGTAACGCCCTTGCCGACCTCTACCATCAGCGTTGCACCGGCACCGGTCTTCAAGTCACCTACTACAGCAGGAACATCGTCAGCCGGGAACGCCGTGTAAGAATAGTACTTCGATGGCTGGAAATACTCCACGCTGCCCGAATTCTGCTTCACATCCGATGAGTTATGGCAGCCGACAATCTGCAAGTTGTAGTCGCCGTAGCCCTTCTTCGGCGTCGTATAGTCCTTGGCAACTGTTACGCCGTCAGCGAAATAGCAGTTCTCAGCGTAGATATTGCTAAGATAGCCATAGCCGAGGCAGTAGTGGTTGCCAGTGTTCGTGTAGTAACAGTTGACGACATGGACCTTTCCGAAGCGCACACGGGGTGCACGTTCCATGACGCCCTCTCCCCACCAGCAGTTGGCGAAAGTAGTGTTCAGCTTACCACCGGAAACGTCCTTCTTCTTGTCGCTTGCTCCCCACGTGCAGCAGAAACGGTGGTCGGCAGCTCCACCGGAACCTCCTGACTTCGGATCTTTCAAGTAACGGAAGCGTGTCCACGTGATAGAAAGATAGTCGGAACCGTTGTTGGCATCGAGATTACTGTCCAATCCGTCCATGATATCGCAGTGGTCGACCCATATACGTGAGCATTCCTGGAACAGAAGAGCATCGTCGCCGTCGACATCATACGCCCCCGGACCTTCAATGGTAATGTTTCGGAGGATGATATTCTGCGAACCAGAAGTGAATTTCATCACTCCACCGTTGCCTTTCGACTGATGTGTGTTGTAGAGCTTTGAGCCCGGAAGACCGTAGATGGTCTTGTTCTGCACATGGTATGTATGCAGTTTTGTCATTTCAATTTGACCTTTAATATATATGATACGCTTGCATGAACGGTCGGTCTTGCCCTCTGCGTTCTTGTTAATTGCATCGTCGAGTTCCTGTTCGTTAGTAACGACGACCTCATCGCCGCCTTCTCCGCCTGTAACTGTACTGTCGCCGATTGCTCCCCACCCTACCGGACGGTTCAAATCGTACTTCGACAGCGGAGTCTGAGCACTTGCAACGCCAGCCAAGACTACTGCCAGTGCCAATAAAACTGTTTTCTTCATTATTGTTTGTGTTTTAAGATTGTCAACGCATCCCCATCGTTTGGAGTGGCTTGAGGATGTTTTACTTCATGACTTTCTGCGTCCTTGTGGTGCCGTCACTCATCTGGAAGCGGATTAAATTGATACCTTTCTGCTGACCGGAGAGCTTCTCGCCGTTGAGGTTAAAGTACTCAATGCCAACGACACGGGCATCATCAGCAGGTGCATTCACGCCCTGTATGCCGTCAGTACCTTCGTGCCAAAGGTTAGGATTACCACGGGAAGTGAGCAAATCCTCGTCGAGCGTTGCGCCGGCACCATTGTCTGCGTCGGTAAGAGCAGCCTTAACGTACTTTGCCGGGTAAACGTTGATGTCGTAAGTGCCACCGCCGTTCTTGCCGTAATCGTAGGTATAAGGATTATAGTATGTACCAGGACCGTCAGCGCCCATGACCTGTGTGTCAGGCTCACCTATGTTTCCTGTTACAATATAGTCGTAGATTTTCTTCTCACCAGGGTACAGTTTGATGTGCGGACCAGAGGTTACAGTACCAGAGAAGTCACCATTCTCGATGTACATATCGCTCTGATGACCGACGCCGATGCAATACTGAGCCGGGTCTTCGGTTGTTCCGTTCTCCCAAAGGCAGTTGGCAACGTGCACGTTACCGAAGCGGATGCGTGGGCAACGCTGTCCGCAGCCATGGTACCACCAACAGTTCACGAACGTAGAGTTGAGGTGTCCCTCGTCATCACCACGGTTATTGCTTGAGCCCCACATGCTTGAGCAGCGGTGGTCGGCACTCTCGTTGTTTGCCCACGGTGCTATATAGTAAGCGAACTTACACCAACTGATAGTCAGGAAGTCAGCCTTCGTCTTGGCATCGAGGTTCCCGTCCATGCCGTCCTGTATGTCGCAGTGGTCGACCCAAATATGTGTTGACTCGACAAACTGCATGTTGTCGGCACCGGAAATATCGTAAGCGCCCGGTCCTTTGATAGTGATGTTGCGGAAAATGGCATTGTCCCAGTTCTGACAGAAGAAGCCCGGATTGGCGTCAGCATTGTCTGTGTGCTGCGTGTAATAGAGCGACGAGCCTGGCAGACCATAGATAGTCATGTTCTTACACTTGTCGAAACGCAACTTCTCGGGGCACTCTATGTTGCCGCTGATGTAGATAGTAGCCGACGATTTGCCGCCTTTGCACTTCTGAAGTGCCGACCGCAGTTCCTCATAGGTCGTCACCGTGACCGGATTTTGGTCGCTGGAGCCTGTCACTCCGCCACTGATGCCAATGTTACACCAGCCCACCGGTTTGTTTTCATCGAACTTCGACAGTTTCGTATAGTCCTGTGCTGATAATGGAAGAGCTGCCATAAGACTTACGGCAAGCATAGATAGAATTAGTTTTGACTTGTTCATAAAAAGATAGTAGTTTAATTTTTGTAGATAAAATTTTTGCAAATGTAATCATAAAATTCTAAATACAAGAAATTATGAGAAGTTTTTTAAATAAATATTGTTACCTTTGCGTCAAGTATAACAAATTGAAACACATAATTATGTACGACATACAGAAAGCGAGGGAGGACTTCCCTATACTGTCACATACCGTTTACGGAAAGCCACTGGTTTATCTCGATAACGCCGCAACGACACAAAAGCCGCTCTGCGTGCTCGACGCCATGCGCAACGAATACCTCAATGCCAACGCCAATGTGCACCGTGGCATCCACTGGTTGAGCCAGCAAGCGACTGAGCTTCACGAGAAAGCACGCGAGACGGTACGCAAGTTCATCAACGCACGGACGACCAACGAGATTGTATTCACTCGTGGAACGACAGAGGGATTGAACCTTATCGCAGCGACGTTTACCGACGAATTCATGAAGCCTGGTGACGAAGTAATCGTCTCAACCATGGAGCACCACTCCAATATCGTGCCCTGGCAGTTGCAGGCAGCACGCAAAGGCATTGCCATAAAGGTGATACCGATGAGCGACGACGGTATCCTCGACATCGAGGCATACAAGAAACTGTTCTCCGACAAGACGAAGATTGTGAGCTGTACGCATGTCAGCAACGTCCTCGGAACTGTCAACCCGATAAAGGAAATCATCAAGATTGCCCACGAGCATGGCGTTCCCGTGATGGTCGACGGCGCTCAGAGCGTTCCTCACTTCAAAGTGGACGTACAGGATTTGGACTGCGACTTCCTTGCATTCTCTGGTCATAAGGTGTACGGACCTACCGGTGTCGGCATTCTGTATGGCAAGGAGGACTGGCTCGACAAGCTTCCACCGTATCAGGGCGGAGGCGAAATGATAGAGCACGTGAGCTTCGAGAAGACCACATTCGAGAAGCCGCCATTGAAGTTTGAGGCCGGGACACCTGACTATATCGCCACTCACGGTCTGGCAACGGCTATCGACTACGTCACGAAACTTGGCATGGACAACATCTTTGAGCATGAACAGGAGTTGACACGGTACGCCATCAAGCAGCTGAACACTATCGACGGAATGCATATCTACGGTCCGGACGGCAGCAAGTCATCACTCAGCACGGAGGAGTCGGGGGAAGTTTCTACTTCCCTGCACGATGCCGTAGTCTCCTTCAACGTAGGCAATATCCACCACATGGACCTCGGAACGCTCCTCGACCGCTTAGGCATTGCGGTCCGGACGGGTCACCACTGCGCGCAGCCGCTTATGGACCGCCTCGGTGTTCTTGGCACAGTCCGTGCTTCCTTCGCCCTTTACAACACGAAGGAGGAAATCGATGCGCTCGTCGACGGTATCAAGAGAGTGAGCAAGATGTTCTAAGATTCATTCCTCAACAAGCTTTTCCTAAGGGGAGAAGCTCTGATTATCAAAGGAATATATGCAAGAGGGACTTTTAAGTCATTACTATAAGGACGTTGAGTTTGAGGCAGGATGCGACGAGGCAGGACGTGGTTGCCTTGCCGGTAGTGTGTATGCCGCAGCCGTGATATTCCCGAAGGACTACACCAACACCGAGCTCAACGACTCGAAAAAGCTGACGGCCAAGAAGCGGTACGCTCTCCGTGAGATAGTGGAACGCAACGCGCTGGCATGGGCAGTAGGTGTCGTTACGCCCGAAGAGATTGACAAGATAAACATCCTCAACGCTTCCATCCTTGCCATGCACCGTGCCCTCGACAAGCTGAAGGTCCGTCCCGAGGCTGTCATCGTCGATGGCAACCGCTTCCAAAAGTACAAGAATCTGCCTTACACGACAATCGTCAAGGGCGACGGCAAGTATCTTTCTATAGCTGCTGCGTCAATTTTGGCGAAGACTTTCCGTGACGATTACATGATGAAAATTGACAAGGAGTATCCCGTTTACGACTGGAAATCGAACAAAGGATACCCCACCCGCGAGCATTCGGAGGCTATAAAGCAATACGGCATTACGCCTTATCACCGCCGGACGTTCCACGTTCCCGGCACCGGAGAGCTCACCCTCGACTTCAAGTACTAATAAAACAGAATATAAAAGAAATATCGGTAGCATTGCCAAGGAAACTTTTTCCGGCAGTGCTACCGATGTTTGTTTTAATGAACAATATGAGGTTAGTATCTCCGCCTTATCCACTCGGCAAAGAAGAAGTCGTATACTTTGTACACGTTATTATCCTGCGTAACAAGTCCGGACGCAAGCATAGGCCTCAATGCTGACTGAACACTACTTGCAGAAGAAAGATTGTATCTGCCAACGAATTCGGATGACGTGATACGCTCAACCTCCCGCTCCTTTGCAATGGCAATTATTAGTTCCCTCTGCCTCGGAGACAGACGAGCCATAGTATCGGCATAGCCAGCCGATTGCACCATGATGACATTATTTTCTGCCTCTGAAATATCCGAGGCATGACAGGTTTCGCCCTTCAAAGTCATGTCGAAAAGTTCGTTCATCATCATCTGTACGAACCAAGTACAGCCATCATAACGGTCATAAACCTCCCGCACTGCACCGTCTTCTATACTCCGTCCCCTGACAGCAAACATTCTTTTTGCAAATTCCGAATAAACATCCCGTGATATTGGAGCAAGATTCATCACTATTGAACTTGCATAAAACGGACGCGCAGCAGACTGGAACATTTCCGACATCATGTCCCGTCGGCTGCCGGAATATATAAATTGGGCATTAGTACAACGCTGAACGTAAGTGCGCAACAAAGCCTCAACGTTCTTTTCCTTATACTCTGATATCTGCTGGAACTCATCAAAAGCCACGACACAAGGCTTGTCAGCCTGTTGGAGGTATTCAAATATCTGGCTTAACGTAGTCTCAGGCGACTTTATATCTCCAATGCTAAGGTTCAGCGAAGGCTCACCGGTCATGGAGTCTATTGCGAACCCAATTCGAAGCGATGATATTATATTGAAAAACTTCTCTAGAGTCTTCTGACGCTTTGACTTCAATGAGTCGAAAACAGCTTTGCCAAACAAATATACAAGTTCTTCCAATGAACTCGTAGCATAGATATCCACAAACAGAGTTTTATAGTTTTCTTCCATCTCTTTTTGATGAAACAGATGGTGAATAAGGTCTGACTTACCTATGCGGCGAGGAGAAACAAGCACAACATTGCGGCCATTACGTATCTGCTTCAACAAGAATTCGGTTTCCTTCTCCCTATCGCAGAAATATTCATCGCTGATATATTTCCCAATAACAAATGGATTATAGACTTCCTTAGACATAACAGTTCAAATTTTATTGCAAAGATAATTATTATATTTATAATAATCAAGAATTCAATAAAAAATATGTTTCCATCAACCAAATTATTCGGTTCATCTTGTAAAAAGTAAACAATACGTACCGTCAGAAAGGTCTACTATTAAGGAAGTTCATTGCCTTTACAAGACAATCGGGCGCCCACAAGGGACGCCCGATTGCAGTAAAAGTCTTTGTTTCTACCAATTTTTATTTCACAATCAACTTCTTTCCGTCGTGGATGTATATGCCTTTCGATGTCGGCTGGCTACCAAGACGGACACCGGTGATAGTGTACCATGCATTGTCAGTTTTGTTTTCAACCACCGGAGAGGAAATACCTGTTGGCGTTTCAGCACCGGTATAGTCACCACTGACATAGGCATTGTATTGCGTCTCAAAGTATTTCGAGGCGTTGCGGGTATTCGTTATCTTGCAACCGTTCTGGAACTTAATGCCACGGGCATAAGCCATGAACATTCCCTTGCCTGCCGAGAGCTGCACATTGTCGAACGTTACGTTTGCGACATAGCTCTCAGGAAGTCCGTAAATGAATATCGGGAAATAGCCTTTGGAGCTCGAATTGTACGGAGTACCTGTCGCTACGACGTTCTGAACGAGAATGTTATTGTAGTAAGGGGTCGTCGATGTGGAGTCGCTGCGTGTTGCTGACGATGGAGATGATGGCACACCGTCATACCAGCAATTGAGTTCTATATCATTGCCAAGCACTCCATTCATGGTGCTATTGCGGAAAATGATGTCGTGAACACTACCGCTGCGGCCCTTCTGGCTCTTTATCTTAAAGCCGCTCTCTGTCTTATTGAACGTTATACCCTCATAGATGACGTCATGAACGTCCTGCGTAAAACTGCCTATCGACGCTCCGTGACCCGTGCCGAAGGTGCAATTCCACACGTGAACATACTGTCCCTTGGAGTCGACAACGACGTTATCGTCACCCGTAGAGATGTAGCAGTTGTATATATTAATGTAAGGGCCCCACATCGGAATACCATCGGTGTTGTGCGACGGGTTCACGGCGTTGCCCGACTTATACTTTATGGTTGACGCCGGGGCGAGAATCTCGATGTCGTGAACCGTGAAGTTCGATGCGTTACCACTCTGTCCGAGGCAGACATTGACACCCGGAGCATTCTCAAACTTCAAGTTCTTGACGAGGAAGCGACTGCCACTGGTGAATCGGATGAGTGCGCCGCGCTTCATATTGTTGAACACCGTTTTGTAGTTACCGCCTCTGTCGCGGAGTGCCCACCAAGGCGCGCCCTGTCCGTCGATAACGCACGAGGCGCTGTCCTCACCTTCAATGATTATGTCCGTTGCTCCTTTCACGACATCGATGAAGTTGGCAAGCGATGCTTTCTTACTCGTGTACGACATGTAATCCTCAGTTCCGGGATACTGTCCGAGCGGCAGAACCTTCAGCGTAGCGCCTTTGGCAAAGTGCAGGATAGTCTTCGACTTGAGCGTGATTGGTCCGCAAAGCCACGTTCCCTTTGGTATAACGACCATGCCTCCTTCGTCGCCAACTGCGTTGAGGGCACTCTGCACGGCTTCTGTATTGTCACTCGACGATGTCGAAGCGCCATAGCTGGTAATATCGAACGTGTTGGCCGAAGTTATGGCAGGCACCTGAGGCAACTGCACGGAGGTCCATCCTTGCGGCGTGTTCTGTTCCGAATTCTCTGTTGTAAGCCCATATTGCTGAGCTGAGGCCTGTTGTGTCGTTGCGGCAAAAGCGAAGAGCAGAGATGCCGCAACAATTTTTTTCCTGTTCATATCTTTCGTTATTATTATTAGTTTCTTGTTCGGTTCTGACTGCAAAATTACCCATTCTGCAAGAAACAGCAAAATCAAAGCAATTAAATATCTTTCATTTTGAATTCCAATTTCAAAGACTTAACAATTCCGCCGTTAACCTTTGAGAATGTGGGAGTTATCCTTCTGCAATGCGAAAGCTCAACTTTGAGGTGGAAAAATAAATTAAAAATGAGAGAAAAATAAATTAAAAACGGAACAAAAATAAATTGTTTTTCAAGCAAAAATAAATTAAAAACAAAGACAGGAGGTTAGCTTTGACATTGCAAAACATAAGAAACGATTATCCAAAAAACCTACCCAAGCCCTCCCGAATCTAAGTTAAGAGCTCTCCAAGCCTCCCTCAAGGGGAGGATGTCTGATTACCTTAAATGAATATCAACAAATGTTCAAACAGCCGCGACTCCCACTGCAGGGGCGTCCCTTGTAGTGAAAGTCTTTTTGGTTACATATATAAACATGGATATTCATGGTACCTTTATGACTGATAGAGCTAAACGTCGACATGATTGAATATCCTTTTCTGAAAAAAGGGAATGGGAAATTTAAAGCGTGGAAATATC
>OMVI01000010.1 GCA_900314455.1 uncultured Prevotella sp. | reverse complement strand
TTGTTTTATAACTGCCCATATCATCCAAACAACTACAAAGACATCTAGTTCATCCGCCATTTGGAATGATGACATCCACAAGCCTCGAAGGTTTAATTCCCGGTAACCCCAGGCAAGGGAGTGCTGGGGTAAAGTAGCGAGTCACTTACAACTCCCCGCTTCTAATATACATCTCTATTTACCACACATTGCGCTATCGCTTATGTGGGGTAACCGACGGTTTAACCTCGAGGTTATTGTTGCAAGTGTTAGCTATCACTCCAAATATCGGATGAACCTTAGTAATTATCTATAATCATTATTTATTTGCCTCTTCAATTCAAATTCCCCGACTCAAATCATATCAACATCCCCTCCATTCGGAGGGGCTTGGGGAGGCCCCAGCTCACCTTTAAAACCACGAAAGCTAAGTTATTGAAACGCAATATCTTATCTTTAGTGTTGATTTTTAATTTATTTTTCTCTGATTTTTAATTTATTTTCTCTCCATTTTTAATTTATTTTTCAAGTAAAAACAAATTAAAAGCTATCGTCAAACCTCACCTTTCATGTCACCAAACCTCAATAACCCAAACGAAAAACCTCTCCAAGCCTCCCCCAAGGGGAGGATGTCTGATTACCTAAAGCCCACTTGCGCATAGCTGTAAGGTATCTAAACATCCTCCCCTTGGGGGAGTCTTGGAGAGGTTAAATCAAGTTCTCTCCAACTATAAGGTGTTCAAACATCCCCTCCTTGGGAGGGGCTTGGGGAGGTCTTAATGTGTTTACTTGGTCTCCGGCATCATGAACACCAGGATGTTATTGTCCGAATCCTTCAACTCTTTGAGGAATCCTGCAATCTTGGCAGGTGTCAGAGCCTTAACAGCATCTGCATAACCATTGTATAAATCGACGCCGGTCGAGACGTATTCGTCGAGGACATTCATCCAGTAACCATTAGTCTTGGTGTCGACGTCGAACTTCTTCAGCATCGTTTCCTTAACCTTGGAAACGTCACCGGCATCCGGCTTCTCTACGTTATCATTGTAAGTAGAAACGAGGAGAGTGTCGACCTGACCTGCCTTCTTTGGGTCCATTGGGCAGACAGTTATTAAAGTAGCCTCTGTACGGTCGCCGAAGCGCTTCAGTCCAGCACCTGAGTAAACAGAGTAAGCGGCACTTGCGTCCTCACGAATCTTCTGAAGCTGGTCGATGGTGAGCAGCTGTCCGGCTGCGTCAACAAGTACATAGTTGTCGACATTGTACTTCATCGGCATGTGGCGGAACTCGAATGCCTGAGCCTTCGGGGTCTCCATCTTGCGTGTGAAGCGGTTCTGAATCTCACCGTTTACATACGGATTGACGTCAATCCAGTTGCTCTTCTTGCCCTTTGGAAGCGATGCAAGGTACTTCTCGATAAGCGGACGGAGTGTAGCCTCATCGAAGTTGCCTACGAAATAGAATACGAAGCCATCGGCACTTGAGAAGCGTTCCTTCCAAATCTGAAGTATACGGTCGTAGTTGATGTCCTTTAAGTCGTTGACATTGTACGGCGCAAAGCGCTTCTTATGTCCGTTGATGGTAACGCGAACAGAGTCCTGCAGAACGCTTTCAGGGCGCAGGTCCTTGTTCTTAAGACTGAGTTCGAGGTTGCTCATCAAAGAATTGTAAGAGTCCATATCCTTATTCTGAGCTGTGAAGTTAAGGTAAACGAGCTGCATCATGGTCTCGATGTCCTTCGGAACACTACTTCCGCTGACCGTCTGATAGTAGCGGTCGAGGCCAATGCCTGCGCTTGCCTGCTTGCCATAGAGAGCTTTGGAGAGCTCGGCGTTGCTGAAGTTGCCAAGACCACATGAACCAATGACATCGTCGAAGTACTTAACGTTGTTGTAGTCCTTCTCGCCATAGAGGTTCTTACCACCCTTTGACAGGCCCTGGAACCGTATCTCGTTCTCCTTGTAGTCGGTCTTCTTGAGGATGACACGTGCACCATTTGACAGTGTCAGTTCCTTGAAGCCGAGGGTCTTGTTCTCCTTTTCGCTGACAATCTTGCCCGGTTTAGGCTCCTTGTCCTTAGCGATGAGAGGCTCGTTCTTGAAGTTGTCGACGTATGCCTCAATCTTCTCGCCGCGTACTCCGTCAACAGCAGCCTTCATCTCGGCCTCTGTGAGGTACTGCTTGCCGTCCTTCTCCTGGGCGTAAGCATAAACGACGAGGTTTGTATCGTTGTCGGTGATGAGTTCCTTGGCATACTGGTTAATGTCCTCCAGACCCAAGTTAGGAACTATCATCTGCTTCATTATCATGTATTCGTTCTCGATTCCGGTGATAGGCTCATGCTCGAGGTAGTTGTCACGGTACTCATCGCCGAACTGAGAGTTCTTAATCTTGTTGCGGTTCTCATACTGCGACTCGAGCTGCGACATATATTCAGCCTTGCTGCGGTCGAACTCTGACTGTGTGAAGCCGTACTCACGGGCGCGCTGAGCTTCGCGATAGAGGGTCTTCAGGGCGTCGGCGTCCTTTCCTTCCTTAGAGATGGCAATGAGATTGAATGCGTCCTTGGTCTTGGAAAGGCCTTCGTACTCACCGTCGTAAGCATATCCCATGATGAAAGGACAGTCGGCCTTCTTCGTCAAATCATTGAAACGGACGTTAAGCATCATGCTGACCATCGTCTTTGCGTAGTCGTCGACGAGGTAGGGGACGGTGTTCTTAAGTGAGTCAGGGAACACGTCATGCTTCATTTCGATACCTACCTGGCTGTACTGCATCTCCTTATCCTTGTCGGAAATGTAGATAGCGGTGTCGTTATCGGGAACTGGCTCATCGACAACCTTGGCTGCATTGGCCGGAACGGTTACTCCCTTCCAGTACTCTTTAATCTTATTCTCCATGTGGTTGACGTCTACATCACCCACAATAATTATTGCCTGGTTGTCAGGACGATACCATTTCTTGTAGTAATCGCGAAGTTCTTTGTACTTGAAGTTATCAACCACGCTCATCAGACCTATCGGCAGGCGAACGCCATACTTAGAGCCTGGGAACAGGCGGGGAAGTACACGCTCGTAGATGCGCATCATCGGGCCCTGGCCCATTTGCCATTCCTGATGGATAACGCCACGCTCCTTGTCGATTTCCTTATCTGAAAGGGTCAGTCCGTTCGACCAGTCCTTCAGGATAAGCAAGCAAGAGTCGAGCGCTGCCTGGCGTTTCGTAGGCACGTCGCAAATGCGATAGACGGTCTGGTCTATGCTTGTGTATGCGTTCAGGTCGCTTCCGAACTCAACACCGAGGTTACGTGTGTAGTCAAGAATTGTCGAATCTGGGAAGTGTTCTGAGCCGTTGAAAGCCATATGCTCGAGGAAATGGGCGAGACCACGTTGGTCTTCGTTCTCCTGAATTGCTCCGACACGCTGTGCGATGTAGAAGTTTGCTACGTGCTCCGGCCAGTTGTTGTGGCGGATATAGTAGGTCAGACCGTTGTCGAGTTTACCGATGCGCACTGCGGTATCAACCGGCAGTGGCGGCAGTTGGCTCACATCTTGCGCAGAGACAAGACTGGTGGCGAACGTTAACGCCACTAAAAGTAAGTGTTTGAATTTCATTTTACTATCAGGTTTATGTAATTTTGTAAAATTTCCTTTGCAAAGTTAGGCAAAAATACATTCCCAATAGAATTTAACATTGCATTTTTTTGCAATTTAACCAATTTTATAAGAATAGAGTAAACATCTATGGTTGTAGTGCTTACTATAAACCACGCTCGGCCCAATCGCTTCTGTCAAGCTGGCGATAGCCTATCGCCTCGGCGATGTGCTCTGAGCCTACAGTTTCGGAACCGGCTAAGTCAGCGATGGTGCGTGCCACCTTCAGAATGCGGCTATATGCTCTTGCCGAAAGGTGAAGGCGCTCCATGGCGATGCGAAGCATGTTCAGCCCTTGCTCATCGGGCTCCGCATACTGGTGAATCATTCGTTCGCTCATCTGCGCATTACAATGCATTCCGGGCACATTCCTAAACCGTGACGTCTGAATGGCGCGCGCTGCAATCACTCTTTCGCGTATATTGGCTGACGGTTCGCCGGGTTCCGCCTTCGAAAGGTCACGGAAAGGAAGCGCAGCGATTTCGCATTGTATGTCAATTCTATCCAACAGAGGTCCGCTAATCTTAGAAAGGTAACGCTGAATCTGCCCCGGCGTGCACACGCAGTGGTGTGTTGGGTCGCCATAGTAGCCGCATGGACACGGATTCATTGAGGCAACGAACATGAAGGAGCAAGGATATGTGATGGTGTACTTCGCCCGAGAAATCGTTATCTGTCTGTCTTCCAAAGGCTGGCGTAGCACTTCAAGGGTGTGCTTGTTGAACTCGGGAAGCTCATCGCAGAACAACACGCCGTTGTGAGCAAGTGTTATCTCACCCGGCATGGGGTTTGCGCCACCGCCAACGAGTGCCACCTCGGATATCGTATGATGCGGACTGCGGAACGGACGCTGACAAATGAGACCCGTGCCACGTGGCAGCTTGCCTGCGATGGAGTGTATTTGGGTCGTCTCCAGACTTTCGGCGAGCGACAGCGGAGGAAGTATGGACGGCAACCGCTTAGCCATCATGCTCTTTCCGCTTCCCGGCGGACCCACAAGGATTATGTTATGCCCACCGGCTGCGGCAACTTCGAAGGCACGCTTAACATTCTCCTGGCCACGAACGTCGGCAAAGTCGAGGTCAAACTGATACTGATGCTCATAGAATTCGCGCCTTGTGTCGACGAAACAGGGCTTCGCTGACGACTCCCCATTTAAGAAACTGATGACTTCAAGGATGTTGTTCATGCCGTAAACTTCGAGCGTATCGACTACGGCAGCTTCGTGTTCGTTCTCCTTCGGGACAATTAAGCCCTTGAAATGGTCCGCCCGTGCCTTTATCGCAATTGGCAAAGCACCTTTCACGGGTTGCAGCCTGCCGTCGAGACCGAGCTCCCCTACGAGCATGAATTTATCCAAAAGCTCTGTGTGAATCTTCTCGTTGGCGGCAAGAATAGCTATCGCCAACGGCAAGTCGAAGCCTGCTCCCTCCTTCCGAAGGTCGGCAGGAGCGAGATTGGCGGTGATGTCCGCAACCGGAAACTTATAGCCAGTGTTGAGCAGGGCAGCAGCAATGCGGTCGTGGCTTTCCTTCACTGCCGTGTCGGGGAGTCCCGTCAGGTGGTAAAGAACACCGCGCGTGATACTCACCTCAACGGTCACTGTGGTGACGCTGAGTCCGTTAACGGCAGCACTATAAGTCTTTACGAACATTGTTTAGTATGGTTTTCTTAAGATTTACGTTAGTTATTTGGATAGAGGCGGGGTGTATATTCGGATTGGAGGGCTTTGCTACAGATGCATCTCCATCAGCCTTTGGCGAAGCGTCGAACTGTTTAGTCCGGTCTCAACGATGCGTCCGTTCTTCAGAATAACGTTGCACGGGAGCGTCGTCAAGCCCAATTGCTTCAGCAGTTTGCCGTCAATCATGGCACCGTCGCACACCACCGGCCACGTTATATTGTTGCTGTCCATGCTTCGGAGACATACTTTCTTGTCGGCATCGATGCTTATCGACAACGCTTTCACTTTGCTTCCGTCTTTGTCAATAGCATCTGCGATGGCACGCTGAGCCTCCATGGTCTCGTAACTCCACGTTGCGAAGACGCTGACAATTGCCACCGGCGCATTCAAATCGGCATTTGTGACAGTCTTGCCGTTCACATCCGTAGCCTTGAACGCAGGCAGACTGTTGCCCACGGCAGCCTTGCTCATGGCATCGACTTGCTGCTTCAGCCTCGACAAAGCACCATTATCCTTCTGCTCTTTCTGCATTATGGCAATGAGCTTTGCCGCCTGTTTCAAGTCAGGCTTACTGCTTTCGACGAAGTATTTGCCTGTAATGAAGACGCTGACAGGCGACTCCGGATGGTCGCCAACGAACAAAGCAGCTTGCTTGGCCTCATCTGGCGGCGACACGTTGGCAACACTTTTGCGGAAGTCAGTCATGAGTTCGTTAGCCTTCGTGCCCTTTATCTCCATCTCGCGGAGGTGCGAAGCGTCCGCTTTAATTTCCACCGAGCCACCCGATTCGGCAAATACGGGCTGCTGGGAGAAGTTGGGGAATACTATCATCAATGTCCCTTCGCCACGGCACGGAACCTCCAAGGCGAACCGTCCGTCCTGAACAGTCACCGTGTCCATGCCGTCTATGACCCCGTCAGGGCTGTAGACGTACAGCTGTCCATCGTTCATGTGAAGGAATCTGCCCTCAATTTTGAAGTGCCCTCGGCTTTCGCCGCAGGATACAAGCATAATTGAAAGAAACAGGAGATAGGTTAACCGTTTCATGGGCAAGCGTAGTATTAAAAGTGCCGCGAACGGGACTCGAACCCGTACAGCCATTTCTGGCCAAGGGATTTTAAGTCCCTCGTGTCTACCAATTCCACCAT
>OMVI01000004.1 GCA_900314455.1 uncultured Prevotella sp. | reverse complement strand
CGACCGCAGACTGGGGATAAGACAAAAACTACAAGAAAGACTCCTCGCTTCGTAGTTATAATACACGGTCGTATTAATCCCCTGACTGCACTATCGTTTGTCTGGGGTTACCGACAGTTTAACCTCTTCGAGGTTATTGCAGTTGCAAGTTATCACTCAAAAGATAAGAAGGCACGATAAATGCACACACCACGCAAGGCTTCTGTCGAACGACGCGACGAAAGCCTTGCGTGTTTTGCATATCAGCCGAATACATGCCGAAAAGACATACATATACAGTAAAATTGCAATAAATTATACAATTTTTAATTAGAAGTCAAATTTTATTCGATTTTTCTTTGCATATATGCAACTAAATGTATAATTTTGCAGCACAGAAACGAATAAAATTACAAATATGAAGATAAAGACACGCCGCCTCGAAACGCTCAAGATGATAATCTCAAGTCAAGAGCTCAGTTCACAAAACGAAGTTCTCAAGGCTCTCGCCAAGGAAGGCTACACGCTGACCCAGGCAACTCTGAGCCGCGACATGAAACAGTTGAAGGTAGCGAAAGCAGCCTCCATGAACGGCAAGTACGTCTACGTTCTGCCCAACGAGACCATGTACCGCCGCGTGACACGTCCGCGCCGCGCCGGCGAGATGCTGCTGACGAGCGGCTTCGTATCAATAAACTTCTCCGGCAATATGGGCGTTATCAAGACCCGTCCGGGCTATGCCAGCAGTCTTGCCTATAATATCGACAACAGCGACATACCCGATGTCATCGGAACAATTGCCGGCGACGACACCATTTTCATAGTCGCCAAGGAAGGCGTAAGCCACGATGAAGTCATTGCCGAACTCGGAGACGTCATCCCCGACATAACGATTGCCGAGGAGAACATCGATGAAGAAGCATAAATAACTTAGAATATACGTTCGAAAACGAATAAAAGGAATAGCGAATAAGATGAAAGACAATATTCAAGTAATTGTCGCCGACGCATCGCACGAGAAGTACGTCGACACCATTTTGAAAACTATCTCCGACGCTGCGAAGGTCCGCGGCACGGGAATAGCCAAGCGTACACACGAGTACCTTGCAACAAAGATGAAGGAGGCGAAGGCCGTCATAGCCCTCGACGGTGATAAGTTCGCCGGTTTCAGTTACATCGAGACATGGGGCAACAAGCAGTATGTCACCACATCAGGACTCATTGTCCACCCCGACTACCGTGGTTTGGGACTCAGCAAGCGCATCAAGAACCTGACGTTCACACTGGCACGGGTACGCTGGCCGCAAGCTAAGATTTTCTCGCTGACCTCCGGTTCGGCTGTCATGAAGATGAACACGCAGCTCGGCTATCATCCCGTAACGTTCAGCGACCTCACCGATGACGAGGCTTTCTGGCGTGGCTGCGAGGGTTGCATCAACGTTGACGTCCTGCACCGCACCAACCGCCGCTACTGCATTTGCACCGCCATGCTCTACGACCCGGAAGAGCATCTGCCCGCAAAGCTCAGCAAGGAGGTAATTGAGAGAATTAGGAAAATTGACGGGACGACCTCTCCAAGTCTCCCCCAAGGGGAGGATGACTGATTACCCAGGTAATTCTGAGTATTGGAAATAAATAGAAATCGAATTCAAATTATAAAATAACATACACCAATAGTATTTCTCACAGCTTCTAGGTAACTAAACATCCTCCCCTTGGGGGAGGCTTGGTGAGGAATGACAGGGTGCTTTTTTTATTACTATGGCAAAGAAAGTTGTTGTCGCCTACAGTGGCGGCCTTGATACAAGTTACACCGTTATGAAGCTCAGCCAGGAAGGTTGGGAAGTTTATGCAGCATCAGCCAACACGGGAGGCTTCAGTCCCGAGCAGCTGAAGAAAAACGAGGAGAACGCCTATAAGCTTGGCGCGAAGAAGTACGTCACGCTCGACGTAACGCAGGAATACTACGAGAAGTCGCTGAAGTTCATGATTTTCGGTAACGTGCTCCGCAACAACTGCTACCCTATCTCAGTCTCCTCAGAGCGCATTTTCCAGGCTATCGCCATCGCACGCTATGCCAATGAGATTGGTGCTGACGCCATCGCACATGGCAGCACGGGAGCCGGCAACGACCAGATACGCTTCGACATGACGTTCCAGGTGCTCGCTCCGGGTAAGGAAATTATCACCCTGACTCGTGACCACGCACTTAGCCGTAAGGAAGAGGTCGACTATCTGAACGCGCATGGTTTCAAAGCAGACTTCGCAAAGCTGAAATACTCATACAATGTAGGACTTTGGGGAACGTCAATCTGCGGCGGTGAGCTTCTCGACCCTACACAGGGACTGCCGGAGGAGGCTTATCTGAAGCACGTGACGGCGAAGGAGCCGGAGGCAAAACTTACCATTACGTTCAAGAAAGGAGAAATTGACGCTGTCAACGGCGAGCACTTCGACGACAAGGTGAAGGCTATTCAAAAGATTGAGGAGATAGGCGCCAGCTACGCCATCGGCCGCGACTGCAACGTCGGCGATACCATCATCGGCATCAAGGGACGTGTTGGCTTCGAGGCAGCAGCGCCAAAGCTCATCATCGAGGCACACCGTCTGCTGGAGAAATCTACTCTCAGCAAGTGGCAGCAGTACTGGAAGGACCAGATAGGCAACTGGTATGGCATGTTCCTACATGAGAGTCAGTATCTCGAGCCTGTAATGCCGGACATGGAAGCGTTCCTTTCGAGTTCGCAGAGGCACGTCAACGGTACTGCCATCCTGAAGCTCCGCCCTTATGGTTTTGAGACTGTCGGTGTCGATTCTGACGATGATTTGACGAAGTCGAAGCTTGGTGAGTATGGCGAAATGCAGCATGGCTGGACCGCTGAGGACGCCAAGGGCTTCATCAAACTTCTCAGCATGCCCCTCAAAGTCTATTACGGAACGCATCCAGACGAAAAGAGATAGGAGACCTCCCCTAGCCCCTACGAAGGAGGGGAAAAGGAGAATAGACTTGTGGAAAACATCTATGATTATCCGCAAAAGTCCAAACAGCCACAAAAACCTCCACCGCAGGGGGCGCCCCCGCTGTGGATGGCACAGCCGTTTGAACGTTTACGCATATTCAAAAAATAATAATAACGCTCAAAAGTTTAACATAGTAACTAAAAATCCTCCCCATTCGGGGAGGCTTGGAGAGGCTTTTTATGATTAGAGTCGGAATATTAGGCGCTGCTGGATATACAGGAGGCGAACTTATTAGAGTTTTAGTTAACCACCCGGACGTAGAGATTGTGTTCTCGAACTCAGAGAGCAACGCGGGCAATCTGGTAACTGACGTACACGAAGGGCTGTACGGCGACACTGATTTGAGGTTCACTTCGGAAATGCCTTTCGATGATGTCGACGTCGTATTCTTCTGCTTCGGACACGGAAAGAGCGAGGCATTCATGAAGGAGCACGACATTCCGAAACGGGTGAAGATAATCGATTTGGCACAGGATTTTAGAATCAAAAGTGAAGAACGAAAAGTGAAGAACGATGAATCAAACACAAAAGAAGATGATTCTTCACTCTTCACCCATCCCACTTCACTTCACCACGACTTCGTCTATGGTCTTCCGGAGATTAACAAGACGGAGATACAGGGCGCACAACACATCGCCAATCCCGGATGCTTTGCCACTTGCATACAGTTGGCGTTGCTTCCGGCAGCCGCTATGCATCTTCTGACGAGCGACATATCGGTCAACGCAATCACGGGAGCTACCGGAGCCGGTGTCAAACCGGGACCTACGAAGCACTTTGCATGGCGCGACAACAATATGAGCACATACAAGGTGTTCACTCATCAGCACCTCGCCGAAATACGACAGAGCCTCACACAGGTACAGGGGAGCCTCGACGCGAAGATTGACTTTATCCCGTACCGTGGCGATTTCCCACGTGGAATATTCGCAACGGCGGTCGTTCACACTGATGTCGACGAGGAGACAATCGTCAAGGGCTACAAGGACTTCTACAAGGATGCCGCTTTCACGCATTACGTCGATAAGGCACTCGACTTGAAACAGGTAGTAAACACGAACAAGGCGCTTGTCCACTGTGAGAAAATCGACGGCAAGCTGTTCGTCACTTCGTGCATCGACAATCTGCTGAAGGGCGCTGTCGGTCAGGCTGTTCAGAACATGAACCTCATGTTCGGGATAGATGAGAAGGCGGGATTGAGGCTCAAGGCGTCGGCGTTCTAGCCTCCCCCCAACCCCTCCGAAGGAGGGGAGTAGAATAAATACCAGGTTAAACATTTTAACAAACATACCATAGCGCAATGGAATCCTCATTATCTTTAAGTAGGTAATCAAACATCCCCTCCATTGGGAGGGGCTTGGGGAGCAATTGACATGGTCTTTTAATGAATTCTATGGAACCATTCAACGTATATCCACTCTACGATGTCAACATCGTGAAAGGCAAAGGCTGCAAGGTCTGGGACGACAAAGGACAAGAGTATTTGGACCTTTACGGAGGCCATGCGGTCATCAGTATAGGGCATTGTCACCCTCATTACATCAAGAAAATGACAGAGCAGCTCAACAAGTTGGGCTTCTACAGCAACTCTGTCATTAATAAGTTACAAGTCGAACTGGCTGAAAGGCTCGGCAAGATAAGCGGATATGAGGATTATCAACTATTCCTCGTGAACTCCGGAGCTGAAGCTAACGAGAACGCTCTGAAGCTTGCTTCGTTCCAGAATGGGCGCAAACGGGTACTCGCTATCGACAAAGCATTCCACGGACGTACGTCGCTGGCTGTCGAGGTGACCGACAATCCGAAGATTGTCGCACCTATCAACGACAACGACCATGTAACTTTCCTGCCGCTAAATGAGCTGGAGCCGTGGGAGAAAGAGCTTGCCAAGGGTGATGTCTGTGCGTGTATCATAGAATGCATTCAGGGCGTTGGCGGTTGCAATGTTGTCAGCAAGGAGTTCGCACAGGGACTTGCTGCGGCTTGCAAGAAGTACGGCACGTATCTCATCACCGACGAGATACAATGCGGTTACGGTCGTAGCGGTAAGTTCTTTGCCCACCAGTGGCTCGGCATCAAGCCTGACTTGATAACCGTAGCGAAGGGTATCGGCGACGGTTTTCCAATGTCCGGTGTGCTCATTTCACCTGAGTTCAAGCCTGTCTTCGGTCGTCTGGGCACTACGTTCGGCGGCAACCACCTCGCCTGCACTGCTGCATTGGCTGTCCTCGATGTGTTCGAGAAGGAGCACTTGGTCGAGAATGCCAACACGGTAGGCACTTATCTGATAGAGCAACTGAAAAAGCTACAGCAGTCGGAGCCGCACATCAAGGATGTACGCGGACGTGGATTGATGGTCGGAGTGGAAATGGACATACCGCAGGGAGAGGTCCGCAAGAAGCTTATCTACGAGCAGCACTGCTTCACGGGAGGCGCCGGCACGAACGTTCTGCGTATCCTTCCGCCTCTCATTCTTACGAAATCGGATGTCGACGACTTCCTTTACAGGTTGAAGAAGGTCCTCGACAACTATCCAGCAGACTCCAACGCTGAGTAAGAAAGGTAGATACAGACATCGCATCCGTTGGCAAACGGCTTGCTTAAATTCCATCAATTGACTCGAAAACAATGAAAGAATTCATGCTCGTATTTATCGGCTCAGGACTCGGCGGAGGCTTGCGGTACATCGTATCGAAGGCTATGACGGCTCTTGTTGCTACTCCGTTCCCGCTCGGAACGTTCACGGTGAACATCGTAGGTTGCCTGCTGATAGGCTTTTTCTCTGCTATTCCCGCTACAGAAGGTTGGATGTCACCATCCGCAAGGTTGCTTCTGACGACGGGACTGTGCGGCGGTTTCACCACATTCTCGACCTTTATGAAGGAGAGCGACGGACTTCTGTCTCAGCAACTGCCGCTGACATTCATCGCATATCTCGCCACCAGCCTTATCATCGGTATGCTGGCAGTATGGGCAGGATATAAAATAGGAATCAGACTTTAAAAATACAACAATATATGAAGATATCAGTTATAGGCGCAGGCGCCATGGGCGGTTCGCTCGTTGAGGGCCTGCTGAAAGGTGAAACATTCCAGCCGGCTGACATAACGGTAGCCGACCCGGACGAGAGGAAGCTCGAGCACTTTGCCAAGAAGGGCGCAAGCGTTACCAGCGAGAATGTCGTTGCAGCGCAGGGCTCTGACATTGTGACCGTGGTTGTTAAGCCATGGCTCGTTGAATCGGTAATAGATGAGATTAAGGATGTACTCGACTATGAGCATCAACTTCTAATCGTGATTGCCGCCGGGATAAAATCGGCACAGCTGAACGAATGGCTCAACGACCGCAAAGACGGCATCATACCTTACTTCCTCGTAATTCCGAACATTGCAATAGCGCAGAAGGAGTCGATGACATTCATCGTTCCGGTAGGTGCTTCGGAAGCTCAGACGAAGAAAGTGAAAAAGATTTTCGATGAACTTGGCGGTTCACTCGTCACCGAGGAACGTCTGTTGCCATCCGGAACGACACTCGCTAGTTGCGGAATAGCCTACGCAATGCGTTACATCCGTGCATCAGTTGAAGGCGGTGTGGAACTCGGTTTTAAGGCTTCCGACGCTGAGAAGATTGTTCTTCAGACTGTCAAAGGCGCCGTGGAGTTGCTCCAGTCGACCGGACAACATCCTGAAGCAGCAATCGACCAGGTAACAACTCCAGGCGGTGTGACTATCAAGGGCCTCAACGAAATGGAGCATGCAGGCTTCACCTCAGCAGTCATCCGTGGACTGAAGGCGGGAGTTTGATAAGTGAAGAGGGAAGAACGAAGAGGGAAGAATTCGCTTCCTGTGTAGAGAAGAACTAAGAGGGAAGAGTGAAGAATTAAATTCCTTGATAATATTAGGGGCGTTGGCAGGAAGTTGCCGGCGCCCTTTCTTTTTTGATTTATCTTATTAATAGTAAGCTAATGAAGTGAAAAAGCAAACGTATCTTCGCCTTTTTCACAAAAAAGTTGTACTTTTGCGCCAAATATTCTTATGCATTATGGAAGAAGCAATTAAACAGATTGGCGAACGTCTAAAAGGCTTGCGCGACGCACTTGACCTCACCGTCGACGAGGTTGCACAAGCTTGTGGCGTCACGAAGGAGAAATACGAGCAGATGGAAGCCGGCGAAACCGAGCTTTCAGTAAGTACTTTGCAGAAGATTGCGAAGGCATACGGCGTTGAACTGGACGCACTGATGTTCGGCGAGGAGCCCCACATGAGCAGTTATTTCCTTACCCGTCGTGGCAAGGGACTGAGCGTTGAGCGCCGCAAGGCATACCAGTACCAAAGCCTCGCAAGTGGTTTCCGCGGCAGAAAGGCAGACCCGTTCATCGTGAAGGTGGACCCGAAGCCCGACGACACATTCCTTCAGAAGAACTCGCACCCAGGTCAGGAGTTCGACATGGTGCTCGGTGGACGCATGGAACTTACCATTGGCAACAAGGTTCTGACACTTGACAAGGGCGACAGCATTATCTTCGACTCTACACAACCTCACTGCATGCGTGCCCTCGACGGCAAGACGGTGACGTTCCTGGCTATTATTTTCTAAGACAAAGGTATTATGATAGAAAGATTTTTAACACAGACTAAGTTTACTTCAGAGGAAGATTTCAAGCAGAATCTGCATTTCAAGATACCGGAAAGGTTTAATTTCGCGTACGACGTCATGGACGCTTGGGCCGAAGAAGAGCCCGACAAGGTTTGCCTGATATGGGCAAGTGAGCGCGGAGAGGAAGTCAAGACGACCTTCAAGGAGTTCAAGGAGCAAACCGACCGCACGGCAGCCTACTTCGAAAGCCTTGGTATCGGCCGTGGCGACAAGGTCATGCTCATCCTCAAACGTCACTACCAGTGGTGGCTTTCGATGATGGGACTGTGCAAGATTGGCGCAATTGCCATCCCTGCCACTCACATGCTGACATCGAAGGATATAGAATACCGCAATCAGCGAGCTTCCGTAAAGGCTATAATCTGTGCCAACGACGAGTATGTCACAACACAGATTAAGAACGCAATGCCGGAGAGTCCGACCGTGAAAGTTCTCATTGCCGTCAACTCAATGGCACAGGTCGGCAAGCATCCGATACCTGAAGGCTTCCACGACTGGCACGAGGAATGGCCGAAGGCACCAGAGTTCCACCGTCCGGACTTTGTCAACGACAACGAGGACACAATGCTGATGTACTTCACCAGTGGCACCAGTGGCGAGCCGAAGATGGTCGCCCACGATTACCTCTATGCTCTCGGGCACCTGACAACGGGTGTTTTCTGGCACAATTTGGGTGCAAACAGCATTCACTTAACTGTCGCAGACACGGGCTGGGGCAAAGCTGTTTGGGGCAAGTTGTACGGTCAGTGGTTCGCCGGAGCTACCGTTTTTGTATTCGACCATGAGAAGTTTACGGCAGAGAAGATTATGCGAGCAATGGAGAAATACCACGTCACCTCTTTCTGCGCGCCTCCTACGATATATCGTTTCATGATACAAGAGGACTTCTCGAAGTATGATTTAAGTTCTCTGAAGTACTGTACGACAGCCGGAGAAGCACTGGAGCCTGCCGTCTACGACAAGTTCTACAAACTCACGGGTCTGAAAATGCATGAGGGTTTCGGTCAGACAGAGACCACAATGACGCTCGGCACGTTCCCATGGATTGAGCCGAAGCCGGGCAGCATGGGCAAGCCAAACCCACAATATGACGTCCACCTGCTCAAAGCAGACGGTTCCGAGTGTGAGGACGGAGAAAAGGGAGAGATATGCATCGACACCCGCGACGGCAAGTCAATCGGTCTTTTCAAAGGCTACTATCGTGACGAAGAGTTGACAAAGAAGGCTTGGCACGATGGATTCTACCACACCGGCGACCTCGCTTGGCGTGATGAGGACGGCTATTACTGGTTCGTTGGCCGTGCCGACGACGTCATCAAGAGTTCTGGTTATCGTATAGGCCCGTTCGAAGTGGAAAGTGCACTGATGACACACCCAGCCGTTGTGGAGTGCGCAGTTACCGGAGTCCCGGACCCAGTACGTGGTATGCTCGTCAAGGCGACCATCGTTCTGTCGAAGGAATATAAGGACAAGGCTGGCGACGCACTCATAAAGGAGTTGCAGAACCACGTCAAGCGCGAGACAGCGCCTTACAAATACCCACGCCGCATCGAGTTCGTCGACGAGCTTCCGAAGACCATCTCAGGCAAGATTCGCCGTGTTGAGATTCGTCAGAAGGATAGTAAGAAATGATGGACGATGAGATGATTGGAGAATAGGATGATGAGATTATAAGACAATAAATGAATAAAAAGAAAATCCGTATTGACCAACTGTAGGTCGATACGGATTTTTCTATTATCTAAACTAAAGCCTTATATAGTAACTTCTCTCAACTGAAAGATTACCATCTTACTTCGGAAGATGGAAGATACGCGTCAAATCGGACATCTGCTCATCACTCATGCCCTCAGGCTCGAAGCCCATGCAGCGCGCATCAATGTATATCTTGGCGCTCTTCGACAACACATCGATTTGGTCGAAAGCATCCATGACATCCTTGCCCTTTGCGAATACACCGTGCTTCTCCCAGAGAACGACATCGTAGTCGGCAAGTTCCTTGAGCGTAGCCTGTGCCAACTCGACACTGCCAGGTACCTGATAAGGAACCACTCCGAGCCCAAGCGGACAGAAAGCCTTTGTCTCCGGAATCATACTCCACAATATCTTCGTCAAAACATCCTTACCCAAGAACTTACGGTTGTGGCTCATTGCCACCAGTTCTATAGGGTGAGTGTGCACCGTAGCGTTATATCCTGAGCCAAGCTCAATCTGCTTATCGTGGACGAGAAGGTGCGAAGGCAGTTCCGATGTCGGCATAACGGGATTGTCGGCGATGATGACATAGCTCTTGCAATCGTCCAATATGCGAATCACACTGCCGTTTTCCATCGGGCAGCGAGCCAAGTCGCGCATGCGCTTCTGCGTTCCCTTGCAGAAGAAGTAATGTCCTTTGAGGTGCGGCAGAGTCTCTCCAATCTCAATAACGTCCGATATTGCGGGCATCGTGCGTATCTCGTCGTCAACATATTCGGTAATGTTCACCGTGATGTTACCGCCGTTTCGCTCTGCCCAACCATTCTGCCAGAGGTATCCGGCGACCTCAGCGACCTTGTCAATCTCCTTCTTCAAGACAGGTCTTCCTTCTAAAATACTTTTCATTTCTCTATGTATTTGTAATCTTTATTTCGTAAATCCCTAACTAATACATCAGCCTTTCATCTCATCAACCAATCATCCCATCATCCTATCATCCATCATCACCCAATCAACTGAGGCAGGAACGTCGCAATGATGAGGACCACAATGCCCGTGATAAGTACACCGATGGTCTTGCTGTTGCAACCTTTCCACTCCTTGAGGATAATGCCCCATACGTTGCTGAACACAACATTAAGAGCCATAAGGATACAGAACGACAGCGTCATGAGTGTCGGCGACGATGTCAGGAAGCCTTTTCCTAGTGCCAAGCCAAAGAACTGACTGTACCACAGTGCACCTGCAAGGAAACAGAGCACAAGGTTGTTGCCCCACACACGTCCCTTTCCGTAGTCAGCCCATGTGTTGTTCTTGTGGTTCTGCCATAGGCAATAGACTGCATTCGTGCAGAAACCGCCAACCGTAACAAACAGTGTTGCAGGCAGGGTCTTGAACATATCGGGCGTCAAATCACCGAAGTTAATACCCTTTCCGAACTCCAGTCCGACGTTGAAGCACCCGCTCATGAAGCCGGCAAGCAACGCAATGGCAATGCCCTTAGGGAAGTTGAAGTCCTTGACGGCAGCCTTCTTCTCTTCATCCGACAGCATATCCGACTTCATCTTGCCTGCGAAGCCGATAATGGCGATGCCAAGCAGCGTGACAACAACGCCCACAATAACAGACGCCGTGAGCTGACTGAGCGCGTTCTCCTCGGGGAAGAAGATGTTGATAAGCACCGGACCCAATATCGTTCCGAGAGCTGCGCAAGTGCCAAGGGAAATCGACTGACCGAGAGCAACACCCAGATAGCGCATCGACAGTCCGAATGTCAGACCGCCAACGCCCCACAGCACGCCGAAGAGGATTGTCATCCAAAGGTTGAAACAATTAGCCGAAGCAAACAGCTCGCTCAGCGAATGTCCCTCCGGGACAGCCAGCAGAGCACCAAGGAACGGCAGGACGAGCCATGCAAAGACACCCTGCACGAGCCAGTAGCTTTCCCAACTCCAGCCGCGTATCTTGTTTATCGGCACGTAGCAGCTCGACTGGCAGAATGCGCCGACAGCGATTATAAGTAATCCTATTAGTATTTCCATCGCAAATAGAAGCCTCCCCAAGCCCCTCCGAACAGAGGGGGTGTTTAATATGTTGTGCCCCTGTCAAGACCATGCCGAAATGATTTGCGTTACAAGCACTAATCATTTCAACATCCTCCCCATGCGGGGAGGCTTAGAGGGGCTCTTCCTTTACTTTCTCAGGAACGTTACTTCCTGCTCATACCTCTCAATTTCCGGGATGTACTTCTCGCCCACAGGGACGTTGTTTTTGAGGTTGAAGTAATCGTAGACGGCACCGAACGGAAGTGTCTTCTCTTCCTCAAGGATAGCGAGACGCTGGAACAACTGACCATTGTCCTCGTACTTACGGAGCAAATCAAGCGGCTCGAGGAATGCTGCGAGCAGAGCCTTCTGTGTCGCACGAGTACCGATTATGTATGCACCGATGCGGTCGATGGAAGCGTCGAAATAGTCGAGTCCGATGTGAGCGCGGTGCAACTGACCTGCACGAACTAGCTCAGCGAAGAGGTTGCGGGTGTTGTCGTCGAAAAGAGTAACGTGGTCTGAGTCCCAATGCATTGGACGGCTGACATGCAGCATGAGCTCCGGCACGAACAGCAAGAGCGACGATACGGCATTGCTAACGTCCTCCGTAGGCTCGTAGTGACCAGTATCGAGGGTGTACATCATATTGTTCTTGGCGCAATAACCTGCAACGAAGTCGTGTGAGCCGACGGTGAATGCCTCAAGACCGATACCGAAGAGCTTTGCCTCCAGGCATGTCTTCATGTGCGGAAGCTTCTCACTCATAATATCGTCAAGGCTCTCCTTGAAAATCTTGCGATAGCGATACTTCTCTGTGGTGTAGTCCTTCGAGCCGTCATGAACCCAGATATTCATTATGCAAGGGTCACCCTGATACTCGCCCATAGCCTCAGCAATGCGGCGGCAGCGCTTCGTATGCTCTATCCAGAAGTTGCGGATGCCATCGTCGGGGTTAGCTAGCGAGAGCGTACCACTCTTCGGATGTGAGAAACTTGTAGAGTTGAAGTCGAGTTTCAGGTTGTGTTCCTTGGCCCATTGCATCCAACTTTCGAAGTGCTTCGGCTCTACCTCATCACGGTCGACGAACTTTCCACCAAAGTCGCCGTAGGTCTCATGAAGGTTCAGACGGAATGTTCCGGCAAGCATCGACTGTACTTTCTCGATGTCCTGGCGCAGTTCGTCGATGTTGCGGGCACGTCCCGGGAAGTTTCCCGTCGTCATTATGCCACCGCTGAGGGCGTCGTTGCGCTCGAAACCGACAACATCATCGGCCTGCCAACAGTGCAGGGAGACAGGTGTTTTCTCAAGTGTTTCAATGGCTTTATCGGTATCTACTCCCAAGGCTGCATAGCGTTCCTTGGCTTCTTCGTAATTTTTCTTGATAAGTTCTGCGTTCATAGCTTTTGAGTTTTTAGGGGTATTGTTTTGTTCTTTATTTACTATTATATTATTGTAAAGCCTCAACGGGCTTGTATTCTTCCATCTCAATGCTGTTGGCAATGATACGGCGCATTTCCCAAATGTCGCTGACGGCACCGGCAGCCTTAGCCTGAAGCATGATGTTTCCTATTGCGGTGCCCTCCTGCGGACCGGCGATGACGGTGACGCCACATGCGTTTGCGGTGAGCTGATTTAAGAAAGCGTTCTTCGAACC
Organism: uncultured Prevotella sp.; assembly: GCA_900314455.1. Taxonomy (GTDB): domain Bacteria; phylum Bacteroidota; class Bacteroidia; order Bacteroidales; family Bacteroidaceae; genus Prevotella. The sequence goes on along the minus strand of OMVI01000004.1, from coordinate 3,297 downwards.
GCCACCGATTATGTGGAGAGTGGTAATGTCGAAGTCGGCAAACTCACGAAGCCACGTGAACACCTGACGATAGCGCAGTGCAAGCGAGTCGAAGATACAGCGGCAGAACTCTGCACGGGTCTGTGGCACCGGCTCGTTGTTGGCGCGGCAGTAGTTTTCTATTGCCTTAAGCATCGACGGCGGATTGGCGAACGAGGCATCGTCTGGATTGATGATACTCTTCGATGGTGGCAGCGCCTTGGCACTCGCCTGGAGAACCTGATGCGACAGTTCCTTGTCCATGTCGCCCATCTCATGTTTCCACGAAGCCTTCCACTCTCGACGGCAGCATTCGTAAATCCACATTCCGCAGATATTCTTCAGGAAGCGTGTCGTGCCTTCAATACCACCCTCGTTGGTGAAGTTGAGGTCGTAGGAACGCTTGTTTATAATCGGCTTACGGCTTTCGATGCCCATCAGACTCCATGTTCCGGAACTGAGATAAGCGAACTTCTCGTCCTTTGCAGGTACAGCAGCGACAGCCGAGGCGGTATCGTGACCGGCAACGGCGACAACCGGAACGGCTCCGAGACCTGTCAATTTCTGTACTTCTTCTGTAAGTGTGCCGATGACGGTGGCAGGGTTTGTCATCGGACCAAACTGACTGCGGCCAAGTCCGAGGCTGTCGAGTAGTTCGGGGGCGATGTCCTTCGTCACCGGATTCAACATCTGGCTGGTCGAGCAAACGGTGTATTCGCAGACTGCCTTTCCCGTCAACATATAGCTGAGAGCATCGGGAACGAAAAGTATTTTGTCGGCATTCTCAAGTGCACTGTTGCCTTCCTTCTTCATGGCATACAGCTGGAAGAGGGAGTTGAAGTTCATGAACTGGATGCCAGTGAGCTCATACACATTTTCCTTTGGCAACTGTTCGCTGAAGAACTGCTCCATTGTTCCGAAGGTATGCGGGTCACGATAGGCCATAGGATTTCGCAGCAGGGCACCGTCCTTGCCAACGAAGACGAAGTCGCAGCCCCATGTATCGATGCCGATGCTCTGTATGCTGACACCTCGCTTAGCGACGAGTTTCAGTCCACGGATGACCTCGTTGTAGAGGGCGAATATGTCCCAGTAGACGTGGCCGCCTGTTTCGATGAGGTTGTTGTCGAAGCGTGTCAGTTCCTCCAGTTCAATCTTGCCATCGGCAAGCGTGCCAATGATGGTGCGTCCGCTGGTTGCTCCGAGGTCAACGGCAAAGAAAGCGGCTCCGCCTTTCGTTGCAGACGAATTGTGTTTCATGCTTTCAGTCATTTTTGTTTAGTCCATATGGAACAGCTCTTCGAGAGGAATGCTGACCGGAGAGTTATCCTTATTGGTGTCCATGATGTCTGCCATCATGTCCCACCACTTCTGTGTTATCGGGTCAACGGCGGTCGTATCCTGGCTGTTGGTGTCCTTGGAGCACTCCTGATAGGCGAAGAGGAGGTTGGTCTCCTTATCCCAGAAGATGCTATAGTTGCTCACTCCCTGGTCCTCGCTTATCATCTTCTTCAGTTCAGGCCAGATGGCTGCGTGGCGCTTGGCGTACTCTTTCTCGCAGCCGGCTTTCAGGTACATTTTGAATGCAAATCTTTTCATAGCTTTGTGGTTTATGGTTGTGGGGCTTCTGCGGCGCAGAAGCAAACCGAACATGCAGGCTAGCGCTTCACACCGTTGATGACGACGTCCTTAACTTTTGTGTCGGTGATGAGCGAGGGGTCGAAAGCGTTCTTCACGTCGGTGACCTTTATGTGCTCAAAGGTGAAGTCGCAGAGGTCGTACTTGTCGCTGGTGCCAACATCGAAGAAGTTCTGGCAATCCATGTCGATGTTCTTTATAGTGATGTGGCGACAGTAAGACTCTGGCATGTCCTTGCGTTCCTGCGGCTTGAAGAACTGTGTCCACGGACGTACAACGAGGAAGCTGCGTGTCTTTCCGGTAATGCCTTCGACACGGACGTATTCGTATTGCTGCGGGGTATCGGGGCGCATCTTCAGCCAAAGCACACGGTTGGCGTTGCGGCTGGTGCAGTTGCGAAGGATGACATTGCTATCGTGAAGGCTCTCAGAGCCCAGAGTCAGCATGCCATGAACGGTATCGTAGCGGCAGTTCTGTATTATGACGCGCTCGACGGGACCGTTGACAGACATCGTATCGGCGTACGTTCCCTTGCCCCCCTTGAGGACAACGGCATCGTCGTTGACGTTCATATAGCAGCCGTCGATGAGGAAGTCGTGGCATTTATCAATGTCGATGGCATCGGAACTCGGAGCTTTCACGCCCGAGGTGGGTGCATAGATGTAGCAGTCGAGGTAGCGTACGTGGTCGCTGCTGTACACGTGGTTGGTCCAGAACGGACTGTTCACAAGGTGAACGTCCTGCACTGTGACATTCGACGAATTGGAGATATACACAAGGCGCGGGCGCTGCGCATCCTTGTTGGTACACTGCGGATTCCACTTGCGGCGTATCCAGAATTCGTTCCAGTAGTTGTAGCCATTGCCGTCAATGGTTCCCTTGCCGGTGATAGTGAACCCGTTGACACTGTCGGCATTGACGAGCGCAGAGAAATACTGGCATGTCTCGCCTTCGATACGTGTCTCAAGAATCTTGAAATCGGCAATGCGGTCGGAGCCTTTCAGCTTTCCTCCCTCGACGATATGCAAATGGGTGTTCGGCTTGAAGAACAGCGAACCACTCAGGAATGTTCCCTTCGGGATGACGACGACACCACCGCCATCGGCAGCGGCCTTGTCGATGACAGTCTGCAAGGCTTCGGTCTGCACAATCGTCGAGTCGTTCTTTACTCCGTAATCTGTGACAACGTATTGCTTTCCGAGCAAGTTGACATCGACTTTCGTGGTGTTATCGAACCAAGAATCTATCTTTGTGCCGTCGGGCCAGTTGTCGGCAGCAACATCAACGGTACCGGCAAAGGCAACTATCAGTGCCAGCAGGGTTTTAAAAAGATAATTTTTCCGCATATTTTCAAGTCGTAATGATTGGTTTATTGCTTATTGTTTCAACTGTTGCAAAGGTACTTACTTTGCCCAAGACATGGCTTTGCAAAATGATTTTGTTGCTTAAAGATTTGACAAGCAACAGCAGGGACGGGGCTTGTGGCAGTACGCTCGTCCTTGCAAAGGATAAAAACGCAAAGAGGCTTTATTATCTAACATCGAATGATACAGATGAAACGGATGTTTTCAAGGTTTTCTTCTTACACACGGTTTGGATGTTTACGAATAGCCATCGAACATAATACGATGAACCCAAACC